>MEQQ01000027.1:19939-28842 GCA_001770285.1 Betaproteobacteria bacterium RBG_16_66_20
TGACGCGCTGGCGCAGTGTCGCTTGCGGCGCCGTGCAGGCCGCGATCAGGCAGGCCGCGCCGAGGCGCTCGGCCAGGCGACGGAACAGCTCGCGCTGCGCGCGCTGGAGAAACGCCGCATCGATGATCGCCGGGTAGCCGGCCTCGAGGATGCCGGCGGCGAGGCCAGCAAGATGGGCGTAGGTGCGCCGGCTCGCGGCTGCCGCATAAATGCCGCCCTCCAGCCCGGCCCCGGTCCTCGCCTCCGGCGCAAGCCCGTGCAAGCGCTTGCGCTCGACGTCCGAGCGCAAGCGCACCGCGCCCAGGCGCTCGAGCGCGGCCTGCGAGACCGTCGTCTTGCCCGAGCCGGACAGGCCGTGCATCAGCAGGAGCGACGCCGGAGCAGTCCTGGCCAAGGACTGCGCGAGCGCGAGGTAGAGGCGAAACGCCTCATCCGAGCCGCGGATGCGCGCGATCTTGGCGCGCACCATGGCGCGATAAACGAGGTAGAAGCGCAGCACCGCGATGCTCTCGTAGTCGCCGGTCGCTTCCAGCCAGAGATTCAGCAGCCGCCATGCGGCGCCCGCGAGCCGGTGGGCGAGCAGATCCATGACGAGGAACGCGACCTCGCTCATGACGTCGATCCAGCGCAGCGCCGGATCGAATTCGATGCAGTCGAACGGCACCGCGCGGCCGTCGATGAAGGCGATGTTGCCCAGATGCAGGTCGCCGTGGCATTCGCGCACATGGCCGCCGGCCTGGCGTGCCGCGAATACGGGTTGGAGCCGCCGGCATTCGCCTTCAGTCCAGGCACGCAGCCGCTCCAACCGGGCCCCGGACTCCGCGCCGGGCGCCGCGATCTGGTCGAAATTTCCGATCGCGGGCTGCGCAATCTGCGCGGCGGTGCCATAGCCGTCGGCCGCTCGCGCGCGTGGCGCCGCGGCGTGGAACCCAGCGAGCACGGCGGCAATCGCATCGATCTGCACCGGCCCGAGCGCGCCGCGCCGCGCCAGGTCTTCGGCAAGCGCATCGGCGGCGAAGCGGCGCATTTTCACCGCGTATTCGATCGGCTCGCCGGGCGCCGCGACCGCAGGGCCGCGCGCGGTATGCGCGATCGGCACCACTTCGAGGTACAGCTCCGGAGCGGTGCGCCGGTTGAGGCGGAGTTCTTCCTCGCAGTAGCGGCGCCGCGCCTCGAGCGTGCTGAAGTCGAGAAACGGCAGGCGCACGGGCTTTTTCACCTTGTAGGCGTACGCACCGGCCAGAAGCACCCAGGAAATGTGGGTCTCGATGACCTCGACGCATGCCACCGGATGCGGGTAGCTCGCCGGATCGCGCAGCGCGGCGATCAGAGATTCCATCCGACCATGCTCCTCGGATGGCATCCGGCCCCTTTTGATCCTGATCAACACGATATGCCTGCCGTAGCAATATCGTTTGCAGACAGGAAACGCCGCGAAGGATTTCAGATGAGACGGGAACGAGGACCCTATCGCTACCGCAGGATGCAGATGCTGGAAGGCGCGAGCGACGACGCCTACCGGCCGGGGGTGAAACCGCGCGGAGCGGTGCACTGCACGGGTTGCGGAGCGGTGTTCCGGAAAGGGCGCTGGATCTGGGCCGCGGCGCCCGCCGGCGCGGAAAAGCGCCGCTGCCCGGCATGCCTTCGCATCGCCGAGGGCAGCCCGGCGGGGTACATCTCCATGACCGGAGCCTTCTTCAGCGCGCACCGCGACGAAGTCCTCGGCCGCGTCAGGCACTGCGAGCAACGCGAGAAAACGACGCATCCGCTCGAACGCATCATGGCAATCGACGCCGCGAAAGGCGGCGTGCTGGTCACCACGACGTCGGTGCACCTCGCGCGCCGGATCGCGCACGCGCTCGAGAGCTCGTTCAAGGGCGCGCTGAGCCTGTCGTACAACCACCAGGACAATCTGCTGCGCGTGCGCTGGAGCCGCGCGGCCGATTAGCGGAGAACGCCATGGCGGCCAAACAGATCCTTTTTGGCGAGCAGGTACGCCACAAAATTCTGAAGGGCATCAATACCCTGGCGGACGCGGTGCGCGTCACGCTCGGCCCCAAGGCGCGCACCGTGGTGCTCGAGCGCTCCTACGGCCCGCCGCAGGTGATCAATTCGGGCGTCGTGGTGGCGAAGGAGATCGAACTGGAGGATGCGTTCGAGAACATGGGCGCGCAGATGGCGCGCGAGGTGGCGGCCAAGACCGCCGAGGTCGCCGGCGACGGCACGACGACCGCGACGCTGCTCGCTGCTGGCATTGTCGTCGAGGGCATGAAGTTCGTCACCGCCGGCATGAACCCGATGGACCTCAAGCGCGGCATCGACCTCGCGGTGGACGCGGTGGTCGGGGAGCTGAAGAAGCTCGCCAGGCCCTGCGCCACGCGCACCGAGATCGCGCAGGTCGCGAGCATCTCGGCCAACAACGACGAGGGGATCGGCGAGATGGTCGCCGAGGCGATGCAGAAGGTCGGCAAGGAAGGCGTCATCACGGTCGAGGACGGCAAGACCCTGAAGAGCGAGCTCGAGGTGGTCGAAGGCACGCAGTTCGACCGCGGCTACCTCTCGCCCTACTTCATCAACGAGGCCGAAAAGCAGCGCGTCATCCTCGAGGATGCGCTGATCCTGATCCACGACAAGAAGATCAGCTCCATCCGCGAGCTGCTGCCGCTGCTCGAGCAGGTCGCCAAGCTCGGCAAGCCGCTGCTGGTGATCGCCGAGGAGGTCGAGGGCGAAGCGCTCGCCACGCTGGTGGTCAACTCGCTGCGCGGCATCATCAAGGCCTGCGCGGTCAAGGCGCCCGGCTTCGGCGACCGCAGGAAGGCGATGCTCGAGGACATCGCGGTCCTCACCGGCGGGCAGGTGATCGCCGAGGAGGCCGGCCGCACGCTGGAGAAGGCGCTCCCCGAGGACCTCGGGCACGCCAAGCGCGTCGAGGTCGACAAGGACGACACCACCATCATCGGCGGCCGCGGCGATCCCAAGGCGATCGCGGCGCGCGTCGGCATGATCAAGCAGCAGATCGAGGAAGCGACCAGCGACTACGACAAGGAGAAGCTCCACGAGCGCGCCGCCAAGCTCTCCGGCGGCGTCGCGGTGATCAACGTCGGCGGCGCCACCGAGACCGAGATGAAGGAGCGCAAGGCGCGCACCGAGGACGCGCTGCACGCCACGCGCGCCGCGGTCGAGGAAGGCGTGCTGCCCGGCGGCGGCGTCGGTCTGCTGCGCGCGCGCGCGCGCTGCAAGAAACTGCGCGGCGCGAACCCCGAGCAGGACGCCGGCATCCGCATCGTGATGCGCGCGCTGGAAGACCCGCTGCGCCAGCTGGTCACCAATTCAGGCCAGGAGCCTTCAGTCGTCTTGGCGCGCGTCGTGGAGGCCGAAGGCAACTTCGGCTTCAATGCGGCAACCGGGGAGTACGGCGACTTGGTGAAGATGGGCGTGCTCGACCCCTGCAAGGTGACCCGCAGCGGGCTGCAGAACGCCGCCTCGATCGCGGGCCTGGTGCTTACGACCGATTGCATGATTGCCAGCGTTCGCACGCCCGCGGGGAACGCCTCCCCGCAGGCCGAGTCCGATTATTAGAAGCTAGCGCCGCCCAGCCGCGCTGCGGCCGGGAAGGACCAGCACCGGCGCCGCCGTCTCGCGCAGCAACGCCTGCAGGTCGGTTTGCGAAAGCACGGCCGCATCGCCCAGCAGGACCACGACGCCGGGCAGATCCTGCTGCAGCGCGCCGGCCAGCTCGGCCAGATTCGCCGAATGGACCAGCGAGAGACGCATCGCATCCTCGCCGCCATCGCGCCCGCCTCTGAGCTGCTCGCGCGCCTGCTCCGCCCAGCGCGTTGCCGCGGAACCGCCGTCACCCAGCAGCAGCAGGCGCAGGTCGCGCGCCGTCGCTTCGGCCGCGGCTCCCATGGCGGCGGCGAGCAGTTCCCTCGAGGCCAGGCCGCGCGCGACACGGAACGACCAGCGCACCGCGCTGCGTCCCGCGGTGCCCGCGAGGGCGCGCTCGGCGTCGGCGGCGTGCGCGCGCAGCGCGCGCTCCAGCGCCGAGACGTCCAGCCTGCGCCGCTGTGCCGAGGCGAACCCTATTTCATGCGCGAACGGCAGCGCGGCGAAGCGCAGCAGGTCCGGGTTTTCTATGAACAGGCCGACCAGTTCCGCGCCCACGCGATCCGCGAGCGCCGCCGCGGCTTCCAGCGCCCCCCGCTCCCGCTGGGCCGGCGCCACTTCGATCACGATGCGCTTGCGCATGCTCATAAGCATCCCGCGCCCGCCTGCGCGGGAGCTTGATCCCGGTCAAGCAGCATACCTGCGTCCCATCCAGCGCTCGATCGCGGCGCGCATTGCATCGGGCTGCTCGGTCGGGATCCAGTGGCGGGCGTCGAGCTGCTCGATGGTGCAGTCCGGGGCCGCCGCAAGGTATCCGCGCGTACGCGCAGCATCGGTAAAGGTGCTGCGCGCCGACACGAGCGCGAGGATCGGCGCGCGGATCGCGGCGATTTGCGGGGAGCGCCCGGTGGTCGCGGCGAGGGCCTGCAGATAGGCTGCGCTCGGCGTGGTCCGCAGGTCGAGCAGCGGCGAAGCGTAGCGCTCGAGCAGCGCCTCGCCCGCCGCGCCCTGCGCCAGCGCGGCGCGCGTTTCCCGGTCGAGCAGCTCCAGATCCAGCGGCGCCAGCCGGCGCCGGTGCAGGCCGAGCGCATTCAGACCGCGCGCGAATCCGGCGAGGCCCGCGAGCAGCGGCCGCAGCCGCGCGACCGTGCGCAGCGCGCCGCTCAGCGCCGCGCGCGGCATCGGTTCGATCAGGACCAGCCCGGCAACCCGTTGTGGATGGCGCGCGGCAAACTCCAGCGCGATGTTGGCCCCGAGGCAGTGCCCGCCGATGACCGCGCGCTCCGCCCCTTCGGCCGAGAGCAGCGCGCCGAGATCGGCGCACCACTCCGCCATGCCGATGCGTCCGCGCCAGACCGATCCGCCCTGCCCGCGCAGGTCCGGCCGCAGGATGTTCCAATGGTCCTTCAGATTCGTGCGGGCGACGAACTCGGACCAGCGGCTCATGTTGCTCGCCAGGCCGTGCAGCAGCACCAGGACGCCCGCCGCAGCCCCGGCCTGCCAGCGGCGATAGGCAATCGCGGCGCCGTCCGCAGCCGTCAGGCTGCGCAGGGTATCCATCAGCCGGGCGGGCGGCTGCGCAAACCCCTGCGCGTCTTGCTGCGCGTCTCCGTCGGGCGCGAGAGCGCCGCGAACTCGAACAGCTTCTGCTCGACCCTGAAATTCACGCTGCCCTGCGGGAACGCGCCCAGCGCGTCGCGCTCGCCCGCCGGCACCCCGGTGAGCAGCTCGACCGCCTGGTCGATCGAGGTCACCGGGTAGACCGCGAACTGCCCATCGGCCACGGCCTGCACCACGTCGGCGCGCAGCATCAGGTGCTGAACATTCGAGGCCGGGATGATCACGCCCTGCTCGCCCGTGAGTCCGCGCGCCCGGCAGATGTCGAAGAAGCCTTCGATCTTTTCGTTCACGCCACCGACCGCCTGCACGTCGCCGTGCTGGTTGACCGAGCCGGTCACCGAGAGCGACTGGCGCAGCGGGACGTCGGCGATCGCCGATAGCAGCGCGCACAGCTCCGCCGAGGAAGCGCTGTCGCCCTCCACACCGCCGTAGCTCTGCTCGAACACCAGGCTCGCGGCAAGCGCCAGAGCGCGGCGCGCGGCATAGCGCGCCGTAAGAAATCCCGAGAGGATCAGCACCCCCTTGGAATGGATCGGCCCGCCGAGTTCGGACTCGCGCTCGATGTCGAGCACTTTGCCCCCGCCCAGGCGAACGCGCGCCGTAATGCGGTGCGGCACGCCGAAGGCCCTGCCGCCCAGTTCGGTGACCGCGAGCCCGTTTACCTGTCCGACGCGCTCGCCGCGCGTATCGATGAGCAGAGTGCCGCGCAGGATCGCCTCGTGCACGCGGTCGCGCAGGCGGCCGGCGCGCGTCTCCTGCGCGTCGATCGCGTGCTGCACGTCGGCGGCGGTGGCCACCGCGCGCCCGGCCGATCCGGCCCAGTAGTCCGATTCGCGCAGCAGGTCCGAGAGGCTCTCCAGGTTGGCCGAGAGTTTCTCGGCGGCGCCGGCGGCGCGTGCGGCGTATTCGATCACCTGCGCCACGGCCTCCCGGTCCAGCGGGCGGAGCTGCTCGCGGCGCGCGATGGTCGCCACCACGCGCGCGTAGAGCAGGTCGGCCGCCGGCCCGCGGTCGAAATCATCCTCGAAATCCGCCGCCACCTTGAACAGTTCGGCGAACTCCGGGTCGTAGGCGTGCAGCAGATAGTAGATGATGCGCGGCCCCACCAGCACCACTTTCACCTCGAGCGGGATCGGCTGCGGCGTCAGCGACACGGTGCTGATCAGGCTGAGCGCCTGGCCGAGCGGCTCGGTGCGGATCTCGCGCGAGCGCAGGTTGCGCTTCAGCGCCTCCCATGCGAACGGTTGCGTCAGGAGCTTCATCGCCTCGAGCACCAGGTAGCCGCCGTTCGCCCGGTGCAGGGCCCCCGCCTTGATCAACGAGAAGTCGGTGACCAGCGTGCCCATCTGCGCGATGTGCTCGATGCGCCCCACCAGGTTGTCGTGCGTGGGGTTCTCTTCGCAGACGATCGGCGCCCCCGTGGCGCCCGAATGCTCCACCAGCACGTTCACGAGGTAGCGGCGCAACGGCGCCTCGCCGCCCTCGGAAACCGGCAGCGGAATGCCGAACAGCGTCGGCCGCTCGCCCTCTTTCGGCTGCTGGAAGTAATCGGCGTGGTCGAGCACGTCCTCGCGCAGCTCTCCCAGGTAGCGCGCGACGTCGGGCACTTCGCGGTACTCGCCTTCGAGTTCCTCGATCAGGCTCCTGACCGTGGCGCTGTTGACCTGGCGATTCAGATCGCGCAGCTTCCTCTGCGACTCGCGGCGCCATTTCGGCACCTCGTGGATCACCGCTTCGAGTTCTTCCTGCAACGCCGCGATCCTCTCCTGCAGGCGCTCCTGCTCGGGCTGCGGCAGTTTCTGGAAGTCCTCCGGACTCATGACCGCGTCCTTGCTCACGGGTGCAAACCCGAAACCGGCCGGCGTGCGAAGCAGCGCGATGCCGTCCTTGCGCGCGTGCTCGCCGACCGCTCCGAGGGCCTGCTCCTGGCGCTGATTGAAGCCGGTCTCGATTTCCTTCAGGCGCGTGCGGTACTCGTCGGTCTCCAAGGCCGCCGGAATGCCCGCGCGCAGGTCTTCGACCAGACGTTCCATGTCCTGCTGGAACTTCGGTGCACGGCCGGGCGGCAGCTTCAGGGCGCATGGCCGGTGCGGGGTCGCGAAATTGAACACATAGCACCAGTCGGGCGGCACGGCGCTGCCCTGCGCCTGCTGCTCCAGGATGCGACGCACCATGGTGCGTCGCCCGAGCCCCTCGGGGCCCATGGCGAAGAGATTGTAGCCCTCGCGCTGGATATCGACGCCGAAGAGGATCGCGCCGGTAGCGCGCGCCTGCCCCGGCGCATCGGCCAGATCGGCCAACTCCCCGGTGGTGCGGAACTCGAAGCGCGCAGGGTCGCAGCGCCGGCGAAGCTGCTCTGCGGACAGCGCCGCCGCCTTCATTGGATCCATGCGCATAAGGAAATCACGCCGGCACCCGGTGCAGGTTGATCGATGTCAAACGACCCGATGCCGGTACCGTTTATGCTGCAGCTGCTGGCAAGTGTGCCGGTTCTCACCGGGGGACGCAATGGAACTTCCGATCCAGATCACATTTCGCGGCATGGCGCATTCGGCGGCCCTCGAGGCCGCGGTTCGCGAGAAGGCCTCGAAACTCGGGCAATTCCATCGGCACGTCATGAGCTGCCGCGTGGTGATCGAGACCGCGGCCCGCCACAAGCAGCAGGGCAAGGAGTTCGTGGTGCGGATCGACATCAAGGTCGCGGGCGCGGAAATCGCGATCAACCGCGAGCGCAACGAAGACGCGTTCGTCGCCGTGCGCGATGCTTTCGACGCCGCCCGGCGCAAGCTGGAGGACCACGCCCGGCGCCAGCGCGGCGACGTCAAGTCGCATGCGCCGGACCGGACCGAGAGCGGCTAGCAGCCGCGCTAGCGTCGGCGCCGCTCGAGCGCGATTCCCGCGCTCTCGATCAGCACGCCCAGGCCCATGGCGATCGCTCCGCTGAGCGACTCGGTCTCGGGCGCGGCGAACATCAGCACCGCACCCAGGACGACCAGCACGCCGGCGACGATCCGCCTCGCCTTCACTGCCTGACCCAGGCCAGGATTTCGGGGGCCTTGCGGGGCGCGGCAGGGCTGGCGCCGCGCGCATAGCCCACGACGATCGGCGCCACCGCCGCGCCCTCGGCGGGAATGCCGAGTTCCCGCTTCACCGCAGCCGTGTTCAGGACCGAAACGGCGAAGCCGATGCAGCAGGTAGCGAGCCCTTTCGCCGCCGCGGCGAGCATCAGGTTCTGCGCCGCCAGCCAGCAATCGGCATCGGCGAACGGCCCGCCCTGCTTGCGGCAAACCACGATCAGCGTGCCCGCGTCGTAGAAGATGTTGAAGGCCGGATCGTCGAGCATGGCGGGGTGATCGCCCGGCGCGCGGCCGCTCGAGCCCCAGCCGACCGCGCCGCCCGGTGAGCGCAGGATCGACTTGGCGCGCTCGGAGTAGCGCTTCAATACGGCCTTGTCCTGGACGATCGCGAAGGCCCACGGCTCCAGATGCATGGCGGTTGGCGCATGCACGGCGGCATCGAGCAGTTCGCGCAGCAGCGGCTCGTCGACCTGTTGGTCGGTGTAAGCGCGCACCGAGCGCCGCTCATGGATGAGGTCCACGATCGGCAGCCCGCAGGCGCTCAGTTCGCGCGCCGCTCCGGCATGCGCATCTGCGCGCGCCGCCGATCGTCGCAGCGCG
>MEQQ01000027.1:28915-48985 GCA_001770285.1 Betaproteobacteria bacterium RBG_16_66_20
GCGTGCGATGTCGTCCCTGATCATCGCCTTGATGCACAGCTCTCCCTCCGGCGAGTGGCAGAGGTAATTGCCGAGCTCGGTGGCGGCCATTTCCGGGATATGTTCGTGCTGGGCGATGGCGAGGATCTCCTCCTCGGTCAGGCCGCTCAGGCCGATGCAATCTTCCAATGTGAGCATGTCCGGATGCTCCCAGAATCCGCGCCGCGCCTCTTGACTTCCGTCAATCCCGGCCGCGGAAAAACCGCCGTCGTTTCATCTACCTAGGCGAGGGGCGGCGCATGACCCCCTTTTGACCCTGGTCAAGCGGCTCTTGACCGGCGCGCCTAGCCTAAGAAAATAGGAGGCTGCGTATGCCCACCCAGCGCATGACCACCGAGCGCATGACCGGCAGGGCGCTCCAGCCCGGCAGTGCCACGGCAGGCGCCGCCTCGGCGTTCGAGCGCTGGCTGCTGCGCATCCTGATGGCGGCGCTGCCGGACGCCGGGTATTCGATCGTGCTCTGGGACGGCAGCAGCGCGGGCGAGGACAGCGGAGTGCGGGTCCTGATCCGCGACCGCGCCGCGCTGTGGCAGGTGGTGCGCGATCCGGCGCTGCATTTCGGCGACCTCTACAGTCTTGGCCGAATCGAGGTGGAAGGCGACCTCGTGACCTTCCTCGAGCGCACCTACGCCGCGCTGGAGGCCGGCCGCAGCGCCAATGCCTCGCCGCTGTGGCGGCTCTGGTCGGACATCACGCCGCGCTCGCGCTCGATCGATGCGGCGCGCGACAACATCGAGCAGCACTACGACCTCGGCAACGATTTCTACGCGCTGTGGCTCGACCGCGAGTCGATGCAGTACACCTGCGCCTACTTCCCCGAGGCCGGCATGCCGCTCGAGGCGGCGCAGCGCGCCAAGATGGACCACGTGTGCCGCAAGCTGCGGCTGCGCCGCGGCCAGCGCGTGTTCGAGGCGGGCTGCGGTTGGGGGGGCTTCGCGCTGCACATGGCACGCGAATACGGCGTCGAGGTGCACGCCTGGAACATTTCGCGCGAGCAGGTGCGCTTCGCGACCGACCGGGCGCGAAAAGCGGGACTCGGCGATCGCGTCAGCTTCATCGAGGACGACTACCGCAACATGCGCGGCGAGTGCGACGCGTTCGTCTCGGTCGGAATGCTCGAGCACGTCGGCCCCGAGAACTACCGCGCGCTCGGCGCGGTGATCGACCGCTGCCTCGCGCCGAACGGCTTCGGCCTGATCCATACGATCGGACGCAACCGCCCGGAATCCATGAACGGCTGGATCGAGCGGCGCATCTTCCCGGGCGCGCAGCCGCCCTCGCTCGGCGAAATGATGGCGCTTTTCGAGCCCCGCAGTTTCAGCGTGCTCGACGTCGAGAACCTGCGCCTGCATTACGCCGAGACGCTGCGCCACTGGATGGTGCGCTACCTCGGCGCGATCGACCAGGTGCGCGCGACGCGCGGCGCCGAGTTCGCGCGCGCCTGGCAGCTGTACCTCGCCGGTTCGATCGCCGCGTTCACCACCGGCCGCATGCAGCTTTTCCAGGTACTGTTCGCGCGCGATCGCAACAACGACCTGCCGGCGACGCGGCGCCATCTTTACCCGTGAGCGCGCTCGAGCGGCGCGACGCGGTGATCGTGGGCGGCGGGCCCGCAGGCTCGACGCTGGCGCGCGCGCTCGCCGCGGCAGGCGCCACGGTCGCGGTGCTCGACAAGCGCGCCTTCCCGCGCGACAAGACCTGCGCCGGCTGGATCACGCCGGCCGTGGTCGCGAACCTCGGCCTCGACCTGGAAGACTACCGGCGCGGCCGGGTGCTGCAGCCGATCCACGGGTTTCGCGTCGCGCGCATGGGCGAAGCGCCGGTATACAACGATCACGGCGCAACACCGGTGAGCTACGGCATCCGGCGCCGCGAGTTCGACCATTACCTGCTCCAGCGCAGCGGCGCGGAATTGCGCACCGCGACCGCCCTCGGGTCGCTCGAGCGCGCCGGCGGCGAGTGGCTCGTGAACGGCACGCTGCGCACTCCGCTGCTGGTGGGCGCCGGCGGGCATTTCTGCCCCGTGGCGCGCGCGCTCGGCGCAGACCTGGGCCGCGCCGAGTCGGTGGTCGGCGCGCAGGAGTTCGAGGTCCGGCTGAGCGCCGGGGAGGCGGCGCGTTCGCCGGTGCGCGGCGACACGCCACAGCTGTACTTCTCCCCCGACCTCGCCGGCTATGCGTGGGTGGTCCGCAAGGGCGACTGGCTGAACGTCGGCATCGGCCGGCGCGGGCCGCGGCAGCTTGGCGAGCACTTCGACCGCTTCCTCGCGCACATGGTGCGCGAAGGCGTGCTCGAACAGAATGTCGCGGGCGCGCGGCGCAACGGCCACGCCTACCTGCTCTATCCGCACGCGGCACGGCCGTTGCACGCCGACGGTGCGCTGCTGATCGGCGACGCGGCCGGGCTCGCCTACCCGGAAAGCGGCGAAGGCATCCGCCCGGCGGTCGAGTCGGCGCTGCTGGCGGCCGAGGCGATCCGGGCCTGCGGCGGCAACTACGCGCGTCAGCGGCTGGCGGGATATGCAGCCGCAATCGAGGCGCGCTACGGCGCCCGCGCGACGCGCGCGGGCGCCGTAGCGCAACCCGGGCTGCCCGGGCTTGCCAGGCAGTACGCCGCGTCGCTGCTGATGCGCACGCACTGGTTCACGCAGCAAATCGTCACCCGGCGCTGGTTCCTGCACGAGCACGTCGCGCCGCTGCGCGCATGAATGCGCATGGCCGAGTATCCGGCGCAGTTGGTAACGCGGCGGCGCCTGCGCGACGGCCGGTCCGTCAGCATCCGGCCGGTGCGCACGGACGACGATCTCCTGGAACGCGACTTCATCAGGCGGCTCTCGGGTGAGACGCGCTATCTGCGCTTCCAGAAATGGGTGCATTCGCCGTCGGACAAGCTGGTGCACTTCCTCACCAACGTCGACTACGACCGGCACCTGGCGCTGGTCTGCGCCTACGAGGACGGCGGCGGGGAGCAAGTGGTGGGCGAGGCGCGCTACGTCGCCGACCCGGACGGCGAAAATTGCGAACTCGGCATCGTGATCGCCGACAGCTGGCAGAAATCCGGCATCGCGGGCCTGCTGATGGAAGCGCTGCTCGGCGCGGCGCGTGCGCGCGGCCTGAAGCGCATGGAAGGCACGGTGTTCAGCACCAACCGGGAAATGCTGCGCTTCGTGCGCGCCCTGGGTTTCGAGATTCAGCCGGTGCCGGAGGACCGGACGATGGTGCGGATCGTGAAGACCCTCTGAGCGTGCGCTAGCCGGCGCGCCTGGCGCCGATGTAGGCGACGACCGCCTCGAGCGTGGTCAGTTTCGCATAGTCCGATTCGGGGATCTCGACCTGCAGGCGCTCGTGCAGCGCGACGATGACATTGAGCCAGTCCATCGAATCCAGGTCGATCTGATCGCGCAGCGGACGCTCCGGCGCGAGCTCGGCTTCCTCCAGCTCCGGCGCGATCGACTTCAGCACCCCGATGACCGCCGCGCGGATCTCCTGTTGGCTCACGCTCGCCTGCCTTTCACAGCGCCTCGGGCGCCTGCAGCAGGCGGTTGATCTCGGCGAGGAACAGCGCGCCGCGGTGCCCGTTGCTCACGCGGTGGTCCGCCGCGAGCGTCGCGCTCACCGCGCGCAGCGCGCACAACCTGCCCTCCTCGACCCACGGCCGGTCGCCCGTCTTGCCGAAACCCACCAGCGCCACCTGCGGAGGATAGATCACCCCGTGGACGGTCTCGACGCCTTCGTCGCCGAGGTTGGTCACCGTGATCGTCGGGCTCGACACTTCCGAGCTGCGCAGGCTGCCGGCGCGCGCCCGTTTCACCAGATCCGAGAGCGCGCGCATCAGCTCGCCGAGGCTCTTCGATTGCGCGTCCAGGATCGCAGGCGCGACCAGCCCGCCGTGGCGCAGCGAGATCGCCACGCCCAGGTGCACCGCGGCGCCCGGGACGAACCCGCCCTCCCGGTAATGGCCGTTCATCTCCGGGTGCCTCACGCAGGCGCGCGCCACCGCCGTGAGAAACAGCGCGGCCATCAGCAGGCGTTCGGCCACCGGGCGTGCGGCATTCTCGCGCTCGAGCCACGCGCCCGCCTTGCGCAGTGCAATCGCCTCCGAAAGGTAATAGTGGGGGATCTCGCGCTTGGAGCGACTCATCGCCGCTGCGATCGCACGTCGCATTGCCGCCTGCTTGTCCTCCGCAGCAGGAGCCGCCGTAACCTTCTTTGCGGCCGCCGTTTCGACGTCCTGCAAGGTGACGGCGCCCTCCGGACCTGTTCCAGCGACAGCGTCTATCGGGAGCCCCAGCTCGGCTGCGCGCTTGCGCGCCGCGGGCGAGGCTCGCTGGCGGGAGGACG
The DNA here is from genome assembly GCA_001770285.1 of Betaproteobacteria bacterium RBG_16_66_20. Classification (GTDB taxonomy): domain Bacteria; phylum Pseudomonadota; class Gammaproteobacteria; order Burkholderiales; family SG8-39; genus RBG-16-66-20. The sequence continues at coordinate 33,295 of MEQQ01000027.1, forward strand.
CGGCAGCGGGCGGCGCAGCAGCGCCGGGCGCCTCGCCCGGCGCGAGCAGCCGCGCGAGCACCGCGCCCACCGGGTAAGTCTCGCCCGGCAGCGCGATGAGTTCGTGCATCGTTCCCGCCTCCCAGATCTCGACCTCGACCGCCGCCTTCGAGGTATCGACCACCGCGACCACGTCGCCTTTCACGACCTTCTGCCCGGGCGCAACCTTCCACTCGAGCAGTTTGCCCTGCTCCATGTCCGCGCCGAGCGAAGGCAGCCGGAACTCGATCATGCGCCGGCCCCGCGCACCAGGCGCTCCGCCGCGGCGACGATCTTGCCGGCCTGCGGCAGCGCGGCGTCCTCGAGATGCTTGGCATAGGGTACCGGCACCTCCTCGCTGCAGACGCGCGCCGGCGGCGCGTCCAGATCGTAGAACGCCCCTTCGATGATGCGCGCCATCACCTCCGCGGCGAGGCCGCCGCTGCGCCAACTTTCGTCGATCACCACCGCGCGGCGCGTCTTGCGCACCGAGGCGAGCAGCGCCGCCTCGTCGAGCGGCCGCAGCACGCGCAAATCGAGCACTTCGGCGTCGATGCCTTCGCGCGCGAGCTGCTCGGCCGCCTCGAGAGTCTTGGGCAGGCTCGCGCCGTAGGTGATGAGACTCACCTGGGCGCCCTCGCGCCGGACCTTCGCGCTGCGGATGTCCACCGCCACCGCGTCGGGGCACTCGCCTTCCATGTTGAAGAGCGCCGGGTACTCGAACACAATCACCGGATCGGGGTCGAGCAGGGCCGGCCAGAGCATGCCGCGCGCGTCCTCGATGCTCGCTGCGGCAACCACCCGGATTCCCGGGACATGCGCGAACCAGGCCTCGAAACTGTGGGAATGCTGCGCGGCGAGCTGCCGGCCCGCGCCGCTGCTGGTGCGGATCACAAGCGGCACCGAGAACTGGCCGCCCGACATGTGCCGGTAGAGCGCCGCGGTGTTCACGATCTGGTCGAGCGCGAGCAGGCTGAAATTCACCGTCATGATCTCGACGATCGGGCGCATGCCGCCGATTGCCGCGCCGATGCCGATACCGGTGAAGCCGAGCTCCGAGAGCGGCGTGTCGCGCACCCGCTCGGGACCGAATTCATCGAGCATGCCCTTGCTCACGGCATAGGTGCCGCCGTACTTGCCGACGTCCTCGCCGATCAGGAAGGCGCGCGGCTCGCGCGCCAGCGCGTCGCGCAGCGCGAGGCGCAGCGCCTCGCGGTAGGAGATCCGGCTCATTGACCCTCCGGCGTGTGCAGGTCGCGCGCGAGGTCCGCCACCGGCTCCCAGGTGCCCGCCTCGGCGAACGCAACCGCTTGCGCGACTTCCTCCTGCGCGGCGCGCTCGATCTCGAGAAACCGCTCCTCGGTGAGCATGCCCTGCGCCTTGAGGCGCGCGGAGTAGGTATGGATCGGCCCGCGCGTCTTCCACTGCGCGACTTCGGCCTTGTCGCGGTAGAGCTCCGGATCGAACATCGAGTGGGCGCGGAAGCGGTAGGTGAGGAATTCGATGAAGCACGGCCGGTCGCCCGCGGCGACCTGCGCGCGCCCGCGCGCCGCGGCCTCGTGCACCGCGACCACGTCCATGCCGTCCGCCTTGATCGCGTGCACGCCGAAGGCCGCCGCCTTCACGCACAGATCGGTCTGCGACTCGGAGCGCTCCAGCGCGGTGCCCATCGCATAAAGGTTGTTTTCGCAGCAGAACAGCACCGGCAGCCGCCACAGCGCGGCGAGGTTCATCGACTCGTGAAACGCGCCCTCGGCGACCGCACCCTCGCCGAAGAAGCAGGCGGTGACGCGCCCGGCGCGCTGCCGCAGGCGGTCGGCGAGCGCGAGGCCCGCCGCGAGCGGCAGGCCGCCGCCGACGATCGCGTTGCCGCCGTAGAGCCGCGTGCTGGCGTCGAACAGGTGCATCGAGCCGCCGCGCCCGCGCGAGCAGCCCTCCTGCTTGCCGTACATCTCGGCCATGATCGCGCCCATCGGCATGCCGCGCAAAAGCGCGTGCGCGTGCTCGCGATAGGTCGCCACCACGTTGTCCTGCGGTTCGAGGGCGCGGATCGCGCCCGCGGCCACCGCCTCTTCGCCCACGTAGAGGTGCAGGAAGCCGCGGATCTTTCCCGCGCCATAGAGTTCGGCGGATTTCTCCTCCAGCCGGCGCACGCGCAGCATGTCCGCGAGCAGGCCGAGCGCGAGCTCCTCGGCATAGGGGACGGGGCCGCTGGGAGGAGGCGCGATCATGTGGGCCCTTCCAGCGTGGAGAGGTCGCCCTCGGGCAGCCCGAGTTCGCGCGCCTTGAGCAGGCGCCGCATGATCTTGCCGCTGCGCGTGCGCGGCAGCTGCGCGGCGAACGCGATTTCCTTGGGTGCGACCGCCGCCCCGAGGCGCTTGCGCGCGTGCGCGAGCAATTGCATTTTCAGTTCTTCAGCTGGAACAAAACCCGCCTTGAGCGAGACGAAGGCCTTGACGATTTCTCCGACGACCGGGTCGGGCTTGCCGATCACCCCTGCTTCCGCAACCGCCGGGTGCTCCATCAGCACGCTCTCGACTTCGAACGGTCCGATCAGATGGCCGGCGGACTTGATCACGTCGTCCGCGCGGCCCACGAACCAGTAGTAGCCGTCCGCATCGCGGCGCGCGAGGTCCCCCGTGAGATACAGGCCGTCGGCGAAGCACTTGCGGTAGCGCGCCTCCTCGCCGAGATAGCCGCGGAACATCGAGGGCCAGCCGGCGCGCAGCGCGAGCTCGCCTTCCACGTCGTCGTTGCCGACGATTTCGATCCCGGAATTCTTCCTGTGAACGATACAGGCTTCGATGCCGGGCAGCGGCTTGCCCATCGAGCCGGGCTTGACGTCCATCGCGGGCGTGTTCGCGATCATGATGCCGCCGGTCTCGGTCTGCCACCAGTTGTCGTGGATCGGCAGCCCGAGCACTTCCTTGCCCCACCAGACCGCTTCCGGGTTGAGCGGCTCGCCGACGCTCGCAACGAAGCGCAGCTGCGGAAAGCGGAATTGGCGCGCGATCCCGGCGCCCGCCTTCATCAGCAGGCGGATTGCGGTCGGCGCCGTGTACCAGACGGTGACGCGCTCGTCCTGCAGGATCCGGTACCAGCGCTCGGCGTCGAATTCGGCCTCGTCCACGATGCTGGTGACGCCGTGCGCGAGCGGCGCGACAATGCCGTAGGAGGTGCCCGTGATCCAGCCGGGGTCGGCGGTGCACCAGAATACGTCTTCGGGGTGCAGGTCGAGCGCGTACTTGCCGGTCGCATGATGCGCCACCACTGCGCCGTGCACGTGCACTGCGCCCTTCGGCATGCCGGTGGTGCCGCTGGTGAAATGCAGGAACGAAGGATCTTCGGGGACGGTTTTTTCGATTTCGAATTCAGCCGGACTCGAATCGAACATCCTCCGAAAATCCGCGCCATCCACCTGCAGCACGTGCTCGAGCGTCGGCATCTCGCCCGCCACTTTCTTCACCCGGCGCTCGTAGAGGGACGCGGTAGTAACCAGCACCTTGCCGCGCCCCAGGTTGACCCGGGTCTTCAGCGGCTGCGGCCCGAAAGCGGAGAACAGCGGCGCTACCACGGCGCCGCACTTCAGCGCGCCGAGCACCGCGGCGTAGAGCTCCGGGATGCGCCCGCATAGCACGAACACCGCGTCGCCCTTGGCGACTCCGAGGCCTCGCAGCAGGTTTGCGAACCGGTTGACGGCGCCCGCCAGCTCGGCGTAGGAGATGGCGCGCACGCCGCCGGACGCGGCCAGCCAGCGCAGCGCGACATGCGCCGCGCGCGGCCCGGAGGCGTGCCGGTCCACCGCTTCGTGAGCGATGTTGAGTCCGCCGCCGGGCAGCCCCTGCAGCTCGCGCCGCGCCGCATCCCAGGAAAACGCGGCGCGCTCGGCGTCCAGGTCGCGCAGGTTCGGCGCCACGCGCAGCTCGGCGGCGTTCTTGCGGATGACCGTCGCGCGTGCCATCTGCGGACCTAGCGGAACCACATGCCGTACAGCGTGAGCAGGATCTCGACCACGATCAGCGCGACGATGTACCACTCCACCCGCAGCGAATGCCGTGCGTTGATCAGGTCGACCAGCGTGCGCACGGTGCGCCCCGCGAGGTCCAGCTTGCGCTCCATCACCGCGAGGCGCTCGTGGACCTCGAACTCGGCCTCGAGCAGCGCGTAGAGGCGCTCGAGTTCCGGATGGTCCCAGAGCAGTTCCGGCTTGTCGCCGATCTCCGCGCGACCCACCATGCGCTGCTCGATGCGCAGCAGTCCGCCGATGCGCTTCAGCAGTTCGCGCGTGCGGCCGGGATTGCGGCCGCTGCGCTCGAGCTGCTCGGCGAATGGCTCGATGCGGTCGAACTCCGCGCCCAGGCGTGTCTCATAGTGCCCCAGCAGGGCGCTCTTGGAGAGCACGTCGGCGACCAGCTGCAGCCGCGCGACGCCGCCCGATTGCACCACCAGTGCGCCTTCCGCAAGTCCCTCGGGGCGATCGGGCTCGACGCGCATCGCCAGCGTCTCCTCCTCGACGCTGCCGTAGCGGTTCTCCACCAGCGGCGCAAGGCGCTCCTGCAGCGCGCGCTCCGCCTCCGGCGCCACGCCGAACAGCACCGCGACGCCGTAGCGGAACAGCACCGCGATTCCTCCGCCCGGCACGCGCACCGCGAGCGGGATGCGCGCGAGCGTCTCGCTCTCCGGCCAGCCGCGCAGCTCGAGCCGCGTGCCGAGCAGCAGCGCGCGCGCATTGAACGCCGTGCTCTCAACCGCATGATCGGCAGACATGGATCGAGTGTGCGCCGTGCCGGCGCGCGGGGCTTGATCGCGGTCAATTCGGCTCGCGGCCGACCTCAGAGCGCCGCGCTTTCGCCCTTTGCGGGAACGCCGGCGCGCCAGCCGAAGCGCTTTTCGATCTGGTCCCGCAGCGCGTGCGCGGCAAGCGGCTCGCCGTGCACCACCCAGGTCTGGCGCGGGGGCCGCTTGAAGTGCGCCAGCCAGCCGAGCAGCGCCTGCTGGTCCGCGTGCGCCGACAGGCCGTTGATCGTGAACACCTTGGCGCGCACCGGGTAGGACTCCCGGAACAGGCGCACGCTCTTCGCCCCGTCCACGATGCGCCGCCCGAGCGTGCCCGCGGCCTGGAAGCCGACGAACACGATGGCGCATTCGGGGCGCGCAATGTTGTAGCGCAGGTGATGCCGGATGCGTCCGCCTTCGCACATGCCGCTCGCCGAGATGATGATCGCGCCCGAGCGCACCGAGTTGATGCGCATCGAATCCTGCAGCGACTCGGTGAAGCGGACCCGGTCGAGGTGCGGCATCCTGGCGTAGCGCAGCGTGATGCGCGTCGCCGCCGTGGCCATCGGCGAGTCGACATAGACATCCGCCGCGCGCACACGGCCCTGGCGGCGCAGCTCGCCGATGAAATACAGCAGGTCCTGCGTGCGCCCCACCGCAAACGAGGGGATGACGACATTGCCGCGCTTGCTTGCCAGCGTGTCGTTCAGTGCGAACGCGAACTCGTCCAGCGTCTGCACCAGGTTCTTGTGGTTGCGGTCGCCGTAGGTGGATTCGACCAGCAGCACGTCGGCTTCCGCGATCGACGCCGGGTCCTCGACGATCGGATGGCCGGGCTGGCCGAGGTCGCCGGAGAACACGATCTTCGTCTTGCCCACCCGGACCTCCACGATCGCCGAGCCGAGGATATGGCCCGCGTCGCGGAGCGTGCAGCGCACCGACCCGTGCGGGCGCGTCTCGGCGCCGTATTCGACTGCGACCAGGCGCCCGAGGCTTGCCTGGGCCTGCTGCACGGTATAGAGCGGCGCGCCGCCGTTGCGCTCGGCTTCCCTTTCCTGCAGGTGGCCGCTGTCGGGCAGCATCACGCCCAGCAGTTCGCAGGTCGCGGGCGTCGCGTACACCGCGCCCTTGAAGCCCTGCGCCACCAGCCGCGGGATCAGCCCGGAATGGTCGATGTGGGCGTGCGAGAGCAGCACGAAGGCGATGTCGCGCGGATCGAAGGCGAAGGACCGGTTATTCCGGTCGGCGGCGCTGCCGCCCTGGAACATGCCGCAATCGACCAGGAACTTCAGCTCGCCGGTGTCGACCAGGTAGCAGGAGCCGGTGACCTCGCCGGCGGCGCCGAGAAATGTGAGCCGCACGATTGCGTCAGGCGCCGCGCCCCGGCCCGGCGCGGGCTCAATGCGCCATCAGGACCGGGACCGTCATCGACTCGAGGATGGTGCGCGTGACCCCGCCCAGCACCAGTTCCTGAAGGCGCGAGTGGCCCCAGGCGCCCATCACGATCAGGTCGGCCGAAACATCGAAGGCGCGCGACAGCAGCTGGTTGCCCACGTCCACGTCCTGGGCGTCATGCCTGGAAACCGTGACTTTCACGCCGTGGCGCGTGAGGAACAAGCCGACGTCGGCGCCGGGCTCCTGGCCGTGCGCCACCCCCGATTCGTCCGGATTGAACGCGATCACGTGCACATGGCCGGCCTGCTTGAGCAGCGGCAGCGCGCCGCTCACCGCGTGCGCCGCTTCGTAGCTCGCGTTCCAGGCGACCAGCACCTGCCGGCCGAGCGGCCGGCGCTCGAAGGCATAGGGCACCACCAGCACCGGGCGCCCCGCCGCGAGCAGCACGTTGCGTTCGAAGTTCTTGCTCACCCCGCTCGCCCACTCCTCGTTTTTCTGCCCGATGACCACCAGATCGGCATAGCGGGCGTGCAGCGCCACCGCGTCGAGCGCATCCCGTGACGAGGTCCGCCACTCGGCCTTCGCGTAGCCGCTCCGGCGCAGGCACCCGTCATAGCCGCTGCGCGCGTTAGAGAGCATCTCGGCGCCCGCGCGTTGTTGCACCTCGCGCACGATATCAGCGGCTTCGTGGGAGAGGCTCGGCATGGGCATCGCGCTCAGCGCGTAAAGGCACGCCACATGGGCGTCGAATTTGGCGCCGATTTCGAGGGCAATGTCGAGCCGCGTCGGCGCGGTGCGGCCGGCATCGTAGTGCACCAGAATGGTTTTGTATTCGCTCATGGTTGCAAGCCTACCCCCGCCGCCCCCTGGAACTTTGACTCAGATCAACTGCCCCGGCGATGGCACTGGGGGCATTCGCTCAACGCCCGTCCGGCAGCCGGTAATGCGACCGGTTCAGGTACTCGGCGATATCGTCGAGGTCCTCGAGCGTGAACGGCCGCCCGGTCTGCGCGGCGCGGCTGGCCACCTGGAGGCGCAATTGCGCCAGCGTCCGGATCAGCGAGCGCGACGGATCGCGCCTGTGGATGCGCTCGTAGTGGCAGCTGAGGCAATGCGTTTCGTACAGCTCCCTGCCGCGCTGCGCATCCTGCGCCCAGGTGGGCGTAGCGAGCACCACAACGACAAGCGCGAGCGCCGCTTTCATCGGTCGACTTCCCTTGCCGGTCGTGACAGGAACACGGTCAGGGCGCTGGAGGCAGCCGCGAACGCCCAGCACAAAAAGAAACCGATCGAGTACACCGCGAGCCGGCTCAGGCTCGTCGCTTCGCCGAAAAGGTAGAGTTCCTTCGGGTCGAAAACCGTGAAGAACAGCACCTCGCCGATGCCGCCGACGATGAACGACGGCCAGAGGATGAAGATCGCCGATTTCATAGCCCCTCCTGCGCCCCGTGCAGACCTTCTTTCACGATGCGCCACTCGCCGCGCGGATCGTCCAGGATCACGCGCCAGCGTCCCGCCGGCAGCGGCGGCAATGCCGCCTCGTAGACGCCGTCGCGAGTGCGTTCCAGCCGCAGGCGCAGGTCGCGCCCGGCCTGGGTCCGGTGCACCAGGCTCGCGAACAGCGCCGCAGGGGCGTCGCCGCTCAGGCGCACACGCATCATGCCCGCCGCGCGCTCGATGCGCGCTTCGATGCCGCGCTGCGCGGCCGCCTGCTCGCGCCGGATGACCGCGTTCACCGCCAGTCCACGCTTGTAGTAGTCGTCGGCGACCAGGCCGTCCGAGGTCGAAACCGCGATCCAGGTGGTGAACGCGCCCGCGACGATCACGGCCGCCGGGCCGGACATCAGGATCCAGGGCCAGGGCTCTCGGTACCAGGGTTTCATGGGGTCACCTCACTATGAAGACGGACTTCTCGCGCACGTAGACGCGTGGATCGTCGTGCGCGTGCACCAGGAAGTGGATCTTGTGCTGGCCCGGCGCGACTCTGCCCGGCGCGACGTGCACGCGCGCGCGCAACGGGACCACCCGGCTGCCGACCCCCGGCAGTTCCACGTGCGTCTCCCCTTCCAGATGGATCGTCGGCAACCCCGTGGCCTCGATGTCGAAGATGCGAGGGGATTCGGACGTGTTCATGATCATCAGCTGGTATAGGTTCTCGATATCGCCGCCCGCGACTTCGCGGGCGATCACCGCGCGGTCCCGGATCACATCCACCTTGAGCGGCACGCGCAGGTACAGCGCCGCCACCGCGGCGACGATAATCGCACAGAGGATCGCGGTATAAACCAGCACCCTCGGCCGCAGCGCGCGGCGGAACATCTGCGTGCGCGTGAGCTTTTGTTCGACCGCATGGGTCGTGGAATAGCGGATCAGGCCGCGCGCGTAGCCCATCCGGTCCATCACCTGGTCGCAGCCGTCGATGCAGGCGGCGCAGCCGATGCACTGGTATTGCAGGCCGTCGCGGATGTCGATGCCGGTCGGACAGGCCTGCACGCAGATCCCGCAGTTGACGCAATCCCCCAGCCCGAGCGAGCGCAGATCGGCGCCGCGCGCGCGCGCGCCCCTGGGCTCGCCCCTTTCCCGGTCGTAAGTGATGATCAGCGTGTCCTGGTCGAACATCGCGCTCTGGAAGCGCGCATACGGGCACATGTAGATGCAGACCTGCTCGCGCATCCAGCCCGCATTGCCGTAGGTGGCAAAGCCGTAGAACAGGATCCAGAAGGATTCCCACGGCCCCGTCGCGAGCATAATGACTTCGGCCCAAAGTTCACGAATCGGGGTGAAATACGCGACGAACGTGAAGCCGGTCCAGAGCGCGAGCGCAATCCAGACTGCGTGCTTGGAAAATTTTAGGAAGAACTTCCTCGCAGTAAAGCCTTCCCGATCCAGCCTGATCCGGGCATTCCGGTCGCCCTCGATCTTGTTCTCGATCCACAGGAAGATCTCGGTGTAGACAGTCTGCGGACAGGCGTAGCCGCACCAGAGCCTGCCGGCGACCGCGGTGAACAGGAACAGGCTCAGCGCCGCGATGATCAGCAGCACCGTGAGGTAGATGATGTCCTGCGGCCAGAACACCAGACCGAAGATGTAGAACGTCCGGTGCGCGATATCGAACAGCACCGCCTGCCGGTCGTTCCAGGTAAGCCAGGCACCGCCGTAAAAGGCGAGCTGCGTCGCCCAGACCAGCAGCCAGCGCCACGCCGCGAACCAGCCGCGCACCGCGCGCGGATGGATCTTCTGGCGAATCTCGTAGAGGTCGATCGCCCCGGGCGTGTCCACCCGCGCCAGTTTATGCACAGGCTGCGTCAAGGGCGGTCTCGGCTTCCGGCCTGATTCGGCGTGCGCGCTTGTAATCGCCTGCGAAATCGCCGCTGACCAGCGCCGTCACGCCGAATGCGACCAGCGCCAGATGAATCAGCCGCGTCGCGAGGTCGAAATGCGCGATGGGCGGCGATCCAGCGTCATTTCGGGACATTCGACAGCGAATAGACGTAGGCCGTCAGCAGGTGGATCTTGGCGGACGAGAGGATTTCCTTGTGCGCCGGCATCTGGTTGATGCGGCCCTTGGTGATCTGGGCGGCGATCGCCTCCTCGCCCGCGCCGTGCAGCCAGATCTTGTCGGTCAGGTTCGGCGCGCCGATCGCCTGGTTGCCCCTGGCCTCCGCGCCGTGGCAGGCGATGCAGACTTGCGCATACTTCTCCTTGCCGCGCGCGGCCCGGATCGAGTCGTGCGCGCCGCCCGAGAGCGACATCACGTAGTGGGCGACGTCCCTGACAGCCTGCTCGCCCAGCACCGGCCCGAATGGGGGCATGGCACCGGTGCGGCCGTCGGCGATCGTCGCCTTGATGGCCTCGGGCGCTCCGCCCCAGAGCCAGTCCTTGTCGGTCAGGTTGGGAAAGCCGCGGCTGCCGCCGCCGTCCGAGGCATGGCACTGCGAGCAGCTGTTGAGGAACAGCTTCTGCCCGATGGCGAGCGCCTCGGCGTTCTTCGACAGCGTCACGATGTCCTGCGCCGCGAACCTGTCGTAGATCGGGCCGTAGGTCGCCTGCGCGTGCGCGTTCTCCTCCTCCAGCTGCTTTACCTGCGTCCAGCCGAGCGCGCCGGCATAGCTGCCGAGGCCCGGATAGAGCGCCAGGTAGCCGAGGCTGAAAAAGATGGTGATGTAGAACATCCACGCCCACCAGCGCGGCAGCGGGTTGTTGTATTCCCTGATGTCCTCGTCCCAGACGTGACCCGAGGTTTCGGACTCGACCGGCTTGCGCACGCTCTGCATCTTGAGCAGCAGCGCGCAGGCGACGATCGAGACGATGCTGATGAGCCCGATGTAGACGTCCCAGAAACCGCTCGTGAACTGGCTCACGGTTCGCGATCCTCGAGAATGCTCATTGCCTGGCGTTCGAGGCCCTGCCGGCGCGAGGGCAGATAGGCCCAGAGAACGATGCCGAGGAATGCGGCAAGCGTTGCCAGCGTGACGATGATCCGCAGCGTGTTGATGTCCATGGTCAGTTCGCCTTGTTCTTGAGCGCGGTGCCGAGCACCTGCAGGTAGGCAACGAGCGCATCCATCTCGCTCTTGCCTTGCAGTTCCTCTTTGGCCCTTCTTATTTGTTCTTCCGAATAAGGAACCCCCACCGCGCGAAGCGCGCGCATCTTGGCCTCGATGTCGGCGGCGTTCGCCGGCACGCGCGCCATCCACGGGTAGCCCGGCATGTTCGATTCCGGCACCAGCGCGCGGGGATCGGCCAGATGCAGCCGGTGCCACTCATCGGAGTAACGGCCGCCGACGCGGTGCAGGTCCGGGCCGGTGCGCTTCGAGCCCCACTGGAACGGGTGGTCGTAGACGAATTCGCCCGCGGTCGAGTAATGCCCGTAGCGCTCGACCTCGGCCCGGAACGGCCGGACCATCTGCGAATGGCAGTTGTAGCAGCCCTCGCGCACGTAGATGTCGCGCCCGGTGAGCTGCAGCGCGCCATAAGGCTTCAGGCCCGCGACCGGCTCGGTCACGCTCTTCATGAAGGACAGCGGTACGATTTCGACCAGCCCGCCCACCGCCACCACCAGGATGATGAGGACGATCAGCAGCGCCTGGTTGCGTTCGATCAGGTCATGGGTCAGTTTCATGGGCGTGAGGCGAAATTCAGGCGTGCACCGGCGCGGGAATCCGCGCCTCGAAGGTCTTGCCATCGAGCACGGTCTTGAACACGTTGTAGGCCATCAGCAGCATCCCGGAGAAGTACAGCACGCCGCCGAGCAGGCGAATGGCGTAGAACGGATAGGTCGCCTTGACGCTTTCGACGAAGGTGTAGGTCAGCGTTCCGTCCGCGCCCACGGCGCGCCACATCAGGCCCTGCATCACGCCCGCGATCCACATCGCCGCGATGTAGAGCACGATGCCGACGGTCGCGATCCAGAAATGGGTGTTGATCAGGCGCACGCTCCACATTTCGGCGCGGCCGAAGAGCTTCGGGATCAGGAAGTAGATCGCGCCGATGGATACCAGGCCGACCCAGCCGAGCGCGCCGCTGTGGACGTGGCCGACGGTCCAGTCGGTGTAATGCGAAAGCGCGTTCACCGTCTTGATCGACATCATCGGCCCCTCGAACGTCGACATGCCGTAGAACGACAGCGATACGATCAGGAATTTGAGGATCGGGTCGTCGCGCAGCTTGTGCCAGGCTCCCGAGAGGGTCATGATGCCGTTGATCATCCCGCCCCACGACGGCGCGAGCAGGATCAGCGAGAACACCATGCCGAGCGACTGCGCCCAATCGGGCAGCGCGGTGTAATGCAGGTGGTGCGGCCCGGCCCACATATAGGTGAAGACCAGGGCCCAGAAGTGCACCACCGACAGGCGGTAGGAGTAGACCGGGCGGTTTGCCTGTTTCGGAATGAAGTAGTACATGATTCCGAGGAACCCGGCGGTCAGGAAGAAACCGACCGCGTTGTGGCCGTACCACCACTGGATCATCGCGTCCTGCGCCCCGGCATACGCCGAGTAGGATTTCCAGAAGGTCGCCGGCACCGCGGCGCTGTTGACCAGGTGCAGCAGCGCCACCGTCAGGATGAAGGCGCCGAAGAACCAGTTGGCGACGTAGATGTGCGGTATTTTCCTGTTGTACAAGGTGCCGAAAAAGACCACCGCGTACGCCACCCAGACCAGCGTGATCAGGATGTCGATCGGCCACTCGAGCTCGGCGTATTCCTTGCCGCTGGTGATGCCAAGCGGCAGCGTGATCGCGGCGAGCACGATCACCGTCTGCCAGCCCCAGAAGGTGAACGCCGCGAGCGCGTCCGAGAACAGGCGCGCGTGCGAAGTGCGCTGCACCACGTAGTACGAAGTCGCGAACAGCGCGCAGCCGCCGAAGGCGAAGATCACCGCATTGGTGTGCAGCGGCCGCAGCCGGCCGTAGGAGAGCCACGCTATGTCGAAATTGAGTTCCGGCCAGAGCAGCTGTGCGGCGATGATCACGCCGACCAGCATCCCGACCACGCCCCAGACCACGGTCATGATCGCGAACTGCCGCACTACGCCGTAGTTATAGGTTTCTTCGTTGCTCTGCATGGTTGAACCCTCGCCGGCGATCTGCGGATGATAAGAATCGGCCAACAGGTCCATTTGATCTGCGTCAAACCGCACCGCGGTCGGATTCGTCGGGCGTCTCGGGAATGATTTGCATCATGTGGCTGAACTCTGGAGCCCCGAGGACGGAGGCTCTTGATGCATGTCAATCGCCCGCGCCGGCGGCCGATGCACCTAACTAGCTGCCGCGGCGGTCCGTCGCCGCGACAGAGCGTCCCGGACGCTGGCTACCAGTCGGTCTTTTCGCCCGGCTTCTGGTTCATCAGCTTGCGGAATTTCCAGCTTAGGTAGATCCCCATGATGAACACCGAGATGATGGCGCCCAGGCTCATGAGTCCGTAGTCGGTGTGGAAAAGGTCGTACCAAGCCATACGCGATACCTTTCCGTCCTTTCAGATCCTGGGCAAAGCATAGTCCGGCAATCCGCGCCGGATTTGGCCTAGATCAAGTCCGGCCCCGATCGCCGGGCACCAGCACCGCGGCGCCGCTGAGTTTTCCGGAGCGCAGATCCGAGAGCGCCGCGTTCGCGGCCTCGAGCGGATAGCGCGTCGTCTCGGTACGGAGCGGAACGCGTTCCGCGATGCGCATGAACTGCTCGCCGTCGGCGCGCGTCAGATTCGCGACCGAACGCACGCTCCGCTCGCCCCAGAGAATTTCATAGGGAAACGCGGGAATGTCGCTCATGTGGATGCCGGCGCAGACGACGCTCCCGCCCTTGGCCACCGCCTTCAGCGCCGCGGGCACCAGCGCACCCACCGGCGCGAACAGGATCGCCGCGTCCAACGGCACCGGAGGCGCAGCATCCGAACTGCCCGCCCAATGCGCGCCGCAACGCAGCGCGAAGCTCTGCGCGGCGCTATCGCCCGGGCGCGTAAAGGCGTACACCGTGCGCCCCTGGTGGCGCGCAATCTGGGCGACGATGTGCGCCGCAGCCCCGAAGCCGTAGATGCCGATGGTTTTCGCATCCCCGGCAAAGCAATACGAGCGGTAGCCGATCAGCCCGGCGCACAGCAGCGGCGCCGCCTCGGCGTCGCCGTAGCAGTCCGGGAGCGGAAGGCAAAAGCGCTCGTCCGCAACCGCGTACTCGGCGTAACCGCCGTCCAGGTCGTAACCGGTGAAGCGCGCCTGCTCGCAGAGATTCTCGCGTCCGGCGCGGCAGAATTCGCATGCGCCGCAGGTCGCGCCGCATGCAGCCGCATCGCGCGCATCTCAATGCCCGTGGTCGTCGTCCTCCAGGATCGAGTGGCCAGGGCGCTCGAGGTCGTCGAACTGGCCGCCCTGGAGCGCGCGCCAGAACACCCAGCCGATCAGGAATACGAGCGCGACGGAGAGAGGTACGAGGAGGTAGAGGCTTTCCATGTCCTTGCGTCCAGCGTCCCGCCGCCAACCCGCATGGCGTTCAGGACCACGATGAAGGAGCTCGCCGCCATGCCGACCGCCGCTTCCCAGGGGCCGATCCAGCCCGCCGCCGCGAGCGGCAGCGCGAGCGCGTTGTAGGCGAGCGCCCAGGCGAAATTCTGCCGCACGATGCGCATCGCGCGGCGCGCCAGCACGAATGTTTCTGCCGCTCCATTCAGGGAATTCGCCGTCAGAACGAGGTCGGCCTGAAGCTGCGCCGCATCGGCGCCTTCGCTCATCGCGAACGACACATCGGCGCCGGCCAGCACGGGCGCATCGTTCAGCCCGTCGCCGATCATCGCGACGATGCGGCCCTCGCGCTGCAGGCGTTGGACATAGGCGAATTTCTCCTGCGGCGTCGCGCCCCCCGCCCATGCCGCGATGCCGAGGCGCGCCGCGACCGACGCCACCGCGGCGGGATGGTCGCCGCTCAGCAGGTGCAGCTGCAGGCCCGCGCCGCGAAGCGCGGCGACGACGCCCGCAGCCTCGGCGCGCAACGCGTCCTGCAACAGGAACGCGGCGAGCCAGCCGCGCTCGTCGGCGAGGAACACCGGCGTGAGCGCGGCGTCCTCGAGCGTGAAGCCCGACGCTGCGCCGGCAAGCTCGCGGCAGAAGGCCTCGCTGCCGATGCGCACGCGCCGCCCCGCGGCGCGCGCTTCCATGCCAAGCCCGGGGAAAATCCTGACCTCCGCCACCGCAACGCTCCCGGCACCGTCGAATGCGCGTGCCAGCGGATGCCGGCTGGAGACCTCTAGCCCGCAAGCAAGCGCCCGGCACTCGATCTCATCGGCATTACCCAATAAATCCAGGCGCACGATCTTGAAACGTCCCCCAGTCAGCGTCCCGGTCTTGTCGAGCACTACGTCGGTCGCGGCGGCCAGCACCTCGAGCGCGCTCGCCCGCGTCAGGGCGACCCCGCGGCCAAGCAGCCGGCCGGCGGCCGTGGTAAGTGCGACCGGCGCCGCGAGCGCGAGCGCGCAGGGGCAGGTGGCGACCAGAACCGCGATCGCAACCCAGGGATCGGCCCAGTACAGGCCCGCCGCCAGCGCGCTCACGAGAACAACGTAGGTCAACGCCTGCGCCAGCCGGTCGGCCGCCGCCACCAGCCTGGGCCGGGCCGCGGCCGCACGCTCCACCAGCCGCGCAATCGCCGCCGCGCGCGTTGCCGCGCCCGCGCGCTCCACGCGCATCACCAGCGGCTGTTCGAGATTGAGCGTACCCGCCGCGAGCGTGCTGCCTGGCCCCTTGGCGAGCGGAACCGGCTCTCCGGTGAGTAGCGACTCGTCGATGCTGGACACGCCCTGCTCGACGATACCGTCCGCGGGAACGCGATCACCGGCCGGAACAAGAATCCTGTCTCCTGTTGAAAGTTCATGCGCCTGGACCTGTTTCGCCGAACCATTTTCCAGACGCAAAGCAGTGGCAGGCGCCCAGCGCGCCAGGCGGTCGAGCGCGCGCGCGGCGCGCTGGCGCGCCGCGAGCTCGAGATAGCGCGCGCCGAGCAGGAGAAATACCAGCATCGCG
>MEQQ01000027.1:49007-50911 GCA_001770285.1 Betaproteobacteria bacterium RBG_16_66_20
GCCCAGGCGCTCGCGGCGAAACCCGCCGCGATGCCGAGCGCGATCGGCGTGTCCATGCCGGGCCGCAGGCGCCGCAGTTCGCGCCACGCGCCGGAGAAGAAAGGGCCGCAGGAAAAGGCGAGCACCGGGATCGTCAGCAGCAGGCTCGCCCATCGCATCAGGTTTTCCGTCTCCCCCGACAGCGTCCCGCCGCCCCCGTCCAGGTATGCGGGGAACGCGTACATCATCACCTGCATGGCGCCGAATCCGGCGACGAACAGCTGCCACAGCGCCTTGCGGCGCGCGCCGCGCTCGAGCACCGACTGGCGCTGCGGATCGTAGGGATAGGCGTCGTAGCCGATCGCGCGGATTGCCTCGATGATCGCCGAAAGCCGGGTGCGCGCGGGATCCCAGGCGACCTGCGCGCGCTGCGTGGTGTAGTTGATGTCGGCGCGCAGCACGCCCGGAACGCGGCGCAGCGCACGTTCGTTGAGCCACAGGCATGCGGCGCAGCGGATGCGGTCGAGGATCAGGGTGGCCTCGCGCGCGGCCGCACACTGCGCGTCTCGGGCCGCTGCGACGAACTGGCGCTGTGCCGCGGGATCGTCGTAGATAGCCGGCGAGGGCAATGACGCGGGCAGCGGTGCACGCTCGCCGCCAGGCGCCTCACGCGTCTCGTAGTAGCGCTCGAAACCGGCCGCGGCTATCGTCGTCGCTACCGCCTCGCAGCCGGCGCAGCAGAAATCGCGCGCCGCGCCGAGTACCGGCGCGCGCCAGCGTCCGGCCTCGAGCACCGGCAGTCCGCAGTGGAAGCACCCCGGGGCCATTGCGCATCCTCTCCGGCGCCGCCGGACGGGATGTTGACCGAGATCAAAAAAGGCCGCGGCGCGGGCCTCAGCGCGCGAGCAGCCGGCGCAGGGCGCGCAGCTCGCGCCGGCGCTTCGCGTCGGCCCGCGGATAGCCGATGTCGAGCCGCCTAAGGGTGTCGAGGATGACCTGCGAGACGATCAGGCGGGCGTTGCGCTTGTCGTCGGCCGGCACGACGTACCAGGGCGCATGGCGGGTGCTGGTCGCGGCAAGACAGGCCTCGTAGGCGTTCGCGTACTGCTTCCAGTAGCCGCGCTCATCGAGGTCGACGCGGCTGAATTTCCAGTTCTTGTCCGGGTCGTCGATGCGCTCGAGGAAGCGCCTGCGCTGCTCCTCCTTCGACAAGTGGAGGAAGAACTTCACGATCCGGGTGCCGTTGGCGTGCAGGTGGCGCTCGAGGCCCGCGATCGAGCGGTAACGCTGCTGCCAGAGTCCGTCGCCGGCGGGCGCCTCGCGCGGCAGGTTCTGGGCGCGCAGGATCTCGGGGTGCACCCGAACGATCAGCACCTCCTCGTAATAGGAGCGGTTGAAGATCCCGATGCGCCCCCGCTCGGGCAGGGCGAGCGTGGTGCGCCAGAGGAAATCGTGGTCGAGCTCGTCGGCGCTCGGGTGCTTGAAGCTGAACACCTGGCAGCCCTGCGGGTTCACGCCGGACATGACGTGCTTGATGACGCCGTCCTTGCCCGCGGCGTCCATTGCCTGGAAGATCAGGAGCAGCGCATACCGGTTGTCCGCGTAGAGCTGGCCCTGGAGCGTGCTGAGTTCCGCAATCTGCCTCGCGAGAGCTTGCACGTAATCCGCCTTGCTCTCGTAGTAGCGCTTCACCCGGGTGGGCCGCTTGGGCAGCCGGACCTTCTCCTCCGGCTCGACGCGATAGCGGGCTGGATCGATCTTCATCGCCGTTGCCCGCATGCTACCGCACGCGGCGGCCGTGCCGTGCTATTGCCTCGCCTGCTGCTTTTCCTCCGGGCTCGCCCAGATGCCGTCCCAGGCTTCGCCCGGAAAAGAGAACGCGACCTGGTGCGGCTGGCCGGCTCGCGCGCCGCGCCGCTTCACTG
>MEQQ01000027.1:50919-56303 GCA_001770285.1 Betaproteobacteria bacterium RBG_16_66_20
GTTGCCCGATTTCTTCGGCAGCGTCAGATCGAGCACGCCGTCCTTGTACTTCGCGACAGTGGCTTTCTGGTCCACTTCGGAAGGCAGGCTGAAGCTGCGGCTGACCATGCCGTAGTAGCGCTCGCTGTGGATCAGCTTTTCGCCTTTCTTCTCTTCCTTTTCCTGCTTCACTTCGGCGCGGATCGAGACCACGTTGCCGTCGATATCGACCTGGATGTCGTCTTTGGACACGCCCGGGATGTCGGCATGAACCGTATAGGCCTTGTCGTCTTCCTTGACGTCGACTTTGATCTTCAGCTCGTCGCCGCCGGGCATTGCGACCGGCTTCAGCCAGAAGCCCTTCGCGAAATCGCCGAACAGATCGTCAAACGGGGAAAAACGGGTGATGTTGGCCATGTAAATCTCCTTCGAATGAACCTGCGAGTCATGCTACTCGGCCCACCGCGCGGGGTTTTGACGTGGGTCAAGCACCGATTGCGGCGTCGCAATAAAGTGATCGGGCGGCATCCGGCCGCGACCGCAGATTGACTGGACTTCGCCATGGCCCGCCACTACCTTTCCCCCCTCCTCGCTCCCCGGAGCGTCGCGTTGGTCGGTGCGACCGAGCGCGAGGGTTCGCTCGGCCGCATCGTCTGGGACAACCTCGCCGCCGGCGGCCTGAGCGGCGAACTGACGGCGGTCAATCCCAAGCACCAGACGCTTTTCGGCCGGCGCTGCTATGCGCGCCTGGGCGACCTGCCGCAAGCCCCCGAGCTGGTGGTGATCGTGACGCCGGCGCGCACTGTGCCGGCGATTCTGGAGGATGCCGGCGCGGCCGGCGTGCGCGGCGCGGTGGTGCTGACGAGCGGTTTCGGCGAGACCGGCGAGGCGGGGCGCGCGCTGCAGGCCGAGGCGGCGGCGGTGGCGCGCAAGCACAAACTGCGCATGGTCGGACCCAATTGTCTCGGCCTGATGCGTCCCGAGGCCGGATTGAACGCGACCTTTTCGCGCACGCCGGCGCGGCCGGGGCGGCTCGGCCTGCTGTCGCAATCGGGCGCGATCTGCGCCGCGATCATCGACTGGGCCTATCCGGCCGGCGTCGGCTTCAGCAGCGTGGTTTCGCTGGGCGCGGCGGCCGACGTGGATTTCGGCGAGCTGCTCGATTTCCTGATCGCCGACCCGGCCACCGACGCGGTGCTGATGTACATCGAAGGCATTCACGATGCGCGCGGCTTCATCTCGGCGCTGCGCGCCGCGGCGCGCGCCAAGCCCGTGGTCGTGCTCAAGGTCGGACGCTACGCCGCCGGCACGCGTGCCGCCTCGAGCCACACCGGCGCGCTGATGGGCTCGGATGCGGTGTTCGACGCAGCGCTGCGCCGCGCCGGCACGGTCCGGGTGAAGACCTACGAGCAGCTGTTTGCCGCCGCGCGCATCCTCGCCAACCGCAAGCTCCCCGCAGGCGAGCGGCTTGCAATCCTGACCAACGGCGGCGGGCCCGGCGTGATGGCGGCCGACAGCGCGGCCGAGAACGACGTGCCGCTCGCAGTGCTCGCGCCGGAAACCCTGGCGCGGCTGGATGAGGTGCTGCCGCCGCAGTGGTCGCACGGCAACCCGGTGGACATCATCGGCGACGCGCCGGCGCAGCGCTTTGCCGACGCCGCCGCCGCCACGCTCGCCGATCCGGGCGTGGATGCGCTGCTCGCGATGTACTGCCCGGTCGCGGTGACGCCGCCCGAGGCCGCCGGGGGCGCGGTCGCCGACGCGGCGCAGGCCAGCGAGAAGCTCGTGATCGCCGCCTGGCTCGGCGCCACCGATACGCGCAACTACCTGGAGGCGCGCGGGGTGCCAAATTTCCAGACGCCCGAAAACGCCGTCGAGGCCTTCTCCTTCCTCTGCGCCTACCGGCGCAACCAGACGCAACTGCTGCAGGTTCCGGGTGCGTTGTCGGGCGCGGTGGAATCCAAACACCCCGATCTGGCCGCGGTAGGCGCGATCCGCGACGGCGCACTGGCGCAAAGCCGCAGCATCCTCACCGAGCACGAGGCGAAAGCGGTGCTCGCGGCGTTCGGTCTGCCGGTTCCGCGCAACATCATCGCCACCGACGGCGCGGCGGCCGTAGCGGCCGCGGGGGAGATCGGTTATCCGGTGGTGATCAAGATCCACTCGCCCGACATCACGCACAAGTCCGACGTCGGCGGGGTGCGGCGCAACCTGCAGACGCCGGAGATGGTCGCTGGTGCTTTCGAGGGCATGCTGCGCCATGTAAGGACCACCTGCCCCGGCGCGCGCATCGGAGGTGCGGTAGTCCAGCCGATGCTGCGATTCGCGCATGCGCGCGAACTGCTCGTAGGCGTCGCGACCGACCCGACCTTCGGACCGGTGATTACTTTCGGCGCGGGGGGCGTTTCGGTCGAGGCGGTGCGCGACGCGGCGGTGGCGCTGCCGCCGCTCAACGCGCTCCTGGCGCGCGAACTGATCGGCAGAACCCGCACCAGCCGCCTGCTCGGCGCCTACCGCGACGTGCCGGCTGTGGATCTGGAAGCGCTGGTCTCGCTGCTGCTGCGCATCTCGGACATGGTATGCGCCCTGCCGTGGCTCAAGGAGATGGACCTCAATCCCGTGATCGCCCACCCGGGCGGCGTCGTAATCGCGGATGCGCGCGTCGTGATCGACCCGGCGCGCGTCAACGCGCCGCCGCGCTACGGCCACATGGCGATCCATCCCTATCCGACGGACCTGGAAGGCGAATTGCGGCTGATGGACGGATCCACGCTCGCGCTGCGCCCGATCCGGCCGGAGGACGCGGCGCGCGAGCGGCGCCTGTTCGATGTGCTTTCCGAGCGCTCGCGCTACCAGCGCTTCCTGAACCAGATGGCGGAACTGCCGCCGCAGATGCTGGCGCGCTTCACGCAGCTGGATTACGACCGCGAACTGGCGCTGGTCGCGCTCGAGCCCGGCGGGAAGGAGTTCGCGGGCGAGGGACGCTACGCGCCGAACGCGGACGGCACCAGCGCCGAATTCGCGCTCACGGTGGCGGACGCCTGGCAGGGGCGCGGCGTCGGCCGCGCGCTGCTGGAGCGGCTGTGCGCCTGCGCGCGCGCGGCCGGCTACGAGGCGCTCAACGGCCATATCCTGAAAGCCAACCGCGACATGCTCGACCTCGCCCTGCGCCTCGGCTTCGTGCGCACCGGCCAGGACGGCGATACGGTCTCGGTGGTGCGCAAGCTATAGCGCCGCGCTATCCGGTCAATCGGCACAAACAATTTGATCCGGCGGCCCGCGGCACGTAGTCTCACGCAAATGCGCGAAGGCAACCTCGAAGCACCCACCCGCCACCCGCTCGGATGGAAGAGCGAGGCGTTCTACGACGAAGCAAAGACCTTCGAGGAACTCGAACGGGTCTTCGACATCTGCCACGGCTGCCGGCGCTGCGTCAACCTGTGCACCGCGTTCCCCACGCTGTTCGACCTGGTGGACGCCTCCAGCACGCTCGAAGTGGACGGGGTCGCGAAGCTGGACTACTGGAAAGTGGTGGACCAGTGCTACCTGTGCGACACCTGCTACATGACCAAATGTCCGTACGTACCGCCGCACACCTGGAACGTGGACTTCCCGCACCTGATGCTGCGCGCCAAGGCGATCAAGTTCAAGAAGGGCGCAGTGGGTTTCCGCGACAAGCTGCTCTCCTCCACCGACGCCATGGGCAAGCTCGCCACCATCCCGGTGGTGGTGCAGGTGGTGAATGCAGTGAACAGGAATGGTCTTGCCAGAAATCTCCTGGACCAAACCCTGGGCGTGCACAAGGACCGCGAGCTGCCCGAGTATGCGCGCAGCAAATTCAGATCCAGTTTCACTGAAAGCAAGAGCGTTGCGGCAAAGGACGGCAACAACACCCCCGGCAAGGTCGCGATCTTCTCGACCTGCTACGTGAACTACAACGAGCCCGGCATGGGCCACGACCTGCTCGCGGTACTCGCGCACAACGAGATCCCGTACGTGCTGCTGGAGAACGAAGCCTGCTGCGGCATGCCGAAGCTCGAACTGGGTGATCTTGAATCTGTAAGTTCTTTGAAGCAAAAAAATATTCCAGGGATGGCGAAGCTGGCCCGCGACGGCTATGCGATCCTGACGCCGATCCCCTCGTGCACGCTGATGTTCAAGCAGGAACTGCCGCTCATGTTCCCGGAGGACGCGGAGGTGAAGGCGGTGCAGGACGCGATGTTCGATCCGTTCGAGTATTTCGTGCTGCGCGCCAGGGACGGCTTGCTGAAGAAAGACTTCAAGCACAAGCTCGGCAAGGTCGCCTACCACATCCCCTGCCATTCACGGGTGCAGAACGTGGGCCAGAAGACACGCGAGATGCTGCAGATGATTCCCGACACTGCGGTCACCACCATCGAGCGCTGCGCCGGGCATGACGGCACCTGGGGCGTGAAAAAGGAATACTTCGACAACTCGATGAAGATCGGCCGCCCGGTGTTCCGCCAGATGGCCGCCGTGGAACCGGACTACGTCAGTTCCGATTGCCCGATCGCGGGCCGCCACATCATGCAGGGCATGGGCGCGGAAAAGAAGCAGGCCGAGAAGGCCCACCCGCTCACGCTGCTGCGCAAGGCCTACGGAATCTAGTTTTCCCCGTTTTCCCCGGGGCCGGCGGCGACCAGACGGAGCGTTTCTTCATAAATGCGCTCGCGCGGCCCGAACGCGACGAGGTCGATCCGGCGGCCCGCAGCCACGCGATAGATCACCCGGAACCTGCCGACCCGCAGGCTCCACAGACCGTCCAGTTCCTCTCTCAACGGCTTGCCGCAACCAGGGTCGGCGCCAATCGCCTCCAGCGCGCCCCTCAGCTTTCGCTTGATCTGCGGATGCAGGCCGCGCATCAGCGCCGCCAGCGCCGGCGGGACCCGCAGCCTGTGCGGCGCGCGCGCCACCATTCCGATTACTTGAGCAATTCTTCCAGCGTATAGAGCCGGGCCTTGCGCGCCTTGAGGGCCGCGAGCCCGGCGCGGATCTCGCGCATCAAGTCGCGGTCGGCGCGGATCGCGCGTGTTTCCTTCCAGCTCTCGTATTCCTCCGGGCTCACCAGCACCGCCGCCGGGCGGCCGTTGCGCGTGATCAAGATCTCTTCATCGCGACGTTCCACGTCCTCGACCAGACCGCTCAGCTTCGCCTTCGCTTCCGACAGGGACAGGGTTTTCATGTTGGTTGCTCCGATCAGACTAGAATTCTGGTCATTTTAGCCGAAACCTGGGGAAAGAGTCGGATTCAGTTCCGTATCTGAATTGAGCGACAATGCCGGCAATCGACCCTGACCTCATTTTCCTACGGAATCCAAGCTCCTCGCCGCGCTGGCATTCGCCCTGATGGGCGACGTGCCCTATTCGCATCCGCAGGCCAACCTG
>MEQQ01000028.1 GCA_001770285.1 Betaproteobacteria bacterium RBG_16_66_20
TCGCACAACATCAACCTGCGCGACCCGGCGATCTACCGCATCAAGCGCGCCACGCACCACCGCACCGGCGACAAGTGGTGCCTCTACCCCATGTACACCTACGCCCACCCGATCGAAGACGCGGTGGAGAAGATCACCCACTCCATCTGCACCCTCGAATTCGAGGACCAGCGGCCGTTCTACGACTGGCTGCTCGGAAAACTCGCCGACGGCGGCCTGCTCGAGCGCCCGCTGCCACAGCAAATCGAATTCGCGCGCCTGAACCTGAGCCATGTCGTGTTATCCAAGCGCCTTTTGATCAAGCTCGTCGAAGGCGGCCACGTCGATGGCTGGGACGACCCGCGCAT
The DNA here is from genome assembly GCA_001770285.1 of Betaproteobacteria bacterium RBG_16_66_20. GTDB lineage: Bacteria > Pseudomonadota > Gammaproteobacteria > Burkholderiales > SG8-39 > RBG-16-66-20. The sequence continues at coordinate 348 of MEQQ01000028.1, forward strand.
GCCCACCCTCGCCGGTGCCCGTCGCCGCGGCTACACCGCCGAGGGCTTGCGCCGCTTCGCCGAGCGCATCGGCGTCTCGAAAGCCCACCAGATGATCGACTACTCGATCCTGGAGGACTGCATGCGCGAGCACCTCAACGAAATCGCCCCCCGCCGCATGGCCGTCCTCGACCCCGTCAGGCTGGTCATCGAAAACTTCCCGATCGGGAAGTTTGAGGAAATGGACGTGCCGAACCACCCCCAGAAACCCGAATGGGGCAAGCGGCCAGTCCCCTTCTCGCGCGAACTCTGGATCGAGCGCGACGACTTCCAGGACCCGCCGCCAAAAGGCTACTTCCGCCTCTTCCCCGGCAACAAAGTGCGCCTGCGCTACGCCTACGTGGTCGAGTGCATCGGCTACGACAAAGCCACCGACACCGTGCGCTGCAAAGTCTTCGAAGACTCCCGCTCAGGCACCCCCGGCGCCGACACCTACAAAGTGAAGGGAAACATTCATTGGGTAAGTACGAAGCACGCGCATCAGTCCAAAGTACATCTCTACGATAGGCTGTTCGCGGCCGAACATCCGGCAGGCATCGAGCATTTGAATCCGGAATCGAAAAAGACGATTGCCGCCCAGTTGGAACCAAGTCTTGCCAAGGCTGGCAAGGAGCAGATTCAGTTCGAGCGCCACGGTTACTTCACGCACGATAAAGGCGCCTTCATTCGAACCGTCTCTTTGCGCGATTCCTGGGCAAACAATCCGGCAACGGTTCGGTAATTTCTGCTGCATCGAAATCAGCGCCGGCCGCGCCGCGCCCGTGGACCTGACGACGGGGCTGGTGATCGACGCGACCGCGCCGCGGCCTTGGAACGGGTGGCGGGCCTCGCCCGCTTCGCCGGCTTTGCGGCGCGCTTGTGGCGCTGCCACCAGGCGATCACCGGCAATAGCGCGAAACCGCCGGGCAGCAACAGCGCCGCGACGTAGCTGGAGACGATGGAGTAGCGCCCGAGGTCCGCGAGGAACTGGGCGCGCTCGCGGCGGGTCCAGAACTTCTTCCTGGACCGGTAGGGACGGACGCGCGGCAACCGCTCCGGCGTTATCACGATGTGCCCCCGACGCCGATTAGGCGTCCATCGTCCCCCCGCAGCGCGCGGCCGCGTTGATGCAGGTCAAGCGGAGCTATCAGGCCAGTTTCATCAGGCGCCGCGCGTTGCCTTCGTAGATCGCGTGCCGCTCGGCGGGCGAAATGTCCAGCCGGTCGATGATTTCGATGGTGGTGCGCGTGTACATCGAACCCTTCTCCGGATCGAAGGGCGCGTCGGATGCGAACAGCACGCGCTCGGGCCCGAAGAACTTCAGGCCGCACTTGGTCGCCTCCAGCGCGCCGAACAGCGCCGTGTCGGCGTAGAACATCTTGAAGTAATCAAGCGGGCGCTTCTTCAGCCTGCGCAGCAGCCTGGTGTAGTCCACGTCCGAGGTACGCTTGCCGAGCTGGTCCCAGCCCGGCCCGACGCGGCCCTCGAAGTAGGGAATCATGCCGCCCATGTGGTGGGTGATGATCTTCAGGCCCGGAAATTTGTCGAACAGCCCCGCGAACACGATGTGCGCCATCGCCACGCTGGTCTCGAATGGCCAGCCGAAGGTCCACCAGATTTCGTAGTGGCTGCGCTCCTCGCTCGCGTAGTCGGGCACCTCGGCGCCGCGCGCCGGGTGCAGCCAGATCGGCAGGTCGAGCCGCGCCATGAGTTCGAACAGCGGCAGGGTCTCGGGCGCGGTGAGCGGCTTGCCGAGTACGTTGGTGAAGGCCTGGACGCCGACCGCGCCGAGCTCTTTCACCGCGCGCCTTGCCTCCTTGAGCAGGCCGCGCGGGTCGTTCATCGGCAGCGAGGCGACGAACGCGGGGAAGCGCTTGGGGTACTTCTGCACCAGCTCCGCCATGCCGTCGTTGGCCAGCTTCGCCATGTCCGTGGACAGCGGCGGCGGCCCGAACACCTCGATCGGCGGCGACGGCAGGCAGATCACCTGCGCGTAGTCCGGGCCGAACCGGTCCATGATGCGGAAGCGCTCGTCCAGGTCGACGATGCAGGGAATCTCGCGCACCCGCTTGTGCATGTCCTTGCCGTTGGGCGCGACCTTGAGCATCCGGTCGTAGAACTTCTTCGGAAAAATGTGATTGAAAATGTCGAGCTTCACCCTGCACTCTCCCCTCTGGTTTGCATTGCCGCCACGTTACCTCATCTGGTCGCAGATCGGCGCGAACTGATCCAGGGCGACCACCACCGCCGCGCTGCCGGCGGCGGCGAACGCGGGATCGGCGTTGCCGGGCGGCTCGTCGGCGGATTTCAGGAACCCGATCAGCATCTGGCCGCGCTTCGGCGTCTCCTCGAGCTTGACGATGTGCCCCGAGCCGCCGCGCACCTGGTCGAGCTTGCGCACGTTGCACAGCAGAAAAAACGAGGACCCGACCGAAGAGCCGATCTGCCGGATCACGATGTCGAGCACCGACGCGCGCGGCCGGCGCTCGGTTTCGAGGATCGAGATGTCCATCTTGCCGCCGCCCATGCCGGCCGAGTGCGCCTCGAACAGCGGCCGGGGCTGGGCATGCGCTTGCGCACCCGCAAACAGGAGGGCGAGCGCGGAGGCCGCGATCCAGCCGCGCAAGGGACGGGTTCTGGCCATGGCCGGGATTATGCGGAATTCGTGCCCGCCGGACCAGCAAGCAATTGATTTCATTGACCCGGCGGCGCCTTTGGTGTATAAAGGCCCTGCAGGATACTCAAGTAGTGAAAAGGCTGGTTAGGCCGTAGCGTTCGCGCTGTGCTCATCAGGTTGTTTTTTCTCTTCCTTGATTCTCCGCAGGGCTCCAAGCCCTTCTCTTAAATTGATTCCAAGGAAATAGACATGAGTACAGGTACAGTTAAGTGGTTCAACGACGCCAAGGGTTTCGGATTCATTACCCCGGACGACGGCGGCAAGGACCTTTTCGTTCACTTCTCGGCCATTCAGGCCGGCGGCTTCAAGTCGCTGAAGGAAAACGACAAGGTCAGCTTCGAAGTCGGCCAGGGCGCAAAAGGCCCCAACGCCACCAACGTCAAGCCGCTGTAGTCAGCCGGTTTGCCGGAAAAAAGCCCGGTCTTCCGGGCTTTTTCATTTCAACTCAGGATTCCATCCGATGAGCATTCCAATCCTCGACCCAAAGCGCTACATGATCGGCAAGTACGAGATCATCGCCAAACCGTTCCCGCAATCGGCGCATATGCTGCGCTACACGGTGTTCGTCAACGGGCGGCGCATCGGGGCGATGGCGAGCATGCCGTCGGAATCCGATTGCCTTTTCCTGGAGAAGCCGCCGATCGTTCCGCCGCTGGTTCCCTACCAGGCGATTTACCGGCCCGGGCGCCCGAAGAAGGGCACCCCGCCCCGCACCAATGCCGACCCACTCCCGCCGCCGCGCGAGGAGCTGCCGCACGGCATGTCGCTTCCCGTCCAGACCGAAGAGCGCTGACGCATCGAGCTGGCGGCGGTCGCACGACGCGTCCTGGACCGATGATATTGCAGCCCGCGCGCACTGCGCTGTTCGCCCTCGGCTCGATCCTGCTCGCCGGTTGCGGCGGCTACAGCCTGTGGCCGTTCGGCGAGGGCGGCGCGACCGAGCAGAGCCGCAGGCCCGCCAACGCGGCCGAGTACCGCTGCGCGGGCGGCAAGGGCTTCTTCGTGCGCGACCTGGACGCAGGCGCGGTCTGGCTGATTGCGCCCGACCGCGAAATCCGCCTGGAGAAGCTGCCGGGCGCGGAATCCGGGCGCTACGGCGTCGGCAAGGTGGTGCTGGAGATCAGCGGGCAGAATGCGACGCTGCTCGACCCGCCCGCCAAATTCGCCGGCTGCAAGCGCGCCGACGCGGCGCGCTGAGCTACCGCGCCCCCGCGCGATGTATTAAGCTGGAATAATTCGGCTTTCCGGGGTATTTGCCACCTTGTGAAGGGGCTTCTGATTCTCGGCGTTGCGTTGGTCGCCGTCGTCGCCTGGGCGATGCGAAGCCCGTCCCCCCCTGCCCCTGCGGCGCCGGTGGCCGGCCCGGAGTCCGGGGCCGCGCAGCCGGTGCGGCTGACGCCGGAGCAGTTCGCCGCCGAGGTGCGCAGAAACGCGCCGCTTCGCGAGCAGCTCGCGAAGCAATATCCGAACGTATACCGCGACCTCGCGGTGCAGGCGAAGGGGGACCTCGGCAAGTGCGTCGTCACCAAGGTGCTTGACGGCGTGCTCAAAGCCGTCTGCCGCTAGTCCCCCGGCGTGCGCCGCGCCGTCGCCGCTCTCGCCTGCTGCCTGTCGCTCGCGGCGCAGGCCTTCGATCTGCAGGGCCATCGCGGCGCGCGCGGCCTCGCCCCCGAAAACACGCTGCCTGCCTTTGCCGCCGCGCTTTCGATCGGGGTCACGACGCTCGAGCTGGACGTGGGCGTGACGCGCGACGGCATCGTGGCGGTGCACCACGACCGCGCGCTCAATCCGGATATCGCGCGCGGGCCGGATGGGCGCTGGCTGGAGCAGCGCGGCCCGGCGATCCATTCGCTCAGCTACGCCGAACTCGCACGCTACGACCTCGGGCGGCTCAAGCCCGGCAGCGATTACGCCAGGCCCTTCGCGGCGCAGCGGCCCGTCGACGGCGCGCGCGCGCCGAAGCTCGCGGAAGTATTCGCGCTCGCGCGCAAGGCGGGCAACCAGACGGTGCGCTTCAACATCGAAACCAAGCTCTCGCCGCAGGCGCCGGAGGAAACGCTGCCGCCGGCGGATTTCGCGCGCGCGGTGGTGGCGGAGATCCGCAAGGCCGGGGTCGCCGCGCGCTCGAGCATCCAGTCGTTCGACTGGCGCACGCTTGCGGTGGTGCAGGCCGAAGCGCCCGATATCGCGACGGTCTACCTCAGCGGGCAGAAGTTTCCCGATGCGCCGAAGAAAGTCGGGCAGTCCGGGGGCAGAATCTGGTCGCCGAATTTCAACGCCCTGGACGCGGCCGCATTCAGGGAAGCTCGCGCGCTCGGCCTGCAGGTGATCGTCTGGACGGTGAACGAACCGGCGCAGATCGCCGCCATGCTGGAGCTGGGCGTGGACGGCATCATCAGCGACCGTCCGGACCTGGTGCGCGAGGAAATGAAGCGCCGCGGCATGCAACTGCCCGCGGCGACGCCCGTGCAGCCTTGAATCGGCGTTAGAGTCGCGGATTCAGGAAAATCGAAAAGGATGCACATGATCGATCTCTACGCCGCCGCCACGTCCAACGGCATGCGCGCCCGCATCGCACTCGAGGAATGCGGCCTTGCCTACAAGCTGCATCCGGTCGACCTCGCCAAGGGCGAGCATAGAACGGCGGCCTTCCTCGCCATGAACCCGAACGGTCAGATCCCGGTGATCGTGGACCACGAGGGACCGGGCGGCAGGCCGCTGACGCTGTCGCAGTCCTCCGCGATCCTGCTCTACTGCGCCGAGAAATCGGGCAAGTTCCTGCCGAAGGATCCGGCGGCGCGCCCGGCGGTGCTGCAGGCGCTGATGAACGCTTCGACCGACGTGACACCGCTGTTCGGCGCGTACTTTATCGCGGCGTCCGCCAAGGAGCCGCACGCGCCGACGGTGCAGCTGTTCAAGGACCGCGTGCGCGGCCTGTTCCAGGTCTGGGACGCGGCGCTCGCCAAGCGCAAGTACTGCGCCGGCGACGAGGTGACGGTCGCCGATTTCTCTCTCTACGCGGGCTACGCACGCATCAAGGGCGCGGTCCCCGACATGCTGGAAGGTCTCCCGAACGTCGCCCGCTGGGCCGGCGAGATGGCGGCGCGGCCCGCGATCCAGCGCGCGACGACGTTCTAGAGGTATAAAGCCCCTTCGGCATTGTCCTGCGGAGGGAAATAATGCAAGTACTGGGTAGTTACGTTTCCGGGCGCTGGGCGCAGGGCACGGGCGCCGCGCAGACGCTGCTCAATCCCGCGACCGAGGAAGCGCTCGCCACCGCGAGCAGCGAAGGCATCGATCTCGCCGCCGCGCTCGAGCATGCGCGGCGCAGGGGCGGTCCGGCGCTGCGCGCACTGAGTTTCGCCGAGCGCGGCGCGCTGCTGCAGGCCGTGGCCGACGCGCTGCAGGACGCGCGCGACGAACTGCTCCAGCTCGGCATCGCCAACGGCGGCAACACGCGCTCGGACGCCAAGTTCGACATCGACGGCGCCATCGCCACGCTGCTCGCGTATGCCGAGCTCGGCAGCGCGCTCGGCGCCGGCCGTTTCCTGATCGACGGCGAAGGCCTGCAGCTCGGGCGTTCGCCGCGCTTCCACGGCCAGCACGTCGCCGTGCCGCGGCACGGCGTCGCGGTGCAGGTCAACGCATTCAATTTTCCGGCCTGGGGCTTTGCCGAGAAGGCGGCGGCCGCGCTGCTCGCCGGCATGCCGGTGCTCTCCAAGCCCGCCACCGCCACCGCGATGGTCGCGCACCGCGCGATGCAGGTGATCGCGGAGCAGAAGATCCTGCCCGACGGCGCGCTGTCGCTGCTGGTCGGCGCCCCGCGCGACCTGCCCGCGCTGCTCGGCGCGCAGGACGTGCTCGCGTTCACCGGCTCGGGCGAAACCGGCGCGCGCATCCGCGCCCTGCCGAACGTCATCCGCCACTCGGTGCGCGTCAACGTCGAGGCCGACAGCCTGAACGCAGCCGTGCTGGGCCCCGACATCGAGGCGCGCAGCGACATGTACGAACTGTTTCTGAAAGACGTGCTGCGCGACGTGACCCAGAAAGCGGGCCAGAAGTGCACCGCGATCCGCCGGGTACTGGTGCCGCAGGAAGCGCTGGCGGCCGTCAGGGACGACCTGGTCGAGATGCTGGGCGCGATCCGCGTCGGCAATCCCGCGGATCAAGAAGTGCGCATGGGGCCGCTCGCCTCCGGCGCGCAGCTTGCGGATGTCATTGCGGGTATGGAAATGCTCGGAACTGAAAGCAGGAGAATTTCGGGAACATCGGGAAGACTGCTGGCAAAGGGATTTTTCGTATCGCCGGCGCTGTTCGAATATGAAAGCGATTTGCAGGCGAAGGCGGTTCACGACCGCGAAGTGTTCGGGCCGGTGGTTTCATTGCTGCCCTACACGGAGCATCCCGCCGCGATCGTGGCGCGCGGCAACGGCGGCCTGGTGTGCTCGCTGTATTCGGAAGACGCCGCCTGGCTCGAGCAGGCGGTGGCGGGCGTCGCGCCCTGGCACGGCCGCATCTTCCTCGGCCATCCGAAGATCGAACTCTCGCCGGGTCCGGGCACGGTGCTGCCGCAGCTGGTGCACGGCGGCCCGGGGCGCGCCGGCGGCGGGGAGGAACTCGGCGGCCGGCGCGCGCTGTCGTTCTACCTGCAGCGCGTCGCGCTCGAAGGTTCGCGGCCGGTCATTGCCGGCCTTGCAAGAGGAGGATCGGCATGACGAGCAACACGAAATACGCATATGCAGCCGCGGCGCTCATCAAGCTGCTCAAAGGCGTCACGCCGCAGCTTGCGATCAGCGGCCGCAGCATGCAGTTCGACGGCAAGGGCAACTGCGTTGCCGGATGCTGATGCGCTACCGCCTTTACTATTGGCCTGGGATCCAGGGCCGGGGCGAATTCATCCGCCTCGCGCTCGAGGATGCAGGGGCCGAGTATGTGGACGTCTTGCGCCCTTCCGGAAATTCTTCTTTTTCGAAAAACCCGGTACTGAAGCAGCCTCCCTTCGCCCCGCCTTACCTCATCGCCGGAAAAAGGGTGATTTCGCAGACCGCGAACATCCTGCACTACCTCGGGCCGCGCCTGCGCCTCGCGCCGCGCAATGAGGCCGGCAGATTCTGGCTGCATCAGCTCCAGCTCACCATCGCCGACTGGCTGGTCGAGGTACACGACACGCACCACCCGATCGGCTCGGGCCTTTACTACGAGGAGCAGAAAGCGGAGGCAAAGCGCCGGAGCGCCGATTTCCTTTCAGTCCGGCTGCCGAAATATCTCGACTATTTTGAACGGGTATTGCGGCGCGCAGCCGGGGGTTATCTGCTCGGCAAGGCGTGCAGCTATGCAGATCTGTCCCTCTTTCAGATGGTTGCGGGCCTGCGTTACGCGTTTCCGGTCGCCTTCGGCCGGCTCGAGAGGCGCTACGCGCGGATCATTGGGGTCCATGACCGGGCAGCAGCGCGTCCTCGCCTCGCCGCCTACCTTGCCTCCGAGCGCCGCATCCCGTTCAACCAGCAGGGTATCTTCCGGCACTATCCCGAGCTCGACAGGCTTCGAAATAATTCAAAAAAAACATAGACCTGCACCCTCATTCAGTGGTATAAAGGGGGGTGCGGGAAGAAGCATTGGACTGGACCAAGGACCGAATCCAAACGTTGACCAAACCGGAGGTGAAGCAGCTGCGCGCCAATGCGGAGCGGCTTCAGGAGCCGGAGGTGGTTGCGTTGTGCGACGAGGTGCTCAGCAGCAAGGTCAAGCTCGCCAAGATTGCCAAGGCCGGCACCGCCCGCCCGGTGAAGGCAAAAGCTGCCAAGAAGGAAAACCCGGGTGGCTGAGGACGCGCGCGAAGCGGTGCGCGAACACCCCGGCCGCCAGGCGCGCAAGCGCTTCATGCTCGGCAAGTACGAAATCATCGCGCAGCCGATCGCCGGTTCGGCGCACATGCTGCGCTATACGGTGTTCGTGGGCGGCCGGCGCATCGGCGCGACCGCCAGCATGCCGACGGAATCCGACTGCAGGTACCTCGAGCGCCCGCCGGTGGTTCCGCCGCTCAAGCCGTTCCAGGTGTTTTACCGCCCCGGCCGCCCGAAAAAGGGCACTACGCCCCCGCAGCCCGCTGCCGAAGTGCACCATGGCATCCCGCGCGACGAACTTCCCGCCGGTATTTCGATTCCGATTTCCAGCCGCTCCGAAGACGGCTGACAACGACAGCCCGGGCAACCGGGCTTTTTTTTGGACCTTATGGACAAACGCAAAACTTGGCGTGATCAGGAAGAGAACCTGGTGCAGCGCTGGAACGCGGCCAACGAGCGCTACCGCGTCGCGCACGCGGGCAACCTCGCCACCGAGGTCGAAGCCGCGCGCGCCGAACTCGAGACGCTCCGGCGCCAGGTCGCGCGCCTGAAGAGCGAATTCAGCACCGGCAAGCGATACTAGCCAGGGGGAACCGGGGTTCCCCGGTTCCTAGTTTTCGGGGTTTACCTTCCCGCGCAGTGCCTTGATCCGGCCACGCCGGATCTTGCCCTCGAGCCGCCTTTTCTTCGACGCCCGCGTCGGCCTGGTCGCCCTGCGCGCCTTGGGCGCGACGGCCGCCGCGTCGACCAGTTGCTGCAGGCGCGCGATGGCCTGGGCGCGGTTCATCTCCTGGCTGCGGTGCTGCTGCGCCTTGATCACCACCACGCCGTCGCGCGTAATGCGATGGTCCTTGAGCGACAGCAGCCGCGTCTTGACCGCTCCCGGCAGCGACGAAGCGGCGATGTCGAAGCGCAGGTGAATCGCGCTCGAAACCTTGTTGACGTTCTGCCCGCCTGCACCGGCTGAGCGCACCGCGCTGAGCTCGATTTCGCTTTCCGGGACAATGATTTTCATGTTGCCTCGCCCAAGGCTACACTGACGCCATGCCCCGCGTCATCCGCGACACGCTGGTTTCGGTCCGCGAGTTGCTCTTCACCGCAGGGCCATTCATCGTCCTGACAGTCGCCCTGCTGGCGGGCGCCTATTACTTCATGCAGCCCACGCCGCCCAAGCGCGTGGTCCTCGCCACCGGCTCCGAGCAGGGCGCCTACGCCGCCTTCGGCAAGCGCTACCAGGAGGAACTGAAGCGCTTCGGTATCGAGGTGATCCTCAGGCCCTCGGCCGGATCGCGCGAAAACCTGCGCCTGTTGCAGGACGCCAAGCAGGACGTGCAGATCGCCTTCGTCCAGGGAGGATCGATTGAAACGCTGCGCGCGACCGCAGCAGGCGCGGAGGAGAAACTGCCGGTGATGTCGCTGGGCAGCATGTTCTACGAACCGGTGTGGCTGTTCTACCGGGCCGATGCCGCGAAAAAACTCAAGCGCGAAGGCGTGCTCACGGAATTTTCGCAATTGCGGGGCATGCGGGTGAACGCCGGCGCGCGGGGCAGCGGCATACCCGGCATCGTCAACCGGATGCTGCTGGCCAACCGCATGGATCGCGAAGACATCAGGCGCAGCAGCCTGGACCTCACGCCCGCGGTGGTCGCGCTGCTTGCGGGCGAGCTCGACGCGCTGGCGATGGTCTCGGCACCGGAGTCGCCGCTGGTGCAGATGCTGCTGCAGACCCCCGGCGTCCGCCTGCTTGAAATCGAACAGGCCGAAGCCTACGCGCGGCGCTACCGGTACCTGACCCCGGTCACGCTGCCGCGCGGCGTGGTCGACCTGCCGCGCAACGTGCCGCCGCACGACCTGCCGATGGTGGCAACCAACTGCTCGCTGGTGGCGCGCGAGGACCTGCATCCGGCATTGGTGCAGCTGTTCGTGCAGGCCGCGGCGCGCATCCACGGCGCCGGTGGCTGGATTTCGAAGACCGGCCAGTTCCCGACGCAGCTCAACACCGAGTTTCCGCTGGCGCGCGATGCCGAGCGCTTTTACCGCAACGGCCCGCCGGCAATGCAGCGCTACCTGCCGTTCTGGCTCGCCAACCTGGTGGACCGCATGTGGGTGGCGCTGTTCTCCATCATCGCGATCCTGATTCCGCTGGCGCGCGTGGTGCCGCCGCTTTACCAGTACCGCATCCGCAGGCGCATCTACAAGTGGTATCGCCACCTGCGGCAGATCGAGGACGCCCTCGGAAGCAAGGACGCGGATCGCGCCAAGCTGCTCGTGGAACTGGATGACCTGGATGCCAAGGTCGAGCGGGTCGCCGTGCCACTCGCCTACGCCGACGAACTCTACGCCCTGCGCAGCGCGATCGGACTGGTGCGCAAGCGCCTGCGCTAGTCCGTCAGGCGCGCAGGATGATTTTTCCTACATGCGCGTTGGATTCCATATAAGCCTTGGCTTGCGGCAGCTCGGCGAACGGGAACACCCTGTCGATGACCGGCCGCAGGTGCCCGCCGGCGATCGCCGGCAGCACATCGCGCATGAAGCCGCGCACCCCTTCGGCGAACTCGGCCGCGCTGCGCATCTTGTTCGAAACCCCGAACACCTGCAGGCGCTTGGCATGCAGGGCCAGGATGTCCAGTTCCGCTTTCACCACGCCATCCACGTAGCCGACCGTGGCGAGGCGCCCCTTGTAGGCCATCACGCGGATGCACTCGGCGAACACGCTGCCGCCGACGTTGTTCACCACCAGGTTGACGCCCTTGCCCGCGGTCGCCTCCATGATCGCCTGCTCGAAGCCGCCATTGCGGTTCTGCAGTCCCAGGTCCATCCCCAGGGCGCCCAGTTTCTTCAGTTTCTCCGCCGAGCCGGAAGTGCCGATTACCCTGGCGCCGATCAGCTTGCCGAGCTGCACCGAGGCCACGCCCACGCCTGCCGAGGCGCCCGTCACGAGCAGCCACTCCCCGGCCCTGAGTTGCCCGCCCGGCCAGAGCATGTCGTAAGCGGTGAGATAGGCGATCCCCGCGCCGGCCGCTTCTTCCCAGGAAAGCCTGGCCGGCGCCGGCATCGCATCGCCGATCCGGAACATCGCGAATTCGGAATAGGCGTGCAAGGCGCGTCCCATGACCCGGTCGCCGGGCTTGAACGCCGTCACTCCTTCGCCCAGCTTCACCACCTCGCCCGCGGCTTCGATGCCGCCGGCCTTGGCCGCGCCGCCCGCGAGACCGTGCCCGGCGATGAACTCGCCGCGATTCAGCCCAGCGGCCTTGACGCGCGCCATGATCTCGCCCGGTTTCGGCTCCGGCAGCGGAATATCACGCAGTTCCAGCGTGGTGCTATCTTTGCCGCTTGCGATAAACCAGGATTTCATTGCGCGCCTCCTTTGCCGATGCAGGCAGGATTCTTTCATGACGACCAGAAAAATTCAGCAAATCATCGATTCGGTCCCGGCCTCCGACGGCGCCGGCGTCAGGCTGCGGCGCAGCCTCGGAGCCGCCGATCACGGGTCTCTCCCAATGCGCGCCGATCCGTTCCTGATGCTGGATGAGTTCTCCTCGGAGAACCCGGACGATTACGTCGCCGGCTTCCCCTCCCATCCGCACCGCGGCTTCGAGACCGTCACCTACCTGCTGGACGGCCACATGCTGCACGAGGACCACCTCGGCAACCGCGGCGACTTGAAGAGCGGCGGCGTGCAGTGGATGACCGCCGGCCGCGGCATCATCCACTCGGAGATGCCGCAGCAGGAAAACGGCCGCATGCGCGGTTTTCAGCTCTGGATCAACCTGCCGGCGAAGGAAAAAATGAGGCCGGCCGGCTACCGCGACATCCAGCCTTCAGAGATCCCGGCGGTGGCGCTCGCGGGTGGCGGCCGCGCGAAGGTCGTGGCGGGCACGCTGAACGGGACGGCCGGACCGATCCAGGGTGGCAGCACCGATCCGATCTACTGGGACATTGAACTGCCTTCGAACGGATTTTTTTCGCAGGAAATAAAAGACCATAAAACGGTCTACATCTACCCATTCGAAGGCAGCGTGGAAATCGCCGATCGCGCGCTGAAGACGCACCAGGGCGCAGTGCTCGGCTCGGGCGACCGGGTGGAGATCACCGCGGCAGCGGACGGGGCGCGTTTTCTGCTGCTCGCGGCGCAACCGCTGCAGGAGCCCGTGGTGCAGTACGGCCCGTTCGTGATGAACACGCGCGCCGAGATCGAGCAGGCGATCCGCGATTACCAGAACGGGGTATTGGCAGTCTAGAATCGGGGCATGCCTCGCATCTCCGCCTCTCCCGCTCTCTCCAAACTGCGCATCCTGGATCTGACGCGCGTGCGCGCGGGGCCGAGCTGCGTGCGACAGTTCGCCGATTTCGGCGCCGACGTGATCAAGATCGAGAGCACGGTGCCGGAAGATATGGGCGGGCCGCGCGAAGGGCCGGATTTCCAGAACCTGCACCGCAACAAGCGCTCCATCACGCTGGATCTCAAGTCGCCGCAGGGCAAGGAAATCTTCATGCGCCTGGTGAAGACCGCCGACGTGGTGGTCGAGAACTATCGCCCGGATGTGAAGGACCGGCTCGGCATCGACTACGCGTCGCTGAAAAAGGTGAACCGGCGGATCATCCTCGCGAGCATCTCGGGCTTCGGGCAGGACGGCCCCTATCGCGAGCGGCCCGGCTTCGACCAGATTGCGCAGGGCCTCTCGGGCATCATGTCGGTGACCGGCCATCCCGGCGGCGGGCCGATGCGCGTCGGCTGCGCGGTCGCGGATGTCGGCGCCGGGCTGCTCGCCGCGCTCGGCGTCATGACCGCGCTGCTCGAGCGCGAGACCTCGGGCGAAGGCCAGTGGGTGCAGTCCAACCTGCTGCAGGCGGCGATCCAGCTGCTCGATTTCCAGGCCGCGCGCTACGCCATGTCGGGCGAAGTGCCGCAGCAGGTCGGCAACGACCACCCGACCAGCATGCCGACCTCGGCCTACACCACCGCCGACGGCCACATGAACGTCGCCGCCTCTGGCACCAAGATGTGGCAGCGCGTCTGCGAGGCGATCGGGCGGCCCGATTTGTTCGAGCACCCGGATTTCAAGACCGCGGAAGCGCGCGCCGGCAACCGCACCTCACTGAACGCGGAGCTGAACCAGGGGTTCGTGAAAAAGAAGAGCGCCGAATGGGTGGCAATCCTGAATGCCGCCGGCGTGCCCTGCGGCCCGATCTACAGCATGGACCAGGTGTTCGCCGACCCGCAGGTCAGGCACCTGCAGGCCGCGGCCGAGGTCGAGCACAGGACGCTCGGCAGGATCAGGCTCATCAACCAGCCGGTGAAGCTCTCGCGCACCCCGGCGAAGCTCGCTGCCGCCTCGCCCGAACGCGGCGAGCATACGGTTGAAGTGCTGCGCGAGGCGGGTTACAGCGATTCCGAAATTTCCGGGTTCAGGACAACAAAGGTGGTTTAGGAAAATCCATGGCGGAACTGAAAACCAGCATCGAAGGCGCGATCGCGACGGTGGTCTTCTCCAACCCGTCGAAGATGAACGCGATGAGCTACGACATGTGGCAGGCGGTGCCGAAGGTCTTCGCCGAGCTGGACCGCAACCCGGCGGTGCGCCTGATCGTGTGTGCGGGCGACGGCGACAAGGCCTTCATCTCGGGCGCCGACATCTCGCAGTTCGAGAAGCTGCGCGGCACCGTCGAGGCGCAGGTCGAGTACAACAGTGCCGTCGAGCGAGCCTACGTCGCGCCGATGAACTGCGCCAAGCCGGTGGTCGCGCGCATCCGCGGCATCTGCATCGGCGGCGGACTGGGATTCGCCGCCGCCTGCGACCTGCGCATCTGCTCCGAGGATTCGATCTTCCGCATGCCGGCGGCGCGCCTCGGGCTGGGCTACAGCCCGGCGGGCGTGCGGCGCTTCATGAACGTGATCGGCGCCGCCAACACCACCGACATCTTCGTGTCGGCGCGCAAGTTCGACGCCCGGGAGGCGCTGCGCATGGGATTCGTGAGCAAGGTCGTGCCGGCCGCCGACCTGGAGAAGACGGTGGCCGATTACTGCAAGATGGTCGCGCAGAACGCGCCGCTCACCGTGGCCGCCGCCAAGTTCGCCGTGCAGCAGTGGCAGAAGGACGAGAAGGACCGCGAACTCGCAACAGCCATGAAGATGGTGGAAGCCTGCTTCGCGAGCGACGACCACAAGGAGGGCCGCAAGGCGTTCATGGAAAAGCGGGTCCCCGGGTTCAAGGGCAAATAGCGCGCGGGCGTTCCGCTCGAATGGCGGCGAGCCCGGTTACGCGCGTTACATCCTGTTTCAATTTGTAAAGGCGCGTATGCGCTAGAGCGTGTCCAATCGTCACAGGCAGAAGGAGAAGCCCATGACGATTGCCCGCAAACTGTTCGCCGCATTGCTCGCGCTCCTGATTGCTGCGCCCACGCTCGCGCAGGCGCAGCGGACGTATTCGCAGCCCGAGCTCGACCAGATGCTAGCGCCGATCGCGCTGTATCCCGATCCGCTGCTCGCGCAGGTGCTGATGGCCGCGACCTATCCTCTCGAGGTGGCCGCAGCGGCGCGCTGGTCGCGCGCCAATCCGGGCCTGCAGGGCGACGATGCGGTGCGCGCGGTGGAGTACGAAGACTGGGACCCGAGCGTGAAGTCGCTGGTCGCGTTCCCGCAGCTGCTCGCGCGCATGGACGAGAATCCGGACTGGACGCGCAGGCTCGGCGAGGCATTCCTCGCACAGGAACCGCACGTCATGGATACGGTGCAACAGCTGCGCCGGCGGGCACGCGCGGCAGGCCAGCTTGCCTCCGATGAAAGACTGGTTATTGTGGAGCGATCGAGTTCGCTCGCCATTCAACCGCTCAATCCTCAGGTGGTCTACGTGCCCTACTACGACCCAAGGATCGTCTATGGGCCGTGGTGGTGGCCGGCATACCAGCCCATCGTGTGGACGCCGTGGCCGGGCTACGCGCGCCCCTACCGTCCTGGCGTATCGGTCGGCTTCTGGTGGGGGCGGCCGGTCAATCTTTCGGTCAACTTCTTCTTCGGAAATTTCGACTGGCACCACCGCCACGTGCGCGTAGTGCACCCGACCGTCTACTACCGTCGGCCGCCGGTCGCCCTGAACCGGACCGTCGTCGTGGCGCCGCACCGCTGGCAGCACGAGCCGCGGCAACGCGCAACCTTTTACCAGCGGCGGGAACGGCAGCAGTCGCGGCCGCAATCGAATGCGCTTCCTTCGGTACAGGTACGGCCTCCAGTGCAGGGACAACCACAGCCGCGCGCCCGCATGCCCGAAGCCGTAGCGCCGCAACAGCCGCGCGCGGAGCGTCACGCGCCGCGCCACGAACCGCGCAACGAGCGCCTCCACAAGGGCGGAGACCGCTCCTGAATGGGTTACCATGCGCGCTCTTTCGCGCAGGGAGCCGGTTCATGGACAAGGTCGCAATCATCACGGGTGCGGGCAGCGGCATCGGCAAGGCCACCGCGCTCGCGTTTCTGAAGGACGGCTGGAAAGTCGCGCTCGCCGGCCGGCGCCAGGACGCGCTGGAGAAAACGGCCCGCGAATCCGGCGCGGGTGATCGCGCGCTGTGCGTCGCCACGGACGTCGCGAAGCAGGATTCGGTCAAGGCGCTGTTTGCCGCGGCCGGCGGCAAGTGGGGCCGCCTCGATGTGCTGTTCAACAACGCCGGGATCAACGCGCCGGGCACTTCGCTCGAGGAACTGAGCCTGGAGAAGTGGCAGAACGTGGTGGACATCAACCTCACCGGCATGTTCCTGTGCATGCAGGAAGCCTTCAAGCTGATGAAGAACCAGACCCCGCGCGGCGGCCGCATCATCAACAACGGCTCGATCTCGGCGCACGCGCCGCGGCCGGGCTCGGCGGCCTACACCGCCACCAAGCACGCGGTGACCGGCCTCACCAAGAGCGGCGCGCTCGACGGGCGCAAATACGACATCGCGGTCGGCCAGGTGGACATCGGCAACGCGCGCACCGAGATGGCCGAGCGCATGGCGAAGGGCGTGCCGCAGGCCGACGGCTCGATCAAGGTCGAGCCGCTGATGGACGTGAATCACGTCGGCCAGGCAGTGCTGCAGATGGCCAATTTCCCGCTCGAGACCAACGTGCTGTTCGTCACGATCAAGGCGACCAAGATGCCGTTTGAAGGACGAGGCTGAAGATTCGTGACGGTAAAGCCTAAACGCATCCCGCTGCAGCGCACCAAGGCGTACAGCAACGAGGAATTCATCAACAGCAGGGACGCGCGCGCATTGCGCATCCTTGCCGAATACCTCGAACCGAGGACCCGCTTCGAGAAGCACGGCATCGAGGACACGATCGTGTTCTTCGGCTCGGCGCGCTTCAAGGCGGGCTCGGTCTACTACGAGGCGGCGCGCGCGCTCGCTTCCCGCCTCACCAAATGGTCCAAGGCGCTGCCCTCGCCCGCCGACGGCCCGGTGCGGCGGTTCGTGGTCTGCAGCGGCGGCGGCCCGGGCATCATGGAAGCGGCCAGCCGCGGCGCCTCGGAAGCGCGCGGCATGAGCGTGGGCCTGGGCATTTCGATCCCCATCGAGCAGTCGGACAACCGGTACCTGACGCACGGCCTGGGCTTCCACTTCCACTACTTCTTCATGCGCAAGTTCTGGTTCGCCTACCTCGCCAAGGCGGTGCTCGTCTTTCCGGGCGGCTTCGGCACCCTGGACGAACTGATGGAGGTGGTGACGCTGGTGCAGACCAAGAAGATGAAAAAGCCGATGCCGATCGTGCTGTTCGGCAACGACTACTGGAACGAAGTGATCAATTTCGACGCCCTGGTGCGCCACGGCACCATCAGCCCCGAGGACCTGGAACTGATACACCGCACCGACTCGGTCGACGAGGCCTACGACTGGGTGGTGCGCCAGCTGACCGAGCACGCGCTCGCCAAACCCGGCGCGATGCTCTGAAAACCGGGGTCAGCCGATCCGGTTCTTCAGCAGCCCGAGCCCCGCAATCTCGGTTTCCAGGACGTCCCCCGCCTTGAGGAATTCGGGCGGGGTACGCGCGTGGCCGACGCCCGCGGGCGTGCCGGTCGAGATGATGTCGCCCGGTTCGAGGGTCAGCCCGGCCGAGAGCTCGGCGATGATGCGCGGGATCTTGAAGTACATGTGGCGCGTGTTCGAGTCCTGCTTGACCACCCCGTTCACGCGCGTCGTCACGCGCAGGTCCCACCAGTCCTTCACCTTGTCGGCGGTGACGATCCACGGCCCCATCGGGCAATGGCCGTCCAGGCTCTTGCCCTTGAACCACTGCTGGCCGTGGCGGCGCTGCACTTCGCGCGCCGAGACGTCGTTGATCACGGTGTAGCCGAACACGTGCTTCATCGCGTCGGCTTCCCTGATGTTGATGCCGCCGCGCCCGATGATCAAGCCGAGCTCGACTTCCCAGTCGACTTTCTCGGTCACGCCGGCGTGCAGCGGAATGCGGTCGTAGGGGCCGTTGACCGTCGTCGGGGCCTTGGTGAAGAAGGTCGGATGCGAGGGCAGTTCGGTTCCCTGCGGCCGGGCTTTCGCGCCCTCCTCGAAGTGCTCGAGATAGTTCCAGCCGACGCAGAACACGTTCTTCGACGGACGCGGGATCGGCGCCAGCACGTGGACCGAAGACAGGGCGATGCCCTTGCCTTTGTAGCTTGTTACGGCGTTCCTTATCTTCGCGAGGCCCGCCCTGCCCGACCGGATGACCGAAACCATGTCCGGGAACCGCAGCTCCATGAAGCGGTCCAGTCCGAGCATCACGCCGACGCGCGGCGCAGCGCCCTTTTTCTTCGCAGCATAGGTCAGCAGTCGCATCGCGATTTCCGCTCCGTTTCGGCGTCGAAGTGGGCGAGTTTACCCTTGAGTGATAGCCTTGCGCACCATGAACGCGCCCCGCACCGAACAGTTTCTCACTCTCCAGGAAATCGTCGCCGCCGCGCGCGCCAGGCTGGCGCCCGGGCCGTGGAGCTATCTGATAGGAGGAGCCGAATCCGAGATTACCGTGCGCCGCAACCGCCAGGCGCTCGACTCGATCGCGTTCCGGCCGCGCGTGCTGCGCGACGTCAGCCGGATCGACACCGGCGCGGCTTTCCTCGGCCGGCGCGCGCGCCTGCCGGTGCTGCTGGCGCCGATCGGCGGCCTCGAATCCTTCGTCGAAGGCGGCGCCGCCTCGGCCGCGCGCGGCGCGGCGCAGTTCGGCGTGCCGCAGATGCTGTCCTCGGTCTGCCAGCCGGGGCTGGAGGAAACCGCCGCGGCCGCCGACACGCTGCGTTGCTTCCAGCTCTATGTGCGCGGCGATGAGGCCTGGGTGGACGACCATGTGCGCCGCGCGCGCGACCACGGCTTCACCGCGTTCTGCCTCACGGTGGACGTCGCGATGTACAGCCGGCGCGAACGCGACCTGATCGGCCGCTTCGTCAAGCCCTGGCGCGCCACCGCCCAGGCCGGCAGCACTTACCAGTCCGGGCTTTCCTGGGACCAGGTCAAACGCTTCAAGGACAAGCACGACCTGCCGCTGATCATCAAGGGAATCGCCACCGCGGAGGACGCCGAAATCGCCGTGCAGCACGGCGTCGAAGTGATCTACGTCTCCAACCACGGAGGTCGGCAGCTCGACCACGGACTGGGCAGCGCCGCCGTGCTGCCGGAAATCGTCGCAGCCGTCGCCGGCCGCGCCGAGGTCTGGGTGGACGGCGGTTTCATGCGCGGCACCGACGTGGTCAAGGCGATCGCGCTCGGCGCCAAGAGCGTGGGCCTGGGACGCCTCCCCTGCCTCGGCCTTGCCGCCGCGGGCGTGCCGGGCCTGGTGCGCACGCTGGAAATCCTCGAGGACGAAATCCGGACCTGCCTCGGCCTGCTCGGCGTCACCTCATTCGGCGAACTGACTCCGCAGCATGTAACCGCGGCGCCGCCGGTCGGCGAGCCCGGAGCCCTGGGCGCCTTTCCGCTGCTCGGCGAATCGCCAAGCGGCTGATGCGGGCGCGGTTCGACGCGTTCACGCGGGCAGCTTGGACCTGATCGACAGGCTCAGGGAGACGGGCACCTTGTTGGTAAGGATATCGAGAACCGGGCAGTGCGCATCCACCACCGCGCGCAATTTCTGCAACTCCGCCTCGCTCGCGCTGGATTCGATATTCACCGTGCCGCGAATATTCTGGTAGCCCGAGCGCACCGATTCATCAACCGCGAAGAATCCGCGCAGGTCGATATCCCCCGCCAGTTCCACCGCCACCGAGTCAAGCGGAATCCCCATCGCCGTCGCATAGGCGCGATAGGTGATTTCCTGGCAGCTGCCCAGCGCGGCAAGAATCAGCTCCACCGGGTTGGGACCCGAATCGGCGCCTCCCAGCGCAGGCGGCTCGTCCGCCGCCAGGCTGTGCTGTCGAATCGAGATCTCCGAACGGAACCCTTCTGTCAGGCGCGAAGATGAATTGAAAGTCGCCTTGGCTGCGTCCGGCCGGGCGCGAAACGCCGACTGGGTATCGGATATCAACTGCTTCAGCTTTACGCTCATTGCTCCCTCCTCGGGTGAACTTGAACGGCGCAGCTTACGCTATCGGCTCGGCCCAGTGCACCATCGGCAGTCCGGCGACCGGCGACCGGAAGCATGCAATCCGCTTGCCCATGAGGCTGCCCAGATAGGCGGTCCTGAGGTCGCTGCCGCCGAAGGTGACGCTCGCCATCCACGGCGCGATCGTTCCCCTGGCTGCGGCCATTTGCTCGGCGGTGAGCGTGCCGTTGGCGAAGCCCTCGAGCAGCATCCTGCTGGCGGCCGGATTGCCGTCGTCGAGCAGAACCTGCAGCTCCCCCTCGGGAGTGAGCGCCACCAGGCGATCCACCATGACCAGCGTGCACCAGAGGTTGCCAAAGGCGTCGAAGGCGATGCCGTCGGGAAAACCGCCGAGGTCCGCCGGACCGAAGACCTCGCGGTCGCCGAGCGCGACCTCGCCGCGCTCCTCGCGCAGGCGCATGCGGCTGATGTGCGGGCCGGTGGTCTCCACGATGTAGAGCCACTCCTCGTTGGCGTCGAGACGCACCTCGTTGGTGAAATGGAAGCCGTCGGCGACGATGCGAATGCCGCGACCGTCGACGACCGCGATGTAGCCGTCACGCACGCGCGTGCGCGCGGCGGCGGTCCAGGGATTGACCTTGGTCGAGATCGTCACCCACAAGCGGTTTTTCGAATCGCGCACGACGAAATTGACCTTGCCGATCGGCTGGCCGTCGATGCGGTCGTACAGCGTGCGTGTCCGGCCCTCGCGGGTCATCACCTCCAGCAAATCGGTGCCGAAGTTTGCGATCAGTATGTCGCCATTGGCGGCGAAGGCGAGCCCGTTGGGCAGCGTGCCCTGGGTGAAGCGCGCCTCGAAATCGCTGGCCTGGGAAAAACGCGAGTCGTCCTGTTGCGTGATCAGCGATTGCGTCCCGTCGGCGGCGATGCGCATGACGCCGCCGCGGGCATCGGCCGCCCACAGGGTGCCGTCGCGCTCGGCGAGGATGCACTCGGGCCGCTGCAGATCGTGGCCCACATAGGTGATGGCATTGCGATCGACGCTGAAGCCTGCCAGGGGATTTGCGCGCATGAACCGCTCCCTTGATCAACGGACCACGCGGTTGCGCAGAACGCCGATGCCCTCGACTTCCAGTTCCACCACGTCGCCCGGCTTCAGGAAACGCAGCTGTTCCAGTCCGCAGCCGCTGCCGACCGTGCCGGAGCCGAAAAATTCACCGGGGTACAGGGTTTCGGAGCGCGAGGCGTGCGCGATGCAGTCCTCGAAGCGCCAGCGCATCTCGCCCGAATTGCCCCCGCCCCAGCGCTCGCCGTTGACCCGCACTTCCATGTCGAGCCGGTAAGGGTCCGGCATTTCGTCGGCGGTGACCAGGCAGGGGCCGAGGACGTTGCCGGTATCGAAGTCCTTGCCCTTGCCGGGGCCGAGCTGACCAGGCATCTCCTTGGTCTGCTCGTCACGCGCGGAAATGTCATTGAAAATCGTGTAGCCGAAGATATGCTCGCGTGCTTTTTCCTTCGGGATGTCCTTTCCCGGCCTGCCGATGAAAAAACCGAACTCGAGTTCGAAATCGAGCGTCTGGCAGTACGCCGGCCAGAGCACGTCCTGTTCGGTGCCGATCACGTTGAGACGGTTGGGGTGATAGAAAATCGGGCGTTCGTACCAAGTCTGCGGTACCGCAAGGATGCCCTTTGCCTCCATCTCGCGCAGCGCGGCCCCCGGATCGGGCGACTGGCTGGCGCGCAGCTTGCGGGCGGCCTGGAACGCCTGCAGCAGGTGTTTCTCGAAACACAGGAAGTCGCGCATCTGCGGCGGGTTGGGGATCGGCGCGAGCAGCCTGACTCCTTTCCGGGGGATTACCGCCCCGGGCGACCGGCTAGCCGCCCGCTTGAGGGTTTCATTTGCCCGATCGAGTGCGTTCGCACCGCCCTCGGCGATCGCCAGCACGCTGGATAGCGCGCGCGCGGTCTTTTTCCATCGCGCCCGGTGGGCCGCCTGCAGGTCCAGCACGCGCCTGCCGCCCTGTATCAGTACGCCGGCACGCGGCGAGCGGCCCTGTGCGGCAAAAGTCACGAGCTTCATGAATTATTTCTCCACCATACGGCAGACTATACTTGCGTTTTCGTACCGGAAGAGCGAACCATGAAATCGAGCGAAACGAATAGAGGCGCATTGCGGGCCGGCATTGCGGTACTCGCAGCGGGTCTGGGGTTTTCGGTCCCGCTGCCGGCGGCAGCGCAGGAAAGCATCAAGATGACGATGGCCGCAGGCCACCCGCCGATTTTCCTGTGGGTGAAGCACCTGCGCGAGACCTTCATTCCCACCGTCGATGCCGAACTCGCGCGCACCGGCAAGTACAAGATGCAGTGGACCGAGGCCTATGGCGGAACGCTCGCCAAGATCGGCAGCGAACTGGAGACCATGCAGCAGGGGATCTCCGACATGGGTCTGGTTGCCACGGTGTTCCAGTCCTCCAAGATGCCGCTGAACAACGTCACCTACTTCGTTCCGTATGGCCCGGCGGATGCCAACGTGGTGACCAAGGCGATCGAATACGTGCAGGGACTGCCGGAACTCACCGCGGAGTGGAACAAGCACAATCTGGTCTACCTGGCCGGATTCTGCATCGACAACTACGGCATTGCCACGACTTTCCCGATAAGCAAGGTCGATGACCTCAAGGGCAAGAAGATCGGCGGCGCCGGCCCCAACCTCGCCTGGTTCAAGAACACCGGCGCGGTCGGAGTCCAGGGCAGCCTCAACACCTTCTACAACGATATCAAGACCGGGGTCTATGACGGCGCCATTGCGTTCATGACTTCGGCGGTGCCGGCAAAGCTGTTCGAAGTCGCGCCCAATTTCACCGCGGCCGACATGGGCGCGATGTACGCCGGCGCGGTGGCGATCAACAAGGGCCGCTGGGACAAGCTGCCCGACGAGGTGAAGGCGGCGTTCCGCAGGGGCGCCAACGCCTACAAGGGGACCTACCTGGTCGAGCAGAGCGCGCGCATCGAAGCCTCTCAGGCCGCCTGGTTGAAGGCCGGCGGCAAGATCGTGAAACTCCCTCCGGCCGAACAGGCGAAAATGATCAGGGTAATTCCGAATCCGACCAGGGACTGGATCAAGCAGGCCGGCGCGCCGGCGAAGAAAGTGCTTTCGGCCTACATGGACTCGGTGCGCGCCACCGGCTACAAGTTCGCGCGCGACTTCGACAAGGAATGAGCGCCGTCTCCGCGTGACCGGTATCCGGCTGCATGCCTGAGCAGGATCGCGGAGCGCGACCGGGCGGGACCACCCCCGCGCGATTCTCCTTCGGCGTGCTGACCGAGGGGCTGTCGGCGATCGGAACGCTGTGGATTTTCCTGCTGATGCTATTGATCTGCGCCGATGTCGCCGGCCGCGGCGCGTTCAACACGCCGATCCTCGGGGTGCCGGAGATGATGCAGTTCTCGATCGTCGGCATCGTGTTCCTGCAACTGGCGCAGACGCTGCGCGTCGGTGCGATGACGCGCTCCGATGTGCTGCTGGGCAGGCTGCTCCGCAGCGCGCCGCGCATCGGCCATGCCCTGCAGTGCCTGTTCCATGTCACCGGAGGGGTCCTTTTCGGGATCATTTTCCGCACCACCTGGCCGCTCATGGAGCAGGCGTTCGCGAACCACGAGTTTTACGGCTCGACGGGTGTGGTGCAGATCCCGATTGGTCCGCTGAAAATCATCATCCTGGTCGGCTGCGCCGCGATCGCGGTTCAATTCCTGCTGCTGGCCTGGCGCGACCTGTGCGTGGTGATCGGTCGCAAGAAGCCGCCAAACTTCGAGCCTGGCGCGGCGCAGTAGCATGGACGGCATCACCATAGGATTGGTGTCGGTCGCGTGCATGCTGGTGCTGATCTACGCGGGCATGCATGTGGGGGTGGCGCTGACGCTGCTTTCGTTTATCGGCGTCTGGATCATCCGCGGCGACGCCGGCATCGCATCCAACCTGCTTGCGCTGGCGGCAAACGACGTCATCGCCGACTACGTTTTCGGCGTGGTGCCGCTGTTCGTTCTGATGGGGCTGCTGGTGAGCGTCGCCGATATCGGCAAGGACACCTTCGAGGTCGCCAACCAGATATTCCGGCGCCTGCGCGGCGGGCTGGGGATCGCGACGGTCGCGGCGAACGCGGTGTTCGCCGCCATCACCGGGATCAGCATCGCTTCGGCGGCGGTGTTCACCAAGGTCGCGGTGCCGGAGATGCTTCGGCATGGCTATTCGCAGCGCTTTTCGGTCGGCGTGGTGGCGGGCTCATCGGTCCTCGGGATGCTCATTCCGCCGAGCCTGCTGCTGATCCTCTACGGCATCCTCACCGAAAGATCGGTCGGTGACCTGTTCATCGCCGGAATCATTCCGGGGATCGTGCTGTCGCTGGCCTATGTCGCCGGCATTTTGCTGATGGGCAAGTACTGGCCCGAATTCGTCGGCGGCTCGGCGCGGACCGCCGAGGACAGCGCGCAGCTGGGATGGGGCGAGATGGCCGGCAAGCTGCTCCCGGTGGTGCTGCTCGTGGCGCTGGTGCTCGGGGGCATCTACGGCGGCCTGTTCACCCCCACCGAGGCCGGCGCGGTCGGCGCGGCGGGGGCATTGGCGCTGGCGCTCGCCAAGGGCCGCCTGCCGCTGAAGTCGCTGTGGACGGTGCTGGTGGAGACCGGGCACATTACCGCCGCGATCTGCTTCCTGATCATCTCGGCGGCGCTGTACTCGCGGATGCTCGCGATCTCGGGCGTTACCGAATTCCTGCGGCACCTGATCGTCGATTCCGGCCTCGGCTTCTGGGGCATGCTCGCGATCTTCGTTTTCGTGGTAATGCTGCTCGGAACCATCCTCGATTCGAGCTCGATCATGCTGATCACCATTCCGCTGGTGTTGCCGGCGCTGCAGGCATTCGGCACCGATCTGATCTGGTTCGGCATCGTCAATCTGCTCGCGGTCGAGATCGGACTGCTGACGCCGCCCTTCGGCATTGCGGTGTTCGTGATCAAAGCCACGCTCGGCAACGACAGCCCGATCACGCTCAACGACATTTTCGCGGGCGCGCTGCCGTTCGCCGTGATCATGTTCCTGGTGCTGCTGCTGGTGATCGCCTTTCCGGGCCTCGCCACGGCGCTGATTTGACAGTTCGCAGGTAGGCCACACAACGGAGGTGACGGATGATCTGGCGAGTGAGAAGGGTGGTGACCGGACACGATGCGCGCGGCAAATCGGTTTTTCTGATGGATGGGCTGGCGCCGAACATCAAGGAAATGGCTTCGATGCCGGGACTGGCGCTGACCGATCTCTGGGAGACGACCGGTTCGCCTGCGAGCAACGCAGGCGCTCGCGACACGGCGGAGCGGCCGGTGCGGCTCGAACCGCCCGGCAAGGGAACCATCGTGCGCATCGTGGAGTTTCCGCCGGATTCGCAATGGCGCAACCGGGCCGATGCGCGCGACGCGTTCGACTCCATCGGTGCGGGGCACGCGCCGGATGCCTCGAGCGCCGACCCGATGATGCACAAGACCAGCACCGTCGATTACATCATCGTGCTCAAGGGGGAGATTCACGCCATCCTTGATACGGGCGAGACCTTGCTCAAGGCGGGTGATGTGCTCATCCAGCGCGGCACCAACCACTCCTGGAGCGTGCGCGGCAACGAGCCGTGCATCATCGCCGCCATTCTTGTCGCCGCCGCTCCGCTCGGCGCGAAAAAACAGGCGCCCAGGCGCTCGATGAAGAGGGTGAAGCCGGCGCCCCGGCGCAAGTCCAGGACGAAACGCCGCTGAACCCGCGTTGAATTAGGCTCCAGCCGGCTTAAGACTTCAGGGCCTTGAAGCGGATGCGGTGCGGGCGCGCGGCTTCCTCGCCGAGGCGCTTTCTCTTGTCCGCTTCGTATTCCTGGTAGTTGCCGGGGAAGAACATCACCTGCGATTCGCCTTCGAAGGCGAGGATGTGCGTCGCGATGCGGTCGAGGAACCAGCGGTCGTGCGAGATCACCAGCACGCTGCCGGCGAATTCCAGCAGCGCCTCCTCCAGCGCGCGCAAGGTTTCCACGTCGAGGTCGTTCGAGGGCTCGTCCAGCAGCAGCACGTTGGCGCCCGACACCAGCATCTTGGCCAGGTGCAGGCGGCCGCGTTCGCCGCCCGAGAGCTGCCCCACGGGCTTCTGCTGGTCGGCGCCGCGGAAATTGAAGCGCGCCAGGTAGACGCGCGACGGCATCTGGAACTTGCCGACGGCGATGATGTCCTGGCCGCCGCAGACGTCCTCGAACACCGTCTTGTCGGCCTGCAGCGCGTCGCGCGACTGGTCGACGTGCGCGATCTTCACCGTCTTGCCGATGGCGATGTTGCCGCCGTCCGGTTTCTCTTTTTTTGTTATTAACTTGAACAAAGTGGATTTTCCCGCGCCATTCGGTCCAATGATCCCGACGATCGCCCCCGGCGGCACCATGAAGGAGAGCTTGTCGATGAGCAGGCGCTCCCCGTAGCCCTTGGACACGTCCTTGAACTCGATCACCTCGTTGCCGAGGCGCTCGGCGACCGGGATGAATATCTCCTGCGTCTCGTTGCGCGCCTGGTGCTCGTACTCGGAGAGCTCCTCGAAGCGCGCCAGGCGCGCTTTCGACTTCGCCTGCCGGCCCTTGGGGTTCTGCCGCACCCACTCGAGTTCGGCCTTCATCGAGCGGATGCGCGCCTCTTCCTGCCTGGATTCGATTTCGAGCCGCTTTTCCTTCTGCTCCAGCCAGGACGAGTAGTTTCCCTCCCAGGGGATGCCCATGCCGCGGTCGAGCTCAAGGATCCAGCCGGCGGCGTTGTCGAGGAAGTAGCGGTCATGGGTCACCGCGACGACCGTGCCGGGAAAGCGCTGCAGGAACTGCTCCAGCCACTCCACGCTCTCGGCATCGAGATGGTTGGTCGGCTCATCGAGCAGCAGCAGGTCGGGCCTCGAGAGCAGCAGGCGGCATAGCGCCACGCGGCGCTTCTCGCCGCCCGAGAGGATCTCCACTTTGGCCTCCCAGGGCGGCAGGCGCAATGCGTCCCCGGCGATCTCGACCTGCTGCGCCGAATCGGAGGAATTCACCAGCGCCTCCAGCGTCGCCTGCTCGGCGGCGAGCTGGTCGAAATCCGCGCCTTCCTCCCCATAGGCGGCGTAGATTTCCTCCAGGCGCCGTTTCGCCGAGGCGACGTCGCCCAGGCCCTGCTCGACCGTCTCGCGCACCGTCTTCGCGGCGTCCAGCTGCGGCTCCTGCGGCAGGAAGCCGACCTGGATGCCCGGCATCCGGATGACTTCGCCCTCGTAGCCGTCGTCCTCGCCCGCCATGATCTTGAGCAGCGTGGACTTGCCCGAGCCGTTCACGCCGAGCACGCCGATCTTGGCCCCCGGGAAGAAGTTGAGCGAAATGTTCTTGAGGATCGCGCGCTGCGGCGGCACCGTCTTGCTCACCCGGCGCATCGTGTAGACGTACTTGGCCATTTTTCTTCTCTAGTTTACGGGTTCCAGTTTCGCCAGCACGCCGTCGCTTTCGTCCGTGAGCAGGTACAGGTATCCGTCCGGCGCCGCGCGCACGTCCCGGATGCGCCCGAGGACGCCCTGCAGCAGTCGTTCCTCGCGCAGCACCTTCTCGCCGTCCAGCTTCAGGCGCACCAGCATCCGGTCCCTGAGCGCGCCGACGAACAGGTCGCCCTTCCAGCGCGGGAACCGGTCGCCGGTGTAGAACGCCATGCCCGAAGGCGCAATCGAAGGCACCCAGCGGTGCAGCGGCTGCGCCATGCCCGCCTTGTGCGTGCCCTCGCCGATCTTCGTGCCGATGCCATAGT
Source organism: Betaproteobacteria bacterium RBG_16_66_20 (assembly GCA_001770285.1). GTDB lineage: Bacteria > Pseudomonadota > Gammaproteobacteria > Burkholderiales > SG8-39 > RBG-16-66-20. The sequence goes on from MEQQ01000028.1 coordinate 28,208, forward strand.
TGACGCCGTAGGTGATCACCGGCCAGCCGTAGTTCACGCCGGCGCGGATCACGTTCACTTCGTCGCCACCCTGCGGCCCGTGCTCGTGCGTCCAGAGCAGCCCGCTCACCGGATGCAGCGCGGCGCCCTGGATATTGCGATTTCCGAGCGTGAACTTCTCGGGCTTCCATCCGGCCCGCCCTGCGAACGGGTTGTCCGCCGGCACGCGGCCGTCGTCGTGCAGGCGGATCACCGAACCCGCGTGATCGTCCGGCTTCTGCGCCCTGTCCTGCTCGCCGCGGTCACCGAGCGTGATGTAAAGGAAGCCGGCGCGGTCGAACACCAGGCGCGAGCCGAAATGGCGGCCGGTCGCGCCCTTCGGGCTTTGCCGGAAAATCACCTCCGCGCCTTCGAGCCTGCTTGCAACCAGCTTCGCGCGCGCCACTTCAGTGCCGTAGCCGTCGGCGCCCCGTCCCGAGAACGAGAAATACACCAGGCCGTTCTGCGCGAAGCCGGGATGCAGGACCACGTCCATCAGCCCGCCCTGGCCATGCGGCGCGATCGGCGGCAGGCCCGCGACCGGCTGCGGGTCCAGCTTGCCGTCCTTCGCAATGCGCAGCCGCCCTTCGCGCTCGGTGATCAGCATGCGGCCATCCGGCAGGAACGCCACCGACCACGGATGGTCGAGCCCGCCTACGACGCGCGTCACGGTAAAGGCATGCGCCTCCGAGCGGAACGTCTGGCCATGCGCGGCTTGCGCCACCGCGGCCAGTGCGAGCAGTGCAAGCGTCCTCATCGGTGCGGCAGGGATTGCGCTTCGCCGAGATCCCACATCAGCCCGGCCATGAGCCGCAGGGCATCGCGCGCGACGGTGGCGAGCAGGTGCTCGTTGGGCGCGTGCTGGCTGCAGGCCGCGTAGGAATGCGGAATCCAGACGGTTGGTAGTCCGAGCAGATCGGCGAAGATGTCGTTCGGCAGCGCGCCGCCGAGGTTGGGCAGGATCGCGGGCTTCCGGCCGGTGGTCCGTTCGAGGGATTTCGCGGCCCATTTCACCCAGGGATGCTCCGGATCGAGGCGCGTGGCGGTGAAAAAGCCGTCGCGCGCCGCGGTCGCCTTCACCATCGGGAAGCCTGCTTTCGCGAGATGGCGCTGCAGGGCCGGAACGATGTCGTTCGGATCGACCCCCACCACGAAGCGCAATTGGCAATGCGCGCTCGCGCGCGGCGGGATTGCGTTCACCGGTTGGTCGGGATTGCCGCAGGTGAAGGCGAGCACTTCGAAGCTCGACCAGCCGAATACGCGCTCGGCGGGCGTCAGGCCCGGCTCGCCCCAATCGGCGTCGATCGCGGGACCGTCCTCGCCGCCCTCCACCTCGAGGCCGGCGAGCGCGCGGCGCACCGAGGGCGTGAGCGTGTCCGGGCGCCACTCGGGGACCCTGATCTCGCCTTTCGGCCCGGTGATCGTCGCGAGCGCCTGCGCGAGCACGATGCCCGGATTGGCGAGCAGCCCGCCCCAGTTGCCCGAGTGATGCCCGCCTTCGCGCAGGTCGACCACGAGGTCC
>MEQQ01000029.1:0-800 GCA_001770285.1 Betaproteobacteria bacterium RBG_16_66_20
CACCGTCTCGGAGGCGGCGGTGACGTTGGCTTCCGCGATCTCCGTCGCCTGCTTGGCGACCTTGTTGAAGTTGTCGTAGGCCGAGTTGGCGGCGGCGATCATCTGCTTGACCGCGCTCACCGCGACATCCGAACCCGCCGGGGCGTTCTTCGCGGCCTTGTCCAGCAGCGAAACGAAGTTCTCGTTCCACTCGCTGACGCGGTGCTCGGTGGCCTTGGTGAATTCGCTGTTGGTCTGCGTCGCCACTTCGTACACGCTCTTGGAGTAGGCAATCGCCTTCTCGATGGCGGGCTGCGCGAAGGTGCTTTGCAGGTTCACCAGCTCCTGCACGTCCTTGGCGCCGGCCAGCGCACGCGCGTTGGCGATCGAGTCCTCGAACGCGGCCTTGATGGCGTTGGCGTTCAAATTCGCGAATTTCTCGATCGCCGCGAACTGCGTCGCCGCCAGCGAAAGGACCGCTTCCATGTTGGCCTTGGTCGTGGCCTGGATCTGCTCAGGGGTAACGTACATTTGAATCTCCTTTTAAAGTCGGTTGGTAATTTGTTTAGGGCGCTATTGTGCGCCGCAGCAATGCAAATTCTAGCCCTAAGCTGCTTAATGTCAAGAACTTTTTGCGATGCAGCATAAACAGTTGATGTATCGCAATAATCCTCCGCCGAGGTTTCTCGAGCCGTATGAAACGGCGTGGTTCTGGCCTCAAGTCAGGGCTTACTGACAAATTCATGGGCAGCAGCCATCGGGGGGAGCAGTTACCGGCGCGGCTATGGTGGGTGCTGGCGGGGCTCGCCCTGGTCTGGGGG
>MEQQ01000029.1:813-17089 GCA_001770285.1 Betaproteobacteria bacterium RBG_16_66_20
TTCAACTGGACCGCGATGAAGGTCGCGCTCTCGGAGGTCGCGCCGTTCACCTTCCGCACGCTGTGCCTTGGCCTTGGCTCGGGAGTGCTGTTCGCGTTCCTGCGCGCCAGCGGCCAGCCGCTGGCGATCGCGCGCGACCAATGGACGCGCCTGGCGCTGATCGCCTTCTTCAACATCACCTGCTGGAACCTGCTGGTGGTGTTCGGGCTTGCCCTGCTGCCTTCCGGGCGCGCCGCAATCCTCGCCTACACCATGCCGGCTTGGGCGATCCCGCTCTCGGCGCTGCTCCTGGGCGAGCGTCTGACGGCGCGCAAGCTGCTCGGCCTCGCCCTCGGCATGGCCGGCATAATGCTTCTGGTCTGGGACGAGTTCAACCGCATTCAGGGCGCGCCGCGCGGCGCGCTGCTGGTGCTGGGGGCCGCGTTTACCTGGGCGGTGGGCACCATCCTGCAGAAGAAATACCCGGTGCGCGCGCCGCTGGCCGGGTTCACGGCGTGGCTGATGCTGATCGGCGGCGTGCCGGTCTACATCGGCGCGCTGCTGTTCGAGGATTTCAGCAAATTGGCCGACGTCGGGCTGCCGTCGGCGCTGGGAACAGCGTACACCGTGCTGCTCGCATTCGCCTGGGCGCACTGGGCCTGGATCAAGCTCGCGACCAGCATGTCGGTGACGGTCTTCTCGCTCTGCATGCTGCTGACCCCCGTGGTAGGGGTATTCAGCGGCATGCTGTTTCTCGGCGAGCGACCGGGCTGGCCGGAGTACACGGCACTCGTATTCGTGCTGGGCTCGCTCGCGACCGTCATCGTCCCGAACAAGCGGAGTGCCTAGTACGGACCGGCGATGAGCGCCCTTTTGCGAGGGATGCGAGCCACATCCCAGTTCTGTATCGCCCACCCGAGCAGTTCGCGGGGCGAATAACCATGTGCAGCGTTCATGCCCAGGAATTCGAGCGCCCTGGCAAGGTCGCCCTCCGCGGCGTCCGCCGCGCGTGTCTGCTTGGAGAGCTTTTCCCCTGCCGCGTTCGTGGCAACCGGGACATGCAGGTAGCGCGGGGTCGGCAGGCCGAGGAGGCGCTGCAGCGTTATCTGGCGCGCCGTCGAATCGAGCAGGTCCGCGCCGCGCACCACATCGGTGATTCCCTGCGCGGCGTCGTCCACGACCACCGCGAGCTGGTAGGCGAAGATTCCATCGGCGCGCACCAGGACAAAGTCGCCGACCTCGCTCTCGACCGACTGCGTGATCGCACCCTGCACCCGGTCGGTGAAGCGGACTGGATCCGCGCCGGTGCGCAGCCGGACGGCCGGCGGCGCCTGGCGGGCAGCTTTTTCCTTGGCAAGGCCGGCGCGGCAGGTCCCGGGATAGATGCGCGAGCCATCGATCGCGAGCGCCGAATCCTCGAGTTCCCTGCGCGTGCATCCGCAGGGATAGGTAAAGCCTTCCAGCCGGCGCAGCGCGTCGCGATACCGCCCGGTGCGCCGGCTCTGGTATTCGACCGCGCCGTCCCATTCGAGTCCGAAGGCTTGGAGCTGGCGCAGGATCGTATCGGCGGCGCCGGGAATGACCCTGGGCTGATCGAGGTCTTCCATGCGCAGCAGCCAGCGGCCGCCGGCATGGCGGCAGTCGAGCCAGCTCGCCAGCGCGGCGACGAGCGAGCCGAAATGCAGCGGGCCAGTGGGCGACGGAGCGAAACGACCGACGTAGGCCATGTGAGCTTGAACCCGGGTGTGCGGCCCCAATATACACTCGCACTTTCAACGCAAAAAAAGGAATCGGAAATGGCGACGGTCGATCTGACCAAGGACAACTTCGAGCAGACGGTCAATGGCAATCCGATCGTCATCGTGGATTTCTGGGCGCCCTGGTGCGGCCCTTGCCGCGGCTTCGCGCCGGTGTTCGAGAAGGCCTCCGAATCGCACCCCGACGTGGTCTTCGCCAAGGTGAATTCCGACGAACAGCAGGAGCTCGCGGGCGCGTTCAACATCCGCTCGATCCCGACGTTGATGGTGTTCCGCGAGAACGTGATCCTGTTCCAGCAGGCGGGCGCGCTGCCCGGCCAGGCGCTGGAGCAGGTGCTGACGCAGGCCAAGTCGCTCGACATGGCGAAAGTGCACCAGGAAATTGCGCAGCAGCAGGCTGCGCCATGATCGAACTGCGGCGGGCAAGCGAGCGCGGCCATGCGCGGCATGGCTGGCTCGAGTCGTACCACTCGTTCTCGTTTGCCGACTACCACGATCCCGCGCACATGGGCTACAGCGCGCTGCGCGTGATCAACGAGGACCGGGTTCAGCCCGGGACCGGCTTCGGCACCCACGGCCACCGCGACATGGAGATCATCAGCTACGTGCTGGAAGGCGCGCTCGCGCACCAGGATTCGATGGGCAACGGCTCGACCATCGTCCCCGGCGACGTGCAGCGCATGAGCGCGGGCCGCGGCGTGATGCACAGCGAGTTCAATCACGAAAAGCACGCCACGACGCATTTCCTGCAGATCTGGATCGAGCCGAGCGCGCGCGGCATCGCGCCGGGCTACGAGCAGAAGCATTTCGATGCCGCCTCCAAGCGCGGCAGGCTGCGTCTGGTCGCATCGCCCGACGGCGCGGACGGATCCGTGACGATCCACCAGGACGCGCGCATCTACGCCGGGCTGTTCGATGGCGCCGAGCGCGCAACGCACGCGCTCCTTCCCGGCCGCAAGGCCTACCTGCATCTCGCGCGCGGCAAGCTCACGGTCAACGGCACGCCGCTGGAGGCGGGCGACGCGGCGAAGATCGCGGGGGTGGCGGAAGTCATGCTGCAGCGGGGCGCCGGCGCGGAAGCGCTGCTGTTTGAATTGCCATGAGCGGTACCCGGACCGAGAAGGATTCCTTCGGCCCGATCGAGGTGCCGGCAGAACGCCTGTGGGGCGCACAGACCGAGCGCAGCCGCAGGTTCTTCCGCATCTCCGGCGAGCGCATGCCGCTTGCCGTGATCCACGCGCTCGCGCTCGTCAAGCGCTCGGCGGCGCGCGTCAACGCCTCGCTCGGCCTGCTCGATGCGAAGAAGGCCGAAGCGATCGCGCGCGCGGCCGACGAGGTGCTCGCCGGCCGCCACGACGAGGAGTTTCCGCTGGTCGTCTGGCAGACCGGCTCGGGCACGCAGTCGAACATGAACGTCAACGAAGTGCTCGCCAACCGCGCTTCCGAAATCCTCGGCGGCGAGCGCGGCCCGAAGCGCCTGCTGCATCCGAACGACGACGTCAACCTCGGCCAGTCGTCGAACGACGTCTTTCCGACCGCGATGCACGTCGCTGCCGCGCGCGCCGTGCATTCCGAAGTGATTCCCGCGCTCGACCGACTGTGCGCGGCGCTCGCCGCGAAGCGCGAGGCGTTCGCGTCCATCGTCAAGATCGGCCGCACGCACCTGCAGGACGCGACCCCGCTGACGCTCGGACAGGAATTCTCCGGCTACGTGGCACAGCTCGAGCAGGCGCGCGCTGCCCTCGACGCGGTGCTGCCGGGCCTCTACCGGCTCGCGATCGGCGGCACGGCGGTGGGCACCGGCCTCAATACGCATGCCGAATTCAGCACGCGCGCGGCGGCGGAGATCGCGCGCATGGCGGGCCTGCCGTTCGTCCCGGCGCCGAACAAGTTTGCCGCGCTCGCCGGCCACGAGGCGCTGGTGTTCGCGCACGGCGCGTTGAAGACGCTGGCCGCCGCGCTGATGAAGATCGCGAACGACGTCCGGCTGCTTGCCTCCGGCCCGCGCTCGGGGATCGGGGAGATTTCGCTGCCGGAAAACGAGCCGGGCAGCTCGATCATGCCGGGCAAGGTCAATCCGACCCAGGCCGAGGCGATGACCATGCTGTGCGCGCAGGTGTTCGGCAACGACGTCGCGCTCAACATCGGCGGCGCCTCGGGTCACTTCGAGCTGAACGTCTACAAACCGCTCATCATCCATGGCTTCCTGCAGAGCGCGCGGCTGCTGGCGGACGGCATGGCGAGCTTCGAGGAGCACTGCGTGCGGGGCATTTCCCCCAACAGGCAGCGGATCGCCGAGCAGCTCGAGCGCTCGCTGATGCTGGTAACGGCGCTCGCGCCTCACATCGGTTACGACCGCGCCGCGGAGATCGCAAAGAAGGCGCACAAGGAAGGCACGACGTTGCGCGCAGCCGCCAGCGCGCTCGGCTACGTGAACGAGAAGGACTTCGACCGCTGGGTCCGACCGGAGGACATGGTCGGGCCTGGATAAACCGGCTGCGGGCAGCGCCACCGGCTGCATCGTCGGTTACCATCTGCGCTCCATGTCCGTCGTCGTCCTGATCTCCGGCCGCGGCAGCAACCTCGAGGCGCTGTTGCGGGCCGGCATTCCGGTCGCCGCCGTGATCAGCAATGTCGCCGGCGCCGGCGGGCTCGCGATCGCGTCCAAGCGCGGCATTCCGACAAAGCTCGTAAAGCATGGAGATTTTCCGTCGCGCGAGGCGTTCGAGGCGGTGCTGGCGGCGGAGATCGACCGTTTGGCGCCGAAGCTGGTGGTGTGCGCCGGTTTCATGCGCATCGTTACTGCGGGCTTCGTAGAGCGCTATGCGGGACGCATGCTCAACGTCCATCCGTCGCTGCTGCCGGCGTTCGCGGGCCTGCACACGCACGAGCGCGCGCTCGCGGCGGGGGTCAAGGTGCACGGCTGCACCGTGCATCTCGTCACGCCGGAGCTGGATGCCGGGCCGATCGTGATCCAGGCCGCGGTGCCGGTGCGCGACGGCGACACCGCCGACACGCTTGCGGCCCGGGTGCTCAGGCAGGAACACCTCGTGTACCCGCGCGCGGTGCGCTGGTTCCTAGAGGGCAGGCTGGTCATCGAAAACGGGTTGGTTCGCGTCAAGGGCGGCGATGCGCAATGCATTTTTTCAGATAACGATTAGCTTCGCCGCATGCGGCCTCGTCGCCGCAGCCGTTGCGGCGCCGCCGCAACGGGTCGAGATCGGTTATGAGATCGCGCGCAACGGCTCGGTCGTGGCCGAGGTGCGCGAGCGCCTGGAGCACGACGGGCGCTCCTACCGTCTTTCGCAGACCTGGACGGGCAAAGGCATCTATTCACTGCGCGGCGAGGCGACGCGCTCGAGCCAGGGCGCGGTAGCGGCCGATGGCCTGCGGCCGCATAAATTCGAGGATAAGCGCAGCGGGCGCGACACGAGGCGCGCCGAGTTCGATCCCGCTGCGAGGACGCCGACGCTGCAGCGGCAGGACCGCCTGAGTTTCATCTGGACCTTCGCCTTTGCGCCGCCGCGGGAGACGGCGACCGTGGCCGTCGCCGACGGCAAACATGTGACGACCTATGCCTATCAGCTTGCCGGGCGCGAGCGGGTCAAGACCCCGGCCGGCGAGTTCGATGCGCTCAAACTGGTCAAGCGCAAGGATAATCCGCAGGATCGCGTTACCGAGATCTGGCTCGCCGCCGACCGGCACTACCTTCCGGTACGGATCCTGGTGGTGGACAAGGACGGCATGCGCCTCGACCAGTTGGCCGTGAGAATCGCGCTCAAGTAAGTCGCGGACGTGAGGCCGAACCGAGTCCTCCTTGCGCACGCGGTGACGGCGCTCGCGGAGCTGCTGAAATTCTCTCGCCCGGCCGACCAGGCGCTATCCGCCTACTTCCGCAGTCATCGCAATCTCGGCCAGCAGGACCGCGCGTTCATTGCCGAAACCGTATTCGCGGTGCTGCGGCGCAAGCGCTCGCTCGAGGCCGCCGCGGGCAGCGCCGCGCCGCGCGATCTCGTGATCGCGGCGCTGGTGCGCATCTTCGGCCTGTCGGGTCGCGCGTTCGAGGCAACCGATGCCGACGACGCCGCGCTCGCCGCCCGTGTGAAGTCGGCGGCCATTGCTCGCCTTGCCGGGGCCGTGCAGGCCGATCTGCCCGACTGGCTGTGGCAGCGGCTTGCCGCGGAATACGGTCAGGAAGAAGCGGCCGCGATCGCGCAGGGGCTGCTGTCGCCGGCGCCGCTCGATCTGCGCGTGAACCTCGCGAAGCTTTCGCGCGAGGAGGCGCTCGCGCGCCTGGCGATCGAGGCGGCGCCCACGCCGCATTCGCCGGCCGGCATCCGGCTGAAGGGAAAGCCGCAGATCAACCGCCATCCGCTGTTCCTCGACGGGTCGGTCGAGGTGCAGGACGAAGGCAGCCAGCTGCTCGCCTATTTGCTGGCGCCGCGCCGCGGCGAAATGGTGGCGGATTTCTGCGCCGGTGCAGGCGGCAAGACGCTCGCGATTTCGATGCTGATGCACGGCGCCGGGCGCGTGTACGCGATGGACGTGTCGGCGAAACGGCTGCGAGAGCTCGCGACGCGCGCGGCGCGGGCGGGCATCTCCAACGTGCATCCGATCGTGCTGTCGGGCGAGGGCGATGTACGCGCGAAGAGACTGGCCGGGAAGCTCGACCGCGTTTTGGTGGATGCACCGTGCAGCGGCTTCGGCACGCTGCGGCGCAACCCCGACCTGAAGTGGCGCCACGATGCCACCGCCGTGGCCGAACTCGCCGCCAAGCAGCTGCGCATACTCAACGCAGCCGCGAAGCTGCTCAAGCCGGGCGGCCGTCTGGTCTATGCGACCTGCAGCATCCTCGCCGAGGAGAACGAGGCGGTCGCCGAGCGCTTCGCCGCCGCGCACCCGGAATTCAAGCCGCTTTCCTGCACCGAACTGCTGGCGGTGCAGAGGATCTCCATCGATACGGGAAAGTACCTGCGGCTCTGGCCGCACCGGCACGGCACCGACGGCTTTTTCGCCGCGGCCTTCGAGCGGCGTTAGCGCCGCTCGTCCCCGCGCTCCGCTTCGCGCACATAGGCTTCGTGCAGATGCACCGGCCGCGCGGCGCGCTTGCGCATGCGGATATTGAGCAGTTCGACCCCCACGGAGAATGCCATTGCGAAGTAGACGTAACCCTTCGGTACCTCGTGGTCGAAGCCGGCCGCGATCAATACCACGCCGACCACTACCAGGAACGCGAGCGCGAGCATCTTGATTGTCGGGTGGGCGGAAACGAAGCGGCCGATGGCGGCGGCGAACAGCATCATCAGCGCCACCGACGCGATCACCGCGGCGATCATCACCTCGACCTGTTTAACCATGCCGGCCGCGGTGATGATCGAATCAAGCGAGAACACCAGGTCCACGACCATGATCTGCAGCACCACGGCGCCGAAGCTGGCGCGCACGCCGGCGGAGGCGGCGCCTTCCTCGCCCTCGAGCAGCTGATGGATCTCCTTCACGCTTTTCCAGAGCAGGAACAGGCCGCCGGCGATCAGGATCGCGTCCCGGCCGGAGATCGGTTCGCCAAGGACCGCGAACAGCGGCGCGGTCAGCCCGATGATCCAGGCCAGCACCAGCAGCAGCCCGACGCGCATGAACATCGCCATGAACAGTCCGATGCGGCGCGCGCGGTCGCGTTCGGCCGGCGGCAGTTTGTCGACCAGGATCGAGATGAAGATCACGTTGTCGATGCCGAGCACCAGTTCCAGCGCGGTGAGCGTCGCGAACGCGATCCAGGCTTGCGGGTCGGCGAGCAGTTCCATCAGGGCAGGCAAAATGCAAAGGGCAGCGCGCGCATCGTTGGGTAAACTACACGAAAACCATGACCGAAAACCAGATCGGCCGGCTGCTCGCCGGCCTTTGGGCCGACCTGCAGCAGCCGGCGATCCTGTGGCAGGCGGGAACGCTTGCGCTGTGCCTGAGCCTCGCCTGGTGGCTGGCGCGGATGCTGCAATGGCGCGCGCCCGATGACAGCACGGAGGCGCTCAAGCGCGGCGCCGCCGCCTTCCGCCGCCTGGTCTTCCCGTTGCTGGCGATGCTGCTGCTGGTCGCGGGGCGCGCGGCGCTCCGCAACTGGCATAGCACCAACCTGCTCAGCGTCGCGATTCCGCTGTTCGGTGCGATGGCCGGCATCCGCTTCGCCGTATACCTGCTGCGCCTCGCGTTTGCGCACGGCAGCTGGCTGGAGGCCTTCGAGCGTTCGATTGCGACCGTGGTCTGGGTGGCGCTGGCGATGCACCTGACGGGGATCTTGCCGGAAATCGTGAACTGGCTCTCGGCAGTGGAGTTGACCGCCGGCAGGCACACGTTATCGCTGTGGACCCTGCTGAACGCCGCGTTCTGGGTCGCCCTCACCCTGCTGCTCGCGTTGTGGGCGGGGGTGGCGCTCGAGGTGCGATTGATGCGCGCCGAGAATCTGCACACCAGCCTGCGCGTGGTTTTCGCACGGCTCGGGAAGGCGGTGCTGCTGGTGGCCGCGGTACTGCTGGTGCTGCCGCTGTTGGGCGTGGACCTCACCGTGCTGTCGGTGTTCGGCGGCGCCCTCGGCGTCGGCCTCGGCCTCGGACTGCAGAAAATCGCTTCCAACTACCTGTCGGGATTCATCATCCTGCTCGATCGTTCGATCCGGCTCGGTGACATGATCACCGCCGACAACCATCATGGCGAGGTGACGCGGATCACCACACGCTATGTGGTGGTGCGCTCGCTCAACGGCGTCGAAGCGATCATCCCGAATGACACTCTGGTGACCACCACCGTGCTGAACCATTCCTACACCGACAGGCGCATACGGTTGGCAGTGCGCGTGCAGGTAGCCTACCGCACAGACATGGCAGGGGTTTTGGAGTTATTGATAAAAGTGGCATCCAGGCATCCGCGCGTGCTGCGCGATCCGGAGCCGACTGCGCAGGTCACAGAAATGGCCGATAGCGGCGTCAACCTCGAATTGGGTTTCTGGATCGAGGATCCGGAGCGTGGCAGTCAAAACGTGCGCTCGGACATAAGTGTCGAGTTGCTGTCGGAATTCCGCGCCCGCGGAATCGAAATTCCCTATCCGCAGCGGGAGGTTAGGTTGACGGGGGCGCAGGACACAAAGATTGACTCTCGATAGGTGGCGTTTTCCAGTAGAATTTGCCGCACCCGCCCCCATATAACTAATTCAAAGGCGACTTAAGATACCTATGTTATTCAACGGATTACTCGATCTACCCTGGTGGGGCCTGGTACTCGTCGCCCTCGGCCTCACGCATATCACGATTGCGGCCGTCACCATCTATCTGCACCGCAACCAGGCGCACCGCGCGCTGGACCTGCACCCGGCGGTGGCGCATTTTTTCCGGCTCTGGCTGTGGCTCACCACCGGCATGGTCACCAAGGAATGGGCCGCGATCCACCGCAAGCACCACGCCAAGTGCGAGACCGTGGACGATCCGCACAGCCCCCAGATCCACGGCATCAACCGGGTGCTGTGGACCGGGGTCTTCCTTTACGTGAAGGAATCGCACTATCCGGAGACCATGGAGCGCTATGGCCATGGCACGCCCGACGACTGGGTCGAGCGCAACGTCTATGCCAGCCATTCAGTGCTCGGCCTGTGGCTGATGGGCGCGGTCAATATCGCGCTGTTCGGCCTGATCCCGGGCGCGATCATGCTGGTCACGCAGATCGTCTGGATCCCGTTCTGGGCGGCGGGCGTGATCAACGGCATCGGCCACTTCTGGGGCTACCGCAACTGGGACGTACCCGCGCCCGATGCGAGCCGCAACATCTCGCCGATCGGAATCCTGATCGGCGGCGAAGAACTGCACAACAACCACCACGCTTATCCGGCCTCGGCCAAGTTTTCCCTCAAATGGTACGAATTCGATCTGGGGTGGGCTTACATCCGGATCATGGAGTCGCTCGGCCTCGCCACGGTGAAGAAAGTGGCGCCGACGCCGCGCTTCTCCGACCCGAAGCCGGTCTGTGACGAGCAGACGCTGGAGGCCGTGATTGCGAATCGCTACGACGTGCTGGCGCGCTACGGCGCCTCGCTGAAGCGCACCTATCGCCAGGAACTTGCACGCCTCGGGCACTGGTCGCAGGAGGCCGAATCGCTCAAGTCGCTGAAGCGTTATTTCTCGCGTTTTCAGCAGGTCCCTGTAGCCGAGCGCGCGCGCATCGCGGAGGTGCTCAAGGCGTCCAAGAACCTCGCCACCGCGTTTTCGATGCGGGAAGAGCTGGCGGCGCTGTGGGCGCGCTCGAGCGCCTCGCGCGAGCAACTGGTCAAGCAGCTGCAGGACTGGTGCCACAAGGCCGAGGCGAGCGGCGTTCCGCCGCTGGTGGAATTCAGCCACCGCCTGCGCAGCTATGCCTGATTGACCGTCATTCCCGCGCAAGCGGGAATCCACAAAAAAGCCCGCTCGCAGCGGGCTTTTTCATTCCGGCAGGCGGCGTTATTTCAGCTTGCCTTCCTTGTAGATGACGTGCTTGCGCGCCTTGGGATCGTATTTCATCATCTCAAGCTTCTCGGGCTTGGCGCGCTTGTTCTTGGTGGTGGTGTAGAAATGGCCGGTGCCGGCCGAGGATTCGAGTTTGATTTTTTCGCGCATCGGAGGCTCCTCAGGCTGCCGCTTTCTTCCTGGCCTTGATCTCGGCCAGCACTGCCTCGAGGCCGAGCTTGTCGATGCGGCGCAGCCCAGACGTGGAGACGCGCAGGCGCACCCAGCGGCGCTCGGTTTCCAGCCAGAAGCGGCGGTAATGCAGATTGGGCTGGAAGGTGCGAATGGTCTTGTTGTTCGCGTGCGAGACCAAATGACCTTTCATCGGCTTCTTGCCGGTGACTGCGCAGACTCGGGACATTTCGAACTCCGGGGGTGACGCGCAAGCGTTGGACAATGAGGGCGCGAATTATACGCGAAAACAGGCACTTCACAACAGACCGCGCTCGGCGAAGGAGAGCGCCTGGCTGCCCGCGACAATGAAGTGATCGAGCACTTTGACCTCGACCAGCGCGAGCGCCTCTTTCAGGTTTCGCGTCAGCAGCTCGTCGGCCTGGCTGGGCTGCGCCACGCCCGAAGGATGGTTGTGCGCGAAGATTACCGCCGCCGCATTCGCCTTGAGACCGGCCTTCACGATTTCGCGCGGATACACCGAGGTCTGCGTCAGGGTTCCGCGGAACAGCTCTTCGCAGGCGATCACGCGGTGCTGGGCGTCGAGCCAGAGGCAGACGAAGACCTCGTGTTCTCTGGCTGAGATCGTGAGCCGCAGGTAGTCCCGCACTGCGCCGGGCGAGGTAAGGGCGCCGCCGGATTGCAGCTTGTCGCGCAGGCAGCGCTTGGCGAATTCCATCACCGCCGCCAGCTGGGCCTTCTTGGCCGGTCCCACGCCCCTGATGTCCTGCAAATTCTCGGAACAAGCCAGCAGACCCGCCAGACCATTCACGCTTGTCAGCAGCTCGCGCGCCAGTTCCACCGCGCTCTTGCCGGGCAAGCCGGTGCGCAGGAACACCGCCAGCAACTCCGCATCGCTCAGGACCGCGGCGCCGTGGGCCAGCAGCCGCTCGCGCGGCCGTTCCGCAAGCGGCCAGTCCGATATCGCCATCCCTGGGGCCTTTCCCCGAGTTTCTAATACAATCCCATTCCCTTAACGCGCAGGGCGGCCGGACCGATGACCTTGAAGGGAAAGCGAATTTTGCTCGGCATGACCGGCGGCATCGCCGCCTACAAGGCCGCCGAGCTCGCGCGCCTTCTCGGCAAGGCCGGCTGTGACGTGCGCGTTGCCATGACCGAAGCGGCGACCCGCTTCGTGACGCCGGTGACCATGCAGGCGCTCACCGGGCAGACGGTCTGGACGGACCTCTGGGACCCGCGGGTCGCCGACAACATGTCGCACATCGAGCTGTCGCGCGACCGCGAGCTGGTCCTGATCGCGCCGGCGAGCGCCGATTTCCTGGCCAAGGTCGCCTGCGGCCTCGCCGACGATCTCCTGTCCACGCTGGTGCTCGCGCGGCGCTGCGGCCTGATGGTCGCGCCGGCGATGAACGTGGAAATGTGGGGCAACCCGGCGACGCAGCGGAATCTGCGCACGCTGCGCGCCGACGGCATTGCTTTCGCGGGTCCTGCGGCGGGCGACCAGGCCTGCGGCGAGACCGGCATGGGCCGCATGCTCGAGCCGGCGGACGTCGTCGCCGAGGTCGAGGCCTTCTTCCAGCCCAAGACGCTCGCCGGCAAACGCGTGCTGGTGACCGCGGGTCCGACCGAGGAGCCGATCGACCCGGTGCGCATGATCACCAACGCGAGCTCGGGCAAGATGGGATTTGCGGTCGCGCGCGCGGCGCGCGAGGCGGGCGCGCGCGTGACGCTGGTGAGCGGGCCGGTGGCGCTGGCGACGCCTGCCGGAGTGGAGCGCGTCGACGTGCGCAGCGCCCGCCAGATGTTCGATGCGGTGAAGGCGGCGATCCGGGGACAGCAGGTGTTCGTCTCGGTTGCCGCGGTCGCCGACTGGAGCGTCAAGAACCCCGCGAAGCGGAAAATCAAGAAGGTCGACGGTCGCGCGCCGGTGCTCGAGTTCGAGGAGAACCCGGACATTCTCGCTTGGGTCGCGGCGCGCAAGAGCGCGCCGTTCTGCGTCGGTTTCGCCGCCGAGAGCGAAAAGGTCGCGGCGCACGCCGAACAAAAGCGCGCCAACAAGGGCGTGCCGCTGATTGCCGCGAACCTGGTGCAGGAAGCGCTGGGCACCGACGACAACGCGATCACGCTGTTCGATGCGCGCGGCAGGCACCCGCTCGGGCGCGGCCCGAAGATCGAGCTGGCGCGCAAGCTCGTCGCGCACATTGCCGGCATGCTGGCGAAGAAGAGGCGCTAGCTTGCGCAGGCTCGATGTCAGGATCCTCGACGCGAGGATCCGGGAAATGCTGCCGCATTACGCCACTGCGGGCGCCGCCGGCCTCGATCTGCGCGCCTGCCTGGAGGCGCCGCTCACCCTGATGCCCGGCGACAGCGAGCTCGTGCCCTCCGGAATTTCGATTCACATCGGAGACGCCGGGTTTGCGGCCATCATATTGCCGCGCTCGGGACTGGGCGCGAAGCACGGCATCGTGCTCGGCAACCTGGTCGGCCTGATCGACTCCGACTACCAGGGGCAGATATTCATCTCGGCCTGGAACCGCGGCAACGCGGCGTTCACCATTCAGCCGATGGACCGCATCGCGCAGCTGGTGGTGGTGCCGGTGCAGCAGGTGGAATTCAACGTGGTCGAGGACTTCGGATCCTCGCGCCGCGGCGCCGGCGGATTCGGCAGCACCGGGCGCTGAGCGGCGCGCCCGGTCCGCCGCCCTAGCCCAGAACGTCCTGCCAGATATTTACCGCCCACGCCCACGCATACGCGCCTTCCAGTTCGCTGCGGGCCGAAGACACGCCGCCCGAACCCGGCACAGTGGTGAGCGTCTTGTCCTTTTCGTTCCACGTGTGCACCGAAGCGACGTGGATGGCCTCGTTGTCCGAGACATAGCTGTAGCAGGTGTTGGCGATCTTGGGTCCCGCGTCCGGTTGCTGGCCGTTGATCAGCGCGATCACCGCGGCGGCGCAGATCTTGGCATGCTGATTGGCCATGCTGCCTGACTTGGGCATCAACGGCGCCGACAGTGTCGCGTCGCCCAGCACGTGTACGCCCTTGACTGCGGTCGACTCCATGGTCCGCCAGTCGATGCCGCACCAGCGGTTGTTGGCCGTGATCAGGCCGGCCTTGACCGCGATGTCGCCGGCGCGCTGCGGCGGGACGACGTTCAGCACGTCGCCTTTCACGTCCTCCACTTCGAGCTTCACCGACCCGGTGCGCACGTCGACGTCGATCGCCTTGGCGTTGCCACGGTACTCGAGGATGCCCTTGTAGAGGTCCGCCCAGGCCTTCTTGAACAGAGGCCCTTTCGAAGTGACATCGGGGTTGGCGTCCAGTACCAGCACTTTCGAGCGCGGCTTCGCCTTCTTGAAGTAGCCCGCCACCAGGCTCGCCCGCTCGTAAGGCCCCGGCGGGCAGCGGTAGGGCGCGAGCGGCACCGACAGCACGTAGACCCCGCCGTCCTTCATCTGCTCGAGCTGCCTGCGCAGGGCAACCGTCTGCTCGCCGGCCTTCCATGCATGCAGCACCCGGCCCGCGCTCATCGCCGACTGGTAGGCCGGCAGCTCGTTGAACATGAAGTCGATCCCGGGGGCGACGATCAGCCGGTCGTAGGCCAGGTCGCCGCCGCGCGCGAGGCGCACCACGCGCTTCGCGGCATCCACCGCGGTCGCCTCGTCCCGCACGACCTGCACGCCGTAGCGCTGCAGGCCGTCGTGGCGATGGGTGATGTTGGCCATGCTCTTGTACCCGGCGAGCACGAGATTCGAAATCGGGCATGAGATGAACGCATCGGCGCGCTCGACCATCACCACCTCGATGGAGGGGTCCCACATGCGGATGTACTTCGCGGCGGTGGCGCCGCCGAAGCCGCCCCCGATCACCACCACGCGAGCCTTTGGAGAGGTGGACGCGCAGCCGGCCGCGGCCAGCGCGGCGGCGGCTCCGGTGAGCTTGAGGAAGTCGCGTCGGTCGAAAGTCCTGTTCATGGCGCCCCCTTATTTCTTCTGCGCCGAGAAATACTCGGCAATCAGCTGGATCTGCTGGTCGGTGTAGCCCTTGGAGATCTGGTGCATGACCGTCGCGGGGGTCGCCCCCGAGCGGAAGCCGTTGAGCTTGCGCACCAACTCGTCCTTCGCCATCCCGGCCAGCGGCTGGTATCCGGTCGCGCCGCGCCCGTCGGTGCCGTGGCACATCGCGCATGACGCCGCCATGTTGCGGCCGGCGTTCCGATCCTGCGCCGATGCAACCATCGGCACCGCCGCAACAACGACCGCGCAAATGATAGAGACTCGCATTTTCTGCCTCCTCCCCTGTAGGAACTGCGGTGCAGTCTCCGCTCGCAGCGCGGGGACTGTCAAGCGAACGGCGCGCGCCGTCAGTTCACCGGTTCGGCGGCCGCAGGCGGCGCCGCGGGTGCCGGCGTTTCGAAGCGCAGCACGACCTTCTCGTCCGCGTCGACGTCGATCGTGACCTTGCCGCCATGGACCAGCTTGCCGAACAGCAGTTCGTCGGCGAGTGCGCGGCGCACGGTGTCCTGGATCAGGCGCGCCATCGGGCGCGCGCCCATCAGCGGATCGAAGCCCTTCTTCGCCAGGTGCTCCTTGAGCGCCTGGGTGAAGTGCGCCTCGACCTTCTTCTCCGCCAGCTGCTCCTCGAGCTGCATCAGGAACTTGTCCACCACGCGCAGGATGATCTCGGGGTCGAGCGCCGCGAACGAGATCACGGCGTCCAGGCGGTTCCTGAACTCGGGCGTGAACATCTTCTTGATCGCTTCCATCTCGTCGCCGGCCTGCACCGACCGGGTGAAACCCATCGTGTTCTTCGCCAGCGACTCGGCCCCCGCGTTGGTGGTCATGACGATCACGATGTTGCGGAAGTCGGCCTTCCTGCCGTTGTTGTCGGTGAGCGTGCCGTGGTCCATCACCTGCAGCAGGATGTTGAAGATGTCCGGGTGCGCCTTCTCGATCTCGTCGAGCAGCAGCACCGCGTAGGGCTTCTTGGTGATCGCTTCGGTGAGCAGCCCCCCCTGCTCGAAGCCGACGTACCCCGGCGGCGCGCCGATCAGCCGGCTCACCGCGTGCCGCTCCATGTACTCGGACATGTCGAAGCGGATCAGCTCGATCCCCATGCAATAGGCGAGCTGGCGCGCGACCTCGGTCTTGCCGACCCCGGTCGGGCCGCTGAACAGGAAGTTGCCGATCGGTTTCTGCGGGTTGCCCAGGCCGCTGCGCGCCATCTTGATGGCGCTGGTGAGCGCGTCGATCGACGGGTCCTGGCCGAACACCACGGCCTTGAGATCGCGGCCGAGGTTGGCAAGCGCGCTGCGGTCGTCGGTCGAAACGCTGCGCGGCGGGATGCGCGCGATCTTGGCGATGATCTCCTCGATCTCGATCTTGCCGATGACCTTCTTCTGCTTGGCCTTGGGGGCGATGCGCTGCGCCGCGCCTGCCTCGTCGATGACGTCGATCGCCTTGTCGGGCAGGTGCCGGTCGTTGATGTACTTGGCCGAGAGTTCCGCCGCCGTGGTGAGCGCATTGGCGGTGTACTTGACGCTGTGGTGCGCCTCGAAGCGGCTCTTGAGCCCCTTCAGGATCTCTACCGTCTCTTCGACCGAAGGCTCGACGACGTCGATTTTCTGGAACCGGCGCGTGAGCGCATGGTCCTTCTCGAACACGCCCCGGTACTCGATGTAGGTGGTGGCGCCGATGCATTTGAGCTGTCCGGTGGAAAGCGCCGGTTTGAGCAGGTTGGACGCATCCAGCGTCCCGCCCGAGGCGGCGCCGGCGCCGATCACGGTGTGGATCTCGTCGATGAACAGGATCGCGTTCGGGTTGTCCACCAGCTGCTTCAGCACCGCCTTCAGGCGCTGCTCGAAATCGCCGCGGTACTTGGTGCCCGCGAGC
>MEQQ01000029.1:17132-17236 GCA_001770285.1 Betaproteobacteria bacterium RBG_16_66_20
CTTCGGGCACGTCGCTCTCCACGATGCGGCGCGCGAGGCCCTCCGCGATCGCCGTCTTGCCGACGCCCGCCTCGCCCACCAGCAGCGGGTTGTTCTTGCGCCGG
>MEQQ01000030.1:0-1881 GCA_001770285.1 Betaproteobacteria bacterium RBG_16_66_20
CGCGGTCGGTGAGCAGCAGCACTTCGATGCCTTTCTTGCGGAAAATCTCCAGATGCGGGCTGTTGCGGGCCGCCTCCGCGCCGTCGGCGGTGACGTAGTAGATGGACTTCTGGCCCTCCTTCAGCCGGCCCGCGTAGTCGGCGAGCGAGACGCCCGCGGCATCGCTCGCCGCATCTTTCGCGGTGGAGGCAAAGCGCAGCAGCTTCGAGATCCGCTCGCGGTTCGCCGCGTCCTCGCCGATCCCTTCCTTCAGCACCTGGCCGAATTCGCCCCAGAACTTGGCGTAATCGTCCTTGCGGTTGCCGGCAAGATCCTCGAGCAGGCCCAGAACCCGCCGCGTCGCGCCCTCCCGGATCGCGTGTACGTCGCGCGATTCCTGCAGGATCTCGCGCGAAACGTTCAGCGGCAGGTCGCCCGAATCGATGACCCCGCGCACGAAGCGCAGATAGCGCGGCAGCAGCTCGCCCGCGTCGTCCATGATGAAGACGCGCCGCACGTAGAGCTTCAGGCCATGGCGCGCGTTGCGGTCCCACAGATCGAACGGCGCGTGCGACGGCAGGTAGAGAAGCTGGATGTACTCCTGCTTGCCCTCGACCCGGTTGTGCGTCCAGGCGAGCGGATCGGTGAAATCGTGCGCGACGTGCTTGTAGAACTCGCGGTACTGCTCGTCGCTCAGCTCCGATTTGGGCCGGGCCCAGAGGGCGGTCGCCTGGTTGACGGTCTCTTCTTCCTCGCCCGCGACGTACTTGCCCTGGTCCTTGTCCCAGCTCTCCTGCTGCATCCGGATCGGGGTGGCGATGTGATCGGAGTACTTCCTCAGGATCGCGCGGATTCGGCTGCCGGAGGCAAACTCCTCCTCTGCCGGCTTGAACCGCAGCGTCACGTCGGTGCCGCGCTGCTCGCGCGTCGCCGGCTCGATCGAGTATTCGCCGCTGCCGTCGCTTTCCCACCGGACCGCGTCGCCGGCGGCGAGGCCCGCGCGCCGGCTGAGCACGCTCACCCGCTCGGCCACGATGAAAGCGGAGTAGAAGCCGACGCCGAACTGGCCGATCAGCTGCGCGTCCTTCTGCTGGTCGCCGGTCAGCGCGGCGAAGAACTCCCGCGTGCCGCTCTTGGCGATGGTCCCGAGGTGCGCCACCGCCTCGTCGCGGCTCATCCCGATGCCGTTGTCGGAGATCGTGAGGGTCCGCGCAGCGGCGTCGACGCTCACCCGGATCGCGAGGTCGGCGCCGCCTTCGAGCAGCTCCGGCTTGCCGATCGCCTCGAAGCGCAACCGGTCGCAGGCGTCCGAGGCATTGCTCACCAGCTCGCGCAGGAAGATTTCCTTGTTCGAATACAGCGAATGGATCATCAGCTGCAGCAGCTGCTTCACCTCCGCCTGGAAGCCGCGGGTTTCCTTGGTTGGGGTGTCGGTCGTGCGCATGCCGAATTTTATGCCCAGCTCGCGTTCGCAAAGCGCTGGGCGAGGAACTCCACGAAGGCGCGCACCTTGGCAGCGAGATAGCGTCGGCTGGGGTAGACGGCGTAAATCGGGCCGAGCGGCGCGGTGTACGAGGCCAGGATGGGCACCAGGCGCCCTGCCTTCAGGTCGGGACCGAGGATGAATTCCGGCTCGTAGGCAATGCCGACGCCCGCCACCGCCGCTGCGGCAAGCAGGTCGCCGTTGTTCGAATGCAGCGGCCCGGATACGCGTACCGCGTGATCGCGCCCGTCCTTGCCGCGGAACGGCCAGACGTTGCGCAGCGGCATGTATTCATAGGTGAGGCAGGGATGGCGCGCGAGGTCCTGCGGCGTCTGCGGCGCGCCGTGCGCCTTCAGGTAGGCGGGCGCTGCGCAGGCCACCATGCGCGCTGCGCCGAGCTTGCGCGCCACCACGGTCTC
>MEQQ01000030.1:1918-3863 GCA_001770285.1 Betaproteobacteria bacterium RBG_16_66_20
CCTCGACCAGGTCCACGATGCGGTCGGAGAGCGAGACGTCGAACTTCACTTCCGGGTATTTGGCGAGGAACGCGCCGATCGCGGGCGAGACGTGACGCACGCCGAAATTGATCGCGGTGGTAAGTCGAATCGTGCCGCGCGGCTTGGCCACGCCTTCCCCTGCCGCCAGTTCGGCGTCCTCGAGATCGGCCAGCAGCTGCACGCAGCGCTCGTAAAACCCCTGTCCGCTCTCGGTCAACGACAGCCGGCGCGTGGTCCGGTTGAGCAGGCGCGAGCCCAGGTGCGCCTCGAGCTCCGCCACCTGCCGCGAGCACGCCGAGGTGGAGATCGACAGACGCTCGGCGGCGCGCGCGAAGCTGCCCTGCTCGACCACCTTGGCAAACACCGTCATGGCCTGTAAGCGGTTCATGGATTATCCCTTTACGTGCATCAATATATGCCTCTTTTACTACTTTATCCCTTTGGAAGAAAGTCTCACCATACGTTCCGTCCCAACCCGACAAGGAGAGCACCACCATGATCGACCACCGCACCGCCCCCTATGCCGCGTTCGTGCTGCGCGCGGCTCTCGGGGTCATGTTCATCGCGCACGCGCTGCTCAAATACTCGGTCTTCACCCTGCCCGGCACCGCCAAGTTCTTCGAATCGCTCGGCCTGCCCGGGCCTCTCGCCTACGCGACGTTCGCCGCGGAACTGATCGGCGGCGCGCTGATCCTCGCCGGACTCGGCACGCGCTGGGTCGCGCTCGCGCTCGTGCCGGTACTGCTCGGCGCGACCTGGGCCCACGCCGGCAACGGCTGGCTGTTCAGCGCGCCCAATGGCGGCTGGGAATACCCCGCGTTCCTGACGCTGGCCGCGATCGTGCAGTCGCTGCTCGGCGACGGCAAGTTCGCGCTCGCGAACCTGCTGTCCGCGGCGCAGCTCCAGTCCATCAAGGGGGCCGCCTGACATGACGACCATCGCCCAAAAGGCGCCCTACGGCGTCGACGTCGAAGCCGGCAAGAGCTACTGGTGGTGTTCCTGCGGCCTCAGCAAGAACCAGCCGTTTTGCGACGGTTCGCACAAACCCACGCATTTCATGCCGCTCGAATACAAGGCGGAAAAATCCGAAAAGGTCTGGCTCTGCGGCTGCAAACAAACGAGTCGAAAACCGGCGTGCGACGGCAGTCACAAGCAACTCTGATCGAAGCGGACGTGGGCACCGTTTGCCATAATGTCGGCGGCAGATGCGACTAATGACCGAAGGGCGTGTGATTTAGCACCGTGGCGACCGCCTTGCCCACGCTGTTCATCTCTCATGGCTCGCCGATGCACGCGCTCCAGCCGGGCGCGGTGCGTGCGGTGTGGGAAGACATCGCCCGCACGCTGCCGCGTCCCAAGGCGCTGCTGATCGCCTCCGCCCACTGGGAGACGAACCTGCCGATGCTCACCGGGAATGCAAGACCGGAGACGATCCACGACTTCTACGGTTTTCCGAAACCGCTTTACGAAATCCAGTACCCGGCGCCCGGTGCGCCCACGCTGGGGGAGCGGGCGCTCGCGCTGCTGAAAGGCGCGGGATTCACCGCCGCGATCGACGGCTGCCGCGGCCTCGACCACGGCGCCTGGTCGCCGCTGCTCTACATGTATCCGGAGGCCGACGTACCGGTAGTGCAGGTCTCCGTCCAGACGCCGCTCGGGCCCGCGCACCACCTCGCGCTCGGCCGCGCGCTCGCGCCGCTCTCGCATCAAGGCATCCTCGTCTTCGGCTCGGGCCACATGACGCACAACCTGCGCGAGCGCCGCGGCGACCATGCCGCGCCATTGCCCTACGTGAAGGAATTCCAGGCTTGGGTGCAGGAGCGCATCGAAGACAGGGACTTCGACGCGCTCACCGACTATCGCGCGCGCTCCCCGGGCGGCGTGCGCGCGCACCCGACCGACGAGCATTTCCTGCCGCTGTTCG
>MEQQ01000030.1:4059-10076 GCA_001770285.1 Betaproteobacteria bacterium RBG_16_66_20
TCCCAACGCGCTTTTCACGGAAATTGACCCGCCATGCAACTCGACAAAACGCTTGGCGAGCGGCAGACCTAGGCCAGTTCCTTCCGCCTTGCGCGCACTGTCTCGGCCGACCTGACGAAATTCCTCGAACACGGCAACCTGATCTTCGGGGGCAATGCCCGCCCCGGAGTCCGAAACCGCGACTTCCACGATTTCGCCGGAGGCACTTGCGGTGACGAAGACCGATCCTCCATCAGGAGTGAACTTCACCGCGTTGGACAGGAGATTCAGCATCACCTGCCGGATCTTGCGCTCGTCAGCGCGTAAGGAAAAGGACTGCGGACGGCATTCAAGCTGTAGCGCGATGCCATGACGGTGGGCGCGCTCACGGATAAGCGTCATCGTTCCTTCAAGAGCGGCCGGCAGATCAAACTCCGACAACTCCAATTCCATCCGTCCGGCCTCTACCTTCGATAGATCCAGTATGTCGTTGACTAGGGAGAGCAAGTGCTTTCCGGAACCATGAATATCGTTGACGTAGTCCGCCTGCTTTTCGTTGAGCTCACCGAAATAGCGCTCGGCCAGCACCTCTGAGAATCCCATGATGGCGTTCAGAGGCGTGCGCAATTCGTGTGACATGTTGGCGAGAAACTCCGATTTGTGGCGGCTCGCGCGCTCGAGGTCACGCAATCGCGCCTCGCGTTCGAGGACGACCAGCCTGCCAATCACGTCGATACGCCAGACGTAGTAGAACACCGCCAACAACATGTACGCAGCGAAACCGAGGATATTCACCACGCTGAGCGTAATGACGAGAGCGGGAGGAAATTTATTGCCTTTCGCAAGGTCGGCATCGACGAATGCCGCGAACAGCACCAGTACCGCAATCACCAGAGCCCAGCCCAAGCCTCTGCGCGGATCGTCGGCAATAATCGTAAGCACGGGCACCGTAAGCAACCAGATAATGACCATCGCGGAATCACCGAAGCCGCCGAGGAGAAAATGAATCAGCGCGAGCGTTGTCGCGGTAGTTGTCGTGAAGAAAAACCAATGAGCCGCATACCGCCTGCGGTAAACGTAGCTCAGCGCGATCAGCGAGCAGACCAGTCCGCCCGTTAGGGCCGCCAAGCCTGCAGGGCGCTCGTCGAACGCGATATACAACAGACCGTAGAAAAAATAGGTCGGAATTGCCAAAAGAACGATGACCGCGCCGATAGTCTTTCGCAGCCGGATCTCGTCCGGATCGTCCGGTTCCGAGGCGAGGCGGACAAATCGCGCCCGAAGGCTCTGTATACCCAATGCAGGCCTCGATCAGCGGTAGCGGTAGACGACGAGCTTTCCGGAGGCCGACTCGGGCGTCCAGACCTCCCCCTTGCGGCCGTGGATCTGGCGCACGTTGGCGCCGCCGCTGGAGGAGGCGAAGGATTCGAATTTTTCCGTCGCCGGATCGAAGCGCATCATCAGCTGCTTGTCCCACTCCGCGATCCACGGCTTGTCGGTTTCGTCCACGTAGACCGCGTAGACGCGCGGCCGCTCGCCCGGCGCCTTCCAGGTCTTCCACGCGCCGCCGCCGGCGCCTTTCGGGTCGTAGCGGCTGAGGTTGCCGGAATTCCACTCGGCGACCCACACCAGGCCCCTGGAATCGGACCAGACGCGCCTTGCGCCCTGCCCCGGCGTCGGCGGCTCGATCACCTGCACCGTGCTGGTCGCCGCGTCGATGCGGCCGACGTAGGAACCGGCGAGCGACGCGAAATAGACCGTGCCGTCGGGCGTCGCGTGGATGCCGTAGGGTCCGCGTCCCTTCGGTGCATCGAACACCTTCAGCTCGCCGCTGCGCGGCTCGAGCCGTCCGTAGATGCCGCTCTGCCCGGTAAACCAGTGGATTCCGGCTTTGTCGAAAATCGCCGTGTTGAGGTTCGCGTACCCCGCATTCTTCGGCAGCAGCCACTTCTTCACCGCGAGCGTCTTCGGATCGACGCGCACGATCGCGTTCTGCCCGCTGTCGGTGAACCACGCCGAGCCGTCGCGGTCGAGGATCACGCCGTGGGGCGACGAACCGGGCCCCAGCGGAATCAGTTCCACCTTGCCGGTCCTGGGATCCAGCCGGCCGCCGTTGCCGCTGCCCTGGCCCGAGAACCAGACCGGGCCGTCGGGCGCGGGGTCGGCCCAGACGTCGTGCGCGGTGATGCCCCGCGGCAGCGGGTATTCCTGCACCCGCATCTGCGCCCGCGCCGCGGACCAGAGGAACGCGAGAAACACCGCCATTACAAAGATGCGCATGGAGGAATTTTAGCTACACTTACCCGGAAGCCGATGACAAGAAGAAAAAAGGCCTCCCGCCAGATGCTCGGACTGACCCGGGCCGAATTTGCGCTTCTGCGCCGCCTGCGGACCCCGGAAAAAATTCAACAGTACCTCTACGGGCTCAAACAGAACTTCGAGCGCGACGGCGAGACCTGCCACTCGGTGCGCGTCGTGATGAGGCAACGGCGCGCCCACTGCATCGAGGGCGCCGTGGTGGCCGCCTGCGCGCTGTGGATCCACGGCGAGCCGCCGTTGCTGCTCGATCTGCAGGCGGTGCACGATTTCGACCACGTGGTGGCCCTGTTCCGCCGCAACGGCCGCTGGGGCGCGATCTCCAAGACCAACGGCATCGGCCTGCGATGGCGCGATCCGGTGTACCGGAGCTTGCGCGAGCTGGCGATGTCCTACCTGCACGAGTACTACAACAAGCGCGACCGCAAGACCCTGCGCACCTATTCGCGCCCGTACGACCTCAGGCGGATGAAGCCGGCGGATTGGGTGACGCCGGAACAAGGCGTCTGGCAACTGGTGGACAAGCTGGAGGCCACCCGCCACTACAAGCTGATGAGCCGCGCCCAGGCGCGCCACCTCATCCGCCGCGATCCGTTCGAGCGCGAAGTGGGGAATCTGCTTCAGTACGGAAGACCGAAGAAAAAGTAATAGCCTACTTATCGGCGACCTTGCCGATCTTCTCCACCGCGACCTTGAGCCGCGCGGCGTCCTTGGCGAGGAAACCCCGGAATTCGGGCGCATCGAGATAGCTGATCGGCGTCTGCACTTTCTCCATCGCGCCCTTGAACAGCGGATCGGCGACCGCGGCGCGAACCACCTCCCGCAGGCGCGTGATCACCGGCGCCGGGGTTGCCGCCGGGGCGAAGACCCCCGACCAGATGTAGAACTCGACATCGCTGTAGCCCAGTTCCTTGAAGGTCGGCAGCTCGGGCATCATCGGCAGGCGCTTGTCGCCCCAGCCGGCGAGCGCGCGCATCTTGCCGCCCTTGATCTGACCCACCGCGGCCGCCGGCCCGGAGGCGAGCGCATGCACCTGGCCGCCGAGCAACGCGGCGACCGCCGGTCCGCCGCCCTGGTACGGCACGTGGAACAGCTTGATGCCGGCTGCGTTGGCGAACATCTCCATCGCCACATGCAGGGTGCCGTAGACGCCCGATGAGGAGTAATTCATCTGGTTCGGATAGGCCTTCGCCGCGGCGATGAAATCCTGGATCGTCCGGTACGGGCTGTCGCCGGCAACCACCAGCACGGTCGGGTCCGCAGTCACCAGCGCGATCGGCGCGAAGTCCGCGAGCTGGTACGGCGCGGGCCGGCCGTTCATCGGGTCGGATACCGGGAAAATCGTGATCGAGGACAGCGCCATCAGGATGGTGTAGCCGTCGGGCGCGGCTTTCGCCGCCGCGGTCGTGCCCACCGCGCCGCCGGCGCCGGTGCGGTTGACCACCACCACCGGCTGTTTGAGCGTCTTTTCCATGGCGGCGGCGAGCGGGCGGCCGACGATGTCGGCCACGCCCCCGGGCGGGAACGCGACCAGCATGGTGACCGGCTTGGTCGGCCAGGCATCCTGCGCCTGCGCCAGCGGCGCCAGCGCGAGCAAGAGAGCGGGAATGATTCTGTGCAGCATGGTGTTCTCCTCCAGTTACCCGAATGATAGATTAGCCGCTGTCAGGTCGCACGCCGTTCCGCGACCAAGACCGGTACCGGACCTATTTCAAGGAGCATGGCATGCAGCGGCGCACCCTGTTGAAATTGCTTGCAATCGGACCCTTTTTCACCCCCGTTCATGCCGCCCCGCCGAAGACCATGAAAGGCATCGAGGAAATGCAAACGAACTGGAAGACCCTGCTCGCCCCCGGCGCCGAAGTCCCGAACCCGGCCGAGCCGCTCAAGCTTTCCAGGGACGAGTGGAAGAAACGCCTGTCGCCCGCCGCATACGACGTGCTGCGGGAGGAAGGCACCGAGCGCGCCGGCAGCAGCCCGCTCGACCGCGAAAAGCGGCCCGGCGTGTTCGCCTGCGCGGGCTGCGGCCTGCCGCTGTTCACCTCGGACATGAAATTCGACAGCGGCACCGGCTGGCCGTCGTTCTTCACCACGATCCCGGGCGCGCTGCAGACCAAGACGGACTTCAAGATCCTCTACCCGCGCACCGAGTATCACTGCGTGCGCTGCGGCGGCCACCACGGCCACCTGTTCGACGACGGCCCGGCGCCGACCGGCAAGCGCTACTGCAACAACGGCGTGGCGCTGAAATTCGTCCCGAAGGAAGGCAAGGCCTAGGCAGGGGCCCACTGCCTACTTCAACCGCAGTTCCTCCGCGAGGGGCTTGGCGGGGAAGTGGAAGCGCACCGGCCCGTCCGGCAGCGCCTTCAGGAACTGCTTCAGGTAGGGGTCTTCGGAGGCGAGCAGCGTCTCTGGGGTGCCCTCGCCCATCAGCCTGCCCTCGGCGATGACGTAGATGTAGTCCACCAGCTTGAGCGACTCGGAAACGTCGTAGGTCACGACGATCGAGGTCAGCCCGAGCGCATCGTTGAGCTTGCGGATCAGGGTCGCGATCACGTTGAGCGAGACCGGGTCCAAGCCGCCAAAGGGCTCGTCGTACATCGCCAGCAGCGGATCGGTCGCGATCGCGCGCGCGAGCGCGACGCGGCGCGCCATGCCGCCCGAGAGATCGACCGGCATCATGTCGCGCGCGCCTCGCAGCCCGACCGCATCGAGCTTCATCAGCACCATCGCGCGCACCAGCTCCTCGGGCAGGTGGTAGTGCTCCCGGATCGGGAACGCGATGTTCTCGTAGACCGACAGGTCGGTGAACAGGCCGCTCGACTGGAACATCATTCCCATCTTGCGGCGCATCCTGTACAGGTCGTCGCTGCCGAGCTTGTGCACCACCTCGCCATTGACGCGGATCCAGCCCCTGTCGGGCGCGAGCTGGCCGCCGATCAGCTTGAGCAGCGTCGACTTGCCGCTGCCGCTGCCGCCCAGGATCGCGACCACCTTGCCGCGCGGGATCTTGAGCGACAGGCCGCGCAAAATGGGCAGATCATTGTAGGAGAAATGCAGCTCCGAGATCTCGACCAGGTCGGCGGCGTTTTCCATGCGGGCGCAAGTCTAACCCGTCCGGCGCGGATCCCGGCCCTTCGCGTCGCGCTCGATCGCGCTGCGCACCGCCGCCGGAATCGGCGCGCGCGGACCGTCCGGCCGCAGGCCCGCGCGCGCGATGGCGGACGCGAGGCGGTCCACGCGTGCCTGCGTCAACGGATGCGTGCTGAGGAATTTCGGCGGCTCGCTGCGCCCGTTGGCGCGCGCCGCCTCCCGCATCAGGCGAAAGGTTTCCAGCGCGCCTCCCGCGTGGCCATACACGGCGGCCAGCGCCTCGAGCGCCGTGTCGTCCGCCTGCTCCTCCTGGGCACGGCTGAAGGTCATCAGGGTCAGCATCCCCGAGGCCCCCAGCACACGGTCCGCCACCTGCCCGCCCACGCTCGCCGACAGCATGGTCAACGCGGCGCCGAACGCCACGCCGCGCCCCAGGCTGCGGATCGGATGCCGGTGCTGCAGGTGGCCGATCTCGTGGGCCACCACCATCGCGAGCAGGTTCTCGTCCGGCACCCGCTCGAGCAGCCCGCGATAGACGGCAATGTGGCCGCCGAGCGTGGCGAACGCGTTCACCACCGGCTCGTCCACGTAATGCGCGCGCACCACCATGCCCTCCGGCAGCGTCACGC
>MEQQ01000030.1:10088-11994 GCA_001770285.1 Betaproteobacteria bacterium RBG_16_66_20
TCGGCGAGCGCCTGGAGGTAGTTCTCCACCGCATGCTCGCGCGGAGGAAAGCGCTCCGCGTAGGGCGCGATCAGCTGCCGCTCGACGGCATACGGCAGACGGTGCGCGAACTCGCCCCCGATGATCGCGATCGCGCCGGCCGCGGCGGCGCACAGCAGCACCACGGCGCCGGCCAGCGCGAAGAAGCTGCGCAGCGGCCGGCGGTCGCTGACATTGACCTCGTCTTCGGGAAGCCTCGGATTGCTGTAATCGGTCAAGCGCGGGCCGCGGCTCGCTCAGGCGCCCACGGGCGACAGCGCGGTACCGTAGGCCAGCATCTCGACGCCTTTCACGCTCGACGCGCGGCGCCCGCCGATGGCGAAGGTCTGGAACTTCACGTTGATGATCATCCCTGCGCCTTGCGCGCGCGCCTGTTCCTTCATGCGCAGCACCGCCTCGCGGCGCGCGCGGTCGAGCAGCGATTCGTAGGAACGGATGCGCCCGCCGAAGAAACTGTACAGGCCCGCGACCACGCCCTTGAAGAAATCCTCGCTGATCACCGCGCTGCCGGAAACCAGGACGGTCGCCACGCGCGTCGTCGAGGGCGGCGGGAAGCGGTTGGTGAACACCAGGATGCCGGCGAATTCGTCCTCGCGCTTGCGGATCGAGGCGTAGTGCCGGCGCTCGTTCCAACGGCCGGCGACATAACCCGTGATGAACAGGACCGCGAAGAGTAAGAGGTCGAAGTTCTGAAGGATCAGGTCCACGGCCGGTCTACTCGAGCGTCACCGCCGTGCCGTAAGCGAGGATCTCGGCGGCCCCCTGCGTGATAGAGGAGGTGGCGAAGCGGATGTTCAGCACCGCATTGGCGCCGGCCGACTCGGCCTGCTTCACCATGCGCTCGACGGCCTCCTCGCGCGACTCCTTGAGCAGTTCGGTGTAGGCCTTGAGTTCGCCGCCGATGATGTTCTTCAGCCCGGCGAACAGGTCCTTGCCGACGTGCTTGGCGCGCACCGTGCTGCCTTGCACCAGCCCCAGATGCTTGACGACTCGGCGCCCGGGCACGAGTTCGAGATTGCTGAGCAGCATTTTCGCCTCCTGGGAGAACGATCATTCTAACCGCAAAGTTCCGCCTAGCCCGCGGTTCACCAACAGGGAGATGGCGGGCGAGAACTGGAAATGCGGTCCGCCATTGAACGCGATGAAAGTCCGCCCTTCGAGCTCGAACGTCGCGGACATGACCGACCCTTTCTGCGTCGCGGCTAGGCCTTCGGCGGCACGATGACCATCCAGGACACGCCGAAGCGGTCGGCGACCATGCCGAAGCGCGGCGAGAAGAAGGTCTTCGCCAGCGGCATCTGCACCTGCCCGCCCTTGCCCAGCGCGGCGAACAGGCGATCCGCCTCCGCCTCGGTCGCCGCGTCGAGCGACAGCGAAAACCCCTTGAACTCGGGCTTGCCCTTCGCCATGCCGTCGGACGCCATCACCAGGGTGTCGCCGACGCGGAAGCTCGCGTGCATCACCTTGTCCTCGGACCCCGGCGGGCACATGCCGGGCTGCGGCGGCTCCGGGCTGTCCTTGAAGCGCATCAGCATCTCGAGCTTGATGCCGAGCACGCTCTTGTAGAACTCGAGAGCCTCTTCGCAGCGGCCGTCGAAGAACAGATAGGGCTGGACTTGCATGCTGGCTCCTTGTTTTTCCGTCCTAGAGATCGACGATGACCTTGAACCCGCCGTAGATCATGCGCTTGGCGTCGAAGGGCATCGCCTTCGGATCCATCATCGAGGCGAGGCGCTTGTCCTTCATCACCTTGGCGAGCACCCGGTCGCGGTCCTTGCGCGACTTGTAGACGATCCACGAGAACCAGACCGCCTCGTTGCCCTTCAGCTTGACGCTGCGCGGGAACGACGTCCGCTTGCCCCATTTC
>MEQQ01000031.1:0-6071 GCA_001770285.1 Betaproteobacteria bacterium RBG_16_66_20
GTTCAGTTCCAGTACAGCATCGCGACCACGATGCAGGCGATGGCCCAGAACACCGGGAATTCCATGCCGCCCAGGTTCCACAGCCACTTCAACGAGCGGTTGAGGACGCACACGGCGACCGCGGCGACCGCCAGGCTGGCAGCGCCCAGCAGCGCGGCCCACTGCGTGTAGATGCCGAACAGCAGGCCGAGCGCGGCCACGCTCTCGACGACCAGAGCGACGCGCATGTAGAACGCCGGCGGCTTGAACCCGGCCTGGACAAAGAAACCCAGCGCCGGCGGCGGATTGCCGAAGATCTTGAAATAGATATGCGGAAAGAAAAACAGCGAACAGATCAGGCGCAACACCACGGCGGCATTGGTCAGGTCAAAGGCGGCAGCGTCTAGGGACATCGGGATCTCCCGTTTGTATGCAAGAAACTACTTCGCCCGGTTCGGAAATACCTGCGGCCGCAGGGACGGATGGCAGGGCATCGTCTTCGGCGCGTAGGGCGCCTCGGCGCCGAGCTCTTCGGCCGCGTGCCAGGCCCAGCGCGGGTCCCACATCGCGCCGCGCGCCAGCGCGATCATGTCCGCCTTGCCCGAGGCGACGATCTCCTCGGCCTGGCGCGCAGCCGTGATCAGTCCCACGCCCATGGTCGGAATGCCGGCTTCCTTGCGCACCTTCTCGGCGAACGGCACCTGGTAGCCAGGCGCGAGCGGAATCTTGGCGCGCGGGTCGAGCGCGCCGGAGGACACGTCCAGATAGTCGCAGCCGAGCTTCTTCAGTTCCCGCGCCAGCACCACGGTCTCCTCGGGCGTCCAGCCGCCGTCCACCCAGTCGGTCGCCGATACGCGCGCACCCATCGGCTTGTCGACGGGCCACACCGCGCGCATCGCGGCGAAAGTCTCCAGCGCCAGGCGCATGCGATTCTCCAGCGAGCCGCCGTATTCGTCGCGGCGCTGATTCGAAATCGGCGACAGGAACTGGTGGATCAGGTAGCCGTGGCCCGCGTGCATCTCAATCAGGTCGTAGCCGATGCGCCGGGCGCGCTGCGCAGCGGCAACGAAATCAGACTTGGTGCGCTCGATATCGGCCTTGGTCATTGCGCTCGGCAGGTGCCAGTCCGGCGCGAACGGCAGCGCCGAGGGCGCCAGCGTCTGCCACGCCCCTTCCCCGGGCTTCAAGGGCTTGCCGCCGAGCGCGGGCGGCAGCGTCGAGCCCTTGCGGCCCGCGTGCCCCAGCTGCAGCCCGTGCGCGGCGATGCCGTACTGCTTGCAGAAATCGATGACGCGCTTCGCCGCGGCCTCGTTGTCGTCGGAATACATGCCCGCGCACTTCAGCGTTATCCGCCCCTCGGGACTGACATGCGTTGCTTCGGTCATCACCAGGGCGCCCGCGCCGAGCGAAAACGAGCCCAGGTGCATCAGATGCCAGTCGCCGGCCGAACCGTTGTCCGAGTTGTACTGGCACATCGGCGAGACGGCGATGCGGTTCTTGAGCGTGAGGCCGCGGAGCGTGATCGGGGAAAAAAGTGCGCTTGCCATCAAATCCCTTTCGCTGGGTCCGACCGTTGAATTAGTTTTGGCGAATGCTACCATCGGCAAGTCGGGGGAAATGAAATCATGAAATTTGCCGCGCTTGTTCTCGCATTCGCGCTGTCGCTGCCCGCGGCGGCGCAGGACCGGACGCTCAAGATCGTGCTCGGCTATCCACCCGGGGCCGCCAGCGATCTGCTGACCCGGTTGCTCGCCGACCGAATGCGCGCGCCCCTCGGCATGAACGTCATCGTCGAGAACAGGCCCGGCGCGGGCGGCATCGTCGGCACCGAGGCGGTCAGGAACGCCGCCCCGGACGGCGGCACGATCCTGCTTACGCCGCTCGCGCCGATGGTCGCGTTTCCGCATTCGCACGGCGCCTCGGTGCGCTACGACCCGTTCAAGGACTTCGTGCCGGTGGCGCACATCTGCGACTTCCAGCTCGCACTGGTGGTAAATGGCGAACTGCCGGCGAAGAAAGTCGCGGATTACGTCGCGCTGGTGAAGAAGGATCCGAGGCTCGGCGACTACGCCTCGGCCGCAGCGGGGAGCTTGCCGCACTATCTGGGCGTGATGTTCTCCAGGGCCGCCGGCCTGGACATGACGCATGTCCCCTACAAGGGCACGGCCCCCGCGCTGCAGGCGCTCGCCGGCGGCGAGGTCAAGGCGGCGGTTTTCGTGCTCGCCGATGCGATGACGCTGGTGCGCTCGGGCAAGGCGCGCCTGCTGGCGGTGGCCGGCGCGAAGCGCGCCTCGCTCGCGCCCGAGGTGCCGACATTCAGGGAACTGGGCTACGAGCTGGAAGCGAGCGCCTGGTACGCGCTGTTCGCGCCCGCCGGCACGCCCAAGGAGATCGTCGATCGCTACGCCAGCGCAGCCATCGACGCGGTGCGCTCGCCCGAGGTGAAACAGCGCCTCGAGCAGATGGGGCTCGAACCCACCGGCCTGGGGCCGGCGGAGCTGGCGAAGATCCTGCGCGCCGACTACGACAAGTGGGGACCGGTGATCAAGGCATCGGGCTTCAAGCCCGGCCAGTGAACATCCTGTTCGCTTCGACCAAGGAGCAACCGGAGTTCTGGTTCCCGCTGCTGCAAAAGGCGCTGCCGCAGGACCGGTTCTTCGCCTGGCCGGACACCAACGGCGGCGACATCGACGTCGCGCTGGTCGCGACGCACCCGGGGGGCATGTTCTCCGGGCTGGCGCGCCTCAAGCTCATCCAGTCCTTGTGGATGGGCGTCGAGAACATCGTCGGCGATCCCGAACTGCCGCGCGGCGTGCCGGTCGCGCGCCTGATCGATCCCGGGATGGTCGCGGCGATGGGCGAGACCGTGATCGCGCAGGTCCTCGACTGGCACCGGCACTTCTGGTGCTACCGGCAATTCCAGCATGACAGGGTCTGGAAGCGCCGGCGCCAGTACCTGGCCTCGGACCGGACCATCGGCCTGCTCGGCCTGGGCGAGCTGGGCGGCTCGGTCGCAGCGAAGCTGCGCGCGCTGGAGTTCAACGTCGCCGGCTGGAGCCGCCGGCCGAAGAAACTTGAGGCAGTGTTTTGCTCTACAGATCTGGAACAAGTGGTTCGACGCAGTGACGCACTCGTATGCCTCTTGCCGTTGACGGGAAAAACGCAAGGAATAATAAATTCAAGAATGCTCTCCCTCATGCCCAAAGACGGCTGCGTCATCAACGTCGCCCGCGGCGCGCATGTCGTGATCCCGGACCTGCTCGCGGCGCTCGATTCCGGGCAGCTGGCGCGCGCCTATCTGGACGTGTTCGAGACCGAACCGCTGCCCGCCGACAGCCCGCTCTGGTCGCATCCCGGCGTGACCGTCACGCCGCACATCGCCGCGCTCACCGAGCCGCGCACGTCGGTCGGCAAGATTGCGCAGAACATAGAGCGCCTGCGGCGCGGCGAAGCGCCGCTCAATACGGTGGATTTCGCCGCGGGCTACTGAGTCATGGGGCTGCTTGTCAACGGCATCTGGCGCGACCAGTGGTACGACACCACGGCCGAGGGCGGGCACTTCGTGCGTCCGCGCACCATCTTCCGGAACTGGGTGACCCGCGACGGGACGGCGGGGCCTACCGGAGCTGCGGGCTTCGCGGCCGCGCCGGGCCGCTATCACCTCTACGTGAGCCTCGCCTGTCCCTGGGCCCATCGCACGCTGATCCTGCGCGCGCTGAAAGGCCTGCAACACCTGGTCTCGCTCTCGGTGGTGCACTGGCGCATGCTCGATCGCGGCTGGACCTTCGAAGACGGCCCCGGGGTCGTTCCCGATCCGCTGCTGGGCGCCGAGTTTCTCTACCAGGTCTACCTCGCGGCCGACCGATCGTATACCGGCCGTGTCACCACGCCCGTGTTGTGGGACAAGCTGAACCGAACGATCGTGAACAACGAGTCGTCGGAAATCATCCGCATGTTCAATGCCGCGTTCGACGACGCGGGGGCGCGCCCCGGCGATTACTATCCCGTGGATCTGCGTGAGGAAATTGACGCTCTGAACCAGCGCATCTACGAGACGCTCAACGACGGCGTCTACAGGGCCGGTTTCGCGACGACGCAGGCAGCGTACGAGGACGCGGTCGGGACGCTATTCGAAACGCTGGACTGGCTCGAGGCGAGGCTCGCGCGGCGGCGCTACCTGTGCGGCGATCGCGTGACCGAGGCCGACATCCGGCTGCTCGTGACGCTGCTGCGCTTCGACCTGGTCTATTTCTCGCATTTCAAGTGCAACGCGCGACGGATCGCGGATTACCCCAATCTCTCGGGGTATGCGCGGGATCTCTACCAGATGCCCGGAGTCGCGGCGACCTTCGATGCCGGCCACGTCAAGCGGCACTACTACGAGAGCCATCGCACGCTGAATCCGAGCGGCGTCGTGCCGGTCGGGCCCGCGATCGACTTCGACCGCCCGCACGACCGCGCGCGCCTCGCGCAGGGCGGTTAGCCGCCGCCCGCCTGATCAGGCAACGCTTGCGGTCCGCCGCTGCCTGGCGGCAGTCCAGCGCTCGAGCTTCTCCCTCGCGCCGTTGACCGCCGGATCCATCGCGCGGCCGTGGGCCGGAGTCTTGGCCGTAAGCTCGATCACGTAGCCGTTCGGATCGCGGAAGTAGATGGAATGAATGAAGCCGTGGTCCGAGACGCCGCGCGTCTCGATGCCGGCCGCCTTGCCCTTGGCAAGCATCTCGTCCAGGGTCTTCGGGTCGACCTCGAGGGCGATGTGCAGGTCGTAATCGTGCTGGATCTTGAACTCGAACGGCATGTCCGGGGCCTCGAAAAACGCCAGGTAGGAACCGTCGCCCATTTCATAGAACGTGTGCAGCGTCTCGGTCTTGCGGCCGCTTTTCGTTTCCTTGATCTCCAGGGTCCCGGCGAGCCGCAGCCCGAGGAAATCCTCGTAGAAGCTGCGCGTCTGTTCCGAGTCGCGGCAGCGGTAGGCGTTGTGATGGAGGCGGTGGATCATGGGATTCCTCCCCGTATTCGGCGTGGTTTCAGACTGCGACGAAGGACTTGTCTTTGAGCGAAGCCGCGAAGCCGTCGATCACCTCGTGCACCTTCGGCCAGCCCTTGAGCGCCTTCATGTTGCCGAGCCAGCGCTCGATGTTCGGATAGGCGGCGTAGCTGCAGCGCAGCAGCCCGCCGAGCGCGATCATCTCCGCGCCCATGTAATCGGCCAGCGTGATCTTGTCGCCGCACAGGTACGCCTTGTTCGGGCCGATCAGGCTCGCATCGAGGATCTTCAGCCAGCCTTGCGTCTTCTGCTTTGCCCACTCGAGCGTGCCCGCCTGGACCGCGTCGCTCGGCCGCTTGTGGTGCGGAAAGGTCTGCGGATAGATCAGCCCGTAGGCGAAGTCCTTGTAGATGTTGGAGTTGAACCAGTCCATCATTTCGTTGACGCGCGCGCGCGCCTTGAGGTCCTTCGGATACGCGGGCGAGCCCGCCTTGTCGGCGAGGTACTTGAGGATCGCGGAGCATTCGGTCAGGCGGAAGTCGCCGTCCTCGAGCACCGGTACCAGGCAGTTGGGATTGATCTTGGCGAAATCGGGCTTGAGATGCTCGCCGGTGAACAGGTCGACGACCTTGTAATCGAGATCGATGCCCTGGTCCGTCGCAAAATGCTGGACGATGCGGCTGGTGGTGGACGCGGGGTGGTAATAAAGCTGCATGGGATTTCCTCCTCAGGGGGTGCAGGCCGATAGTCTACTTGAGAGTCGCTCCTTCGGCACTCAGGCTAGCAGTTCCCGCAGGCGCCGATTGACCTCGGCGCTGCGATGGCGCGCGGTCTTGCCTGTCGGAGGCAGGGGCTCGGCGTAGAAGAACTCCGGCAGCTCGTCGTCCTTCTCGGTAAAACCGGCCGCTTTGTTGAACTCCCACTCCAGGCGCAGCGTCTCGAGCCCCAGCTTCTGCATGAACGACGGGTCGAGCCGGGTGCCGTGCGCGTCGTTGAGCGCGGTCACCACGAGCTCGACGCTGACGTTCGTCACGGAGCGTCCGAAAATGCACAGGCCGAGCGAATCGGCCGCCGCGCACAGCGTCTGGATGCCGAGGCTCGCCGC
>MEQQ01000031.1:6104-8685 GCA_001770285.1 Betaproteobacteria bacterium RBG_16_66_20
TCTTGCCCTTGCAGTCGAAGACCGGCAGGTTGCCGGCGGTGTGATCGGCGCCCTGCGCCGTGACCATCATGGAAATGCCGGTGACTTCGATCACGCGCGGATCGTAGGCGCTGATGCCCTGCCCCTTGATCACGGGCACGCGTGCAACCTTGTAATGCGCCCCCACGCGTGCGGTCCCCTGCGCAAGCAGGCGGCCACGCTCGTTGCCCCGGCGCATGTCATCCATTGCCTGCAGCATGAACTCGATGTCGCCGAACGCGCCTTGTCCGGCCTCCATCAGCACGCCCAGCGTGGCGCCGACCTCGATGGTGTCGACGCCGAGATCGTTGGCGACGGCATTGACCCTGGCCACGTTGTCGGGATCGTCCAGCCCGCAATTGCTGCCCATGATGCCGAGGGTCTCGTATTCCAGCGGCGAAACCATCTCTTTCCCGGCTGCATCGACATACACGTTGCTGCATTCGATCATGCAACCCGGCATGCAGGCGTGCGATATCTGCCCGCCGCGGCGCAGATTCTGCTCGCGGATGTAGTCCCCGCCGAGCTTGAGCGGCTCTTCGGAAGCTTTCACCAAGCTACCGGCGCTGAAATTGCGCACCGGGAGCCCGCCGATCTGGTTGGTGATGTCGCCCATCATCGCCGTCCCGGTACGCTTGAACGTGTCGATGGCCGGCTCCTTCGAAAGCCGCGCACCGTATTCGCGGATCGCGCCCATGACCTTCTTGCGGTCGTGGAAAGTCGGCATCTTGTGAACGTCGATCACGATGGCCTTGACCTTCTTCGCGCCCATGACCGCGCCCACGCCGCCGCGCGCGGCGAGCCGCGACGGCCGCCCGTCGGTGTCGGCGAACGCGATGCCAGACACGAGGCCGAGATATTCGCCGACCGGGCCGCACAGCGCGAAGCTGATTTTCTTGCCGTATTTCTCGAACAGGAGCGCCGCGACTTCGTCGTTGCCTTTGCCCAGGTACGGCTCGGCGCTGTCGTAGCTAATGGCGCCCTCCTTGGTGATGCGGATCACCACCCAGTCCTTCGATGCGCCGTGGAGGGTGAGCCCGGCGGTCTCGAGCTGGCCGAGCGCGAAGCCGAAGGTGCCGCCTGAATTGGCTTCCTTGATGCCGCCTGTCAGCGGGCTCTTGCAGCCGACGCTGAGCCGGTTGGCGTTGGAGAAGTTGGTGCCCGCGAACGGCCCGGCGGAAAAGATCAGCGGATTGTCCGGTGACAGGGGTTCGACCTTGGCCACGCCGCTCTCGAGCAGGGTCTTGGCGATGTAATGCCGGCCGGCGCGTATCACCGCCTCGCCCTGCAATTCCTCGGTCCTGACCGAGCGCTCGCCGAGATTGATATGCAGATATTTGCGCATGCCGATGCTACCTCCATTGGAAGGTATGTTCGCTGACGCTGGTCGATAATCCTACTTTACGAACGGCCGCCTTGGCTGCGGTATTTCGAGACCGCGCCGCGCTGCAGCGCCATGCCGTGCCCCGGCCGATCGGGGATGCGAACGTGACCCTCCTTGCAGGCGGGAATTTCCTCGAACAGGTCCGGCGGCATCCAGTCCATGAGCTCGACGAGAAAACCGTTGGCGAGCGCGCCGCAGACCTGGATCGAGATTTCGTACACCAGGTGCGGCGAGACGGCGATGCCGTGGGCGGCGGCGAGATGCCCGATCTTGAGCGTTTCGCTGAAGCCGTTGGCGCGGCACACGTCTGGCATCAGGTAGCGCGCGGCCTTGCGCTCGATCAGCTCGCGGAATTCATACCGCGTGTAGCTGTTTTCTCCCGTCGCCACCGGAATTCGTATCGCTCCGGCGACCTCGGCGCAGGCGGCGATGTCGTCGGCGAGGACCGGTTCCTCGTACCAGACGAGATCCAGGTCCTCGAGCACGGCCGCCTGGCGCAGGTTGCCGGGCACGTCGAGCTTCTGGTTGACGTCGACCATCATGCGCACGCCCGGGCCGAGGGCCTTGTTCACCGCCTCGACGCGCCGCCGGTTGGCGAGCGGGTCGGGGTCGTGGATCTTCATCTTGTAGTAGCGGCATCCCATGCCGGCGTAGCGCTCGGCCTCGGCGATCAGGTCCTTCTCCCCGTACTTGCCCCAGCCGCCGCTGCCGTAGCAGGGCACGCGATCGGTTACCGCGCCCCAGAGCTTGTGGAGCGGCAGCTTCGCCGCCTTGCCGGCGATGTCCCAGAGTCCGATGTCGAGCGCGGACAGGGCCATGCCCGCGATGCCGACGCGGCGCACGCTGCGGTCGCCGCGGTACATCTTTTCCCACAGGCGCTCAACCGCGGTCGGGTCCTCGCCGATCAGCAGGGGCTTCAGGCGCGCGTCGAGATACGCAAGGACCGATTCCGCGCCGCCGCCGCTGAACACCAGGCTGTAGCCCAGGCCCCGGATTCCCTCGTCGGTCGCAATCTCGGCCACCACCAGCTTGTGGTGAGGGAATTCCAGCGCCATCTGCCTGGACGTCGGAACGGTGAGAACGCAGGTGTCGATCGCGGTTATTTTCATGTCGCATCAATCATCGCATGAAGGGCGGACACCGGCTGCGCGATATCGGCGGCGAGCGAAGGCCAGGAAT
>MEQQ01000031.1:8721-15807 GCA_001770285.1 Betaproteobacteria bacterium RBG_16_66_20
AATCGTAATGAAAGTCGCGTGCGGATAGTCCCTTTACTTGACGAGCCCCGCCTTGCGCGCGAACTCCTCGACGATGCGGGTCTCGTCGCGGATTTCCTCGAGCAGCTTCTCCGGCGGTTGGTAGTCCTCGACCATGCCGAGCGCCTGCAGGCGCGCCGCGACAACCGGCATCTTCACCGCGCGCTCGATGGCGCGCACCAGCGTACTGCTGACTTCGGCAGGCACGCCTGCCGGCGCGATGAAGGCGGCCCAGACGCCGAGCAGCCGCTGCGTATGGCCGAGGGCGCTGAGGGTGGGGATGTCGGGAAAATCCGGCGCGCTGCTCGAGGTGACGATGCCGCGCATCGCACCGTCCTTGAGGTGACCGCTCAGCACGCCCAGCGCGAGCGCCACGCCCTCGATGTGTCCGCCGCGCATCGCGATAATGGCGGGAGAAGCGCCTTTGAACGGCACCGCGGCAAGGTCAGTGCCGGCGAGCGAGTTGATCGTGGCGATGGCGAACTCACCCGCCGAACCGGCGCCCGGCGTGCCGATGCGCACTTTGCCGGGATTCGCCTTGGCATAGGCGACCAGTTCGGCGAAATTCCGGTACGGCAGGTCGCCGCGCACGGCCAGCACGCTCGGCGTGCGCATCGCGAGTCCGAGCGGCGTGATGTCCTTCATCGGGTCGTAGGTCGCGGTCTGCGGGTCGAGCACCCGCCGGAAGGTGAGCGCGGCGTTCATCGTGAAACCGATCGTGTAGCCGTCCTTGCTCGCCCTGACCACGGCGTCGGCGCCGAGCACGCCGCCGGCGCCGGGGCGGTTCACCACGAGCACCGGAACCTTGAGCGATTTGGAGAGTTCGTCGCCGATTGCGCGAGCGGCGATGTCGACCGCGTCGCCCGGGGCGAGTGGAACGATTACCGTGATCGATCCCTTCGGGTAGTCCTGCGCCTGGCTCCAGGTGGGCAGCGCGCATAGCAGCGCGCAGGCGAACGTGCTGAAGCCGCGTTGAAATGCAGTGATCGTCATGCTTGCCTCCACCATATTGGTATTGCCGCCATTCTATGGCAGCGCGCGTCGCCGCGCTTTCGGGGGCGGCGATAACGCCTTCCCCGTCGGCGCCTGTGTCGTGTCAGAATGCTTCGCTCATCCATTATGCATCCGGATTCCATTGAACCGGTAAACCCTGCCATGAAGACGATCGCGATCGAGGAACATTTCATCACCCCGATATACCGGGAGAAAGTCGGCGCCAACGAGTTCCGGAATTTCTATCTGAAGAGCCGCAGCGAGCAGCTTGGCCACGACATCGTCGAGCAGAATGCCGATCTGGGCGCGAAGCGCATCGCGTACATGGACACCGCCGGCATCGACGTGCAGGTGCTCTCCTTCGGCTCACCCGGCGCACAGGCGTTCGGCGCGGACGTCGCGATTCCGATGGCGCGCGATGCGAACGACCGGGCCCATGAGGCGATGAAGAAGTATCCGGGGCGCTTCGAAGGATTCGCCGCGCTGCCGACCGCCGACCCCAAAGCTGCTGCCGACGAACTCGAGCGCGCGGTGACCAAGCTCGGCTTCAAGGGCACGATGATTCACGGCCATACACGCGGCAGCTTCCTCGACGAGAAGAAGTACTGGGTGATCTTCGAGCGCGCCGAATCCCTTGGCGTGCCGATTTACCTGCATCCGACGCTGCCGCCGCCGGATGCGATGAAGGCGTATTTCGAGGATTACGAGGAGCTCGCGCGCGCAGGCTGGGGTTTCTCGGTGGACACAAGCTGCCATTTTCTGAGGATCGTGTTCGCGGGCGTGTTCGACGCTTTTCCGAAACTGAAATTCATCCTCGGCCACCTCGGCGAGGGGCTGCCTTTCGCGATGCACCGCCTGAACGACCATACCTATCGCGCTGCCGCGCGCCGCGGGCTGAAACGCACGCCGCTCGAATACCTGAAGGAGAACATGCTTGTCACCACCAGCGGCAACTGGTACGAGCCGGCCTTCGTGTGCACGCTGCTCGCGCTCGGCGCGGACAATATCCTATTCGCGGTGGATTGGCCCTACGAGGCCAATCAGACCGCGATGGATTTCCTGAATAGGATTTCGATCAGCGATCTGGACCGGGAGAAGATCGCGCACCTCAACGCGGAGCGTGTGTTGAAAATGTAGTACGGCAGGGATCAATAGGACAGCCGGCTATTCCGGCTTGATGTTGGCGTCCCGGATCACCTTGCCCCACTTGGCGCCCTCCGAGCGCACGAAGGCGGCGAACTCCTCCGGCGAGTCCGCGGCGACCTCGGAGCCGGTGTTCATCACCTGGTTCTTGACGTCGGGTGAGTTGTAGGCCTTCACCAGCTCGCGGTGCAGGACCTGGATCGCAGCGCGCGGCGTGCCCGCGGGAACGAAGATGCCGTTCCACACGATCGCCTCGATCCCCGGCAGTCCGGCTTCGGCGGTGGTGGGCACCTCGGGGAACATCGCGAGGCGCGCCGGCGCCGTCACCGCGAGCGCGCGCAGCTTGCCGGACCGGATCGACGCCACCACCACCTGGGGCACCACGTAAGCCGCCATCACCTGGCCGCCGAGAAGGTCGGGAATCTCGGCGTTCACCCCCTTGTAGGGCACCTCCAGCACCTTGATGCCGGCCTCGGACTTGATCCACTCGCCCACCAGCTGGCTGATGCTGCCGGGCCCGGCAGACGCATAGGTCAAGGCGTCCGGCTTTGCCCTTGCCAGTTCGATGAACTCTTTCACCGTAGAAGCGGAAACCGAGGGATTCACCACCATCACCAGCGGCGTCATGGTGAAGCGCGAAACCGGCACCAGTTCCTGGTTCAGCCGGCAGCAGGGATCGGGCT
Source organism: Betaproteobacteria bacterium RBG_16_66_20 (assembly GCA_001770285.1). Taxonomy (GTDB): domain Bacteria; phylum Pseudomonadota; class Gammaproteobacteria; order Burkholderiales; family SG8-39; genus RBG-16-66-20. Next base: position 11,559 of record MEQQ01000031.1, read on the forward strand.
TGAGCACGTCGCCGATCGCGTTGTTGATCAGCGCGAGGAACATGGTGTGCCCGTCGGGCGCGGACTTGACCGTTTCGCGCGCGGCGATAAGGCCGTTGGCGCCGGGCCGGTTCTCCACGATCACCGGCTGGCCGAGGGATTCCGCGAGCTTGGCGCCGATCTGCCGGGCGCGGATGTCCGGCGAGCTGCCCGGCGGCGAGGACACCAGGATTCGCATCGGCTTCGAGGGAAACGTCTGTCCAAGGCAAACCCCGCTCCACGCCAGCAGGCAGGCAAGCGCACATCCCAGTATCGGTCTCATCGGAGAGCCTTTCGCTTCGATCATTTACTAGTCCTGCGGAAAGAGGCGACTTCTGTCGACATGAATCGCAACGCTCGCGGATCTCAGGTTACGCCAGCAACTCGAAACCCGGTAGCTTGCCCGCCGTCCGGTCGAAGGTCACCGTCTTATCGGCACCATGCGCGAGCGCGAGCTGGCCGATCAGCGCGTCGCTGAAATCGGCGGACACACCCTCCCAGGCGCGCAAAGCCTTCCAGACCAGTTCCGCGTGCTCGATCACGAGCTGCTTCGTCGCCAGCAGGCCCTCGACGGCAGCGCGGATGCGCTTGCGGTCGGCGCGGTAGCTATCGGCCAGCACCCAGGCGATTTCGCACAGCGTGATGGTCGAGACGAAGCCGGGATTGTCTGCCGATAAGCTGCCCTCGATGAATCGGGTCGCGACCGCCGACTGCTTCGGGTCGTCCTGGGCGAGGTAGCGGACCAGGACGTTGGTGTCGATGCCGACCACTACCGCACCGCGTGCCGGCGGATCGCCTTGTTCATGTCCTCCACACTGACCGGCCTGGCGGGCTTCGGGATCATCCCCTTGAGGTCCCGGACGTCGCGGGTCGCGGCGACCACGGTGTAGACGCCTCTCTCAAGCTCGACAAATTCGACCCGGTCGCCCGTTTCGACGCCGAGCCCGTCCCGGACGAGCTTCGGAATGGTGACCTGGCCCTTGCTGGTGACGATGGCGGTGGCCATGGCGCGCTCCCTAGAATGGCCAAAATCTTACCATAAAGTAAGGATTAGTGAAATTAGTAAGGACTAATCGAGTTTGGGGTACCAGTCCTTGCCCCGACCCTCGGGCGTGAGGTCGAGCGCGTTCCACAGCGGCCAGAGCATGTCCACGTGGCGGTCGTTCTGGCCCGCTTCGGCCTTGGCGCCGAGCAGCTCGGAGCCCCAGAAATGGCGCACCACGCCTTTGCGGCGCACGAACACGTTCAGCATCGGCCACTGCGAGCCGTCCGGCCCCTCTCCCTGGTAGTCGCGGTTGTAGCCGTTGCCGGCGGATGACAGCAGGCGCAGCCTGTCCCAGCCGCGCGCGCGGGTAAATTCGGCGATGCGCGCGATAGGGGACTTGGCAATCACGACCAGGTTAGTGCGCTGCGCGATGTGCGGCGCGTTGCCGTTCAGCGCATCGAGCATCGAAGTGCACATCGGGCACGGCTGCGCCATCCTCGGGCCGTACATGAAGCTGTAGGCGACGAGGGTGTCGCCGTTCGCGAACAGTTCCGACAAGCGGACGGTCTCCGGATTGCCGTTTCTAAGTTCCTCGAAAACGTAGTTCTCAGGCACCGGTCCGCCCGCCGGCAGCTTGCGGCGCAGCGCCGCGACCGACTCGATCTTCCTCCGCAGCGCCTTCTCTGCGCCCAGCAATTTGTTGCGCGCTGCCCTGTAAGCCTTGCTTTCGTTCGGAAATTTCATCTGGCGAGGTATCCTGAATCCACAGGCAAGGTCACGCCCGTGATGCATCGTGCAGCTGGCCCCGCGAGGAAAAGTATTGCTGCGGCGATGTCGTCCACTTCGGGCAGCACGCCGAGCGGGGTGTGGTGCATGACCTTCTTGAGCACGTCCGGATCGCTGAAAATGGGCGTGGTCAGCTCGGTGCGCACGAAGGTCGGCGCGACTGCGTTGACGCGGATCCGGTACTCGGCGAATTCGAGCGCGAGCGCGCGCGTCAGGTTCACCACTGCGCCTTTCGATGCCTGGTAGGCGGGGTTCGGGAAGATGCCGCCCGAGAAGCCCATGACCGAGGCCAGGTTGACGATCGCGCCGCCGCGGGGCAAGCCGTCCCCGCCCGCCTGCTTCATCGCGCGCGCCGCGATCCGCGAACACAGGAACAGGCCCGTGAGGTTGACCGCGATCACGCGCTCCCATTCCGCGCGGCTGATGTCGAGCGAGGTCTTGCGCACCGCGATGCCGGCGTTGTTGACCAGGATGTCGATGGCGCCGATCTTCCTGAACGCCTTTTCGAGCGCTCCCTCATCTGCAACATCTGCGGAAATGATGCCGGGCACGGCGTCAATATCGATTCGCGCAACCGCAGCGCCTGCTTTCTCCAGCAGATCCGCGGTAGCCTTGCCGATGCCCCGCGCGGCGCCGGTGACGACGGCCGTCTTGCCTGTCAGGTCGAATATTTTCATGCGATCGCTAGTATAGGTCCGCTGCCGCTTGATAGACTGCCGGGCAAGGTGCCGCGTGAAATCAATGGCTGAAATCCGTCCGTCGACGTTGCTCGCGGCGATCGCGATGCTCGCGCTCGGACTGTGGGCGGACATCCACGTGGACCTGCCCGGGCAACTTGCCATCGGCGCGGTCGTCTGGGCCCTGCTGCTTTGCCTGATCGCGCCGCTGCCGCGCGCCGAGCGGCGCATCTACCTCGCCTGCGTCGCGATCGCGACCGCGGGCGAGATGTTCCTGTCGCTGGGCTGGGGCCTGTATACCTACCGCCTCGGCAATGTGCCGATGTTCGTGCCGCCCGGCCACGCCCTGATGCTGATGCTGGGATTGTCGCTTGCCCGCCGCATGCCCGAAATCGGCGCGCGCAGCATCCTCGGCGGCGCGGGCGCGTATACGCTGCTTGCGGCAATCACCGGCCTGGATACGCTCGCCGTGCCGCTTTACCTGATGCTCGCGGTCTCGGTGCTTTCGCTGCCGGCGCAGCGGCGCCTGTTCGCGAGCTCGTTCGTCCTGACGCTGACGCTCGAGCTCTACGGCACCACTCTCGGCAACTGGTACTGGCACCGCGAAGTGCCCTGGGTGGGCCTCGCCACCACCAACCCGCCCGCCATCGCGGGCGCCTTCTACTGCACGCTGCACGCGCTCGTGATCGCAGCGGCGGCCCTCTTTTCCACACCACGCCTTGCACCCACTACACGATGATCATCGACTGCCACGGCCACTATACGACTGCTCCCGGCGCACTTGGAGACTGGAGAAAACTCCAGGTTTCGGGGAAAGCGCCCGGCACTCTGAAGATCACCGACGGCGAGATCCGCGACAGCCTGGAAGGCGCGCAGCTCAGGATCCAGCGCGAGCGCGGCACGGATGTCACCTTCTTCTCGCCGCGCGCGAGCGCCATGGAGCACCACGTCGGCGACGCCGCAGTGAGCCTCGCCTGGACGCGCGAGTGCAACGACCTTGTGCACCGCTGCTGCTCGCTCTATCCGGGCAATTTCGTCGCCGTGTGCCAGCTGCCGCAATCGCCCGGCGTGCCGCCCGCGAACTGCATCCCGGAACTGGAGCGCTGCGTGCAGCAGCTCGGCTTCGTCGGCTGCAACCTGAACCCGGACCCCTCGGGCGGCCACTGGAAGGAGCCGCCGCTCACCGACAGGTGGTGGTACCCGCTCTACGAGAAGATGGTGGAACTCGACGTACCGGCGATGGTGCACGTCAGCTCCTCGTGCAATCCCGTGTTTCATGCCACCGGCGCGCACTACATCAACGCCGATACCACCGCGTTCATGCAGTTCCTGACCTCCAGCCTGTTCAAGGACTTCCCGACGCTGAAATTCATCATCCCGCACGGCGGCGGCGCGGTGCCCTACCACTGGGGCCGCTACCGCGGCCTGGCGCAGGACATGAAGCTGCCGCCGTTGAAGGAACTGCTGCTCGGGAACGTGTACTTCGACACCTGCGTGTATCACCTCCCGGGAATCGAGCTGCTGCTCAAGGTGATCCCCGCCGACAACATCCTGTTCGCTGCCGAGGTCGTCGGCGCGGTGCGCGGCATCGACCCGGAGACCGGCCAGTACTACGACGACACCAAGCGCTACATAGACGCCGTCGACTGGGTATCCGCGGCGGACAAGAAGAAGATCTTCCAGGACAACGTCGCGAAGGTATACCCGCGCGCCGCCGCGAGGCTTGCGGGAATGCGCGGCTAGGAAGCGCCATGGCCGCAGGCGGACCGCCACCAGATGCATC
>MEQQ01000031.1:15831-17911 GCA_001770285.1 Betaproteobacteria bacterium RBG_16_66_20
CCCAGAGGAGATCGCGCGCGTGCTCGGCGTGCTGGCAGCGCGCGGCGAGCCGCTGCGCGCGAATCTCGCGGGAGAGGCGCTTGCGTTCACCTCGAAGCTGCTGCTCGTCGACCCGCGCCGCGCCTATATCCTGCTCGAGCCGAGCGCGAACCAGCCGGCGAACGAAGCGCTGCTGGCGCGCCCGCGCGCGAGCTTCCGCGCGATGTCGCTGGGCATGCACGTCGAATTCGCGGCCGCGGAACCGCAGCGCGCCGAGCACGGCGGCCGGCCCGCGATCCGCATGCGCTTTCCAGACGTGATGGCGACCAACCAGCGCCGCGAGCACGAGCGGCTGAACGTGCAGCCGCAGGCGCCGCTGCATTTCATCGCCGACGCGGCCGGGGTCATTTCCTTCGACGGCAGCATGCTGGACATCAGCGCCGGCGGCCTCGGCTTCGTGCAATATGCATCCAACATCACGCTCGAGCCCGGCACGATCCTGAAGGGCTGCCGCATCGAGGTGCCGGGCCGCGCTCCGGTCGCGGTCGACCTCGAAGTGCGCTATTCCTGCCCGGTGACGCTGCCGGACGGCAGCCACGCGCTGCGTTCGGGTTGCCGCTTCGTCAACCCCGCTCCGGAAACCAAGGCGCTGCTGGCGGCGTTCTTCAAGCGCTAGCGGCGAAGAGCATTCCTTCCGTCTCGATGAACTTCACAATCGCATCGAGTCCCTGACCGGTCTTGAGGTTCGAGAACACGAACGGCCGCGCGCCGCGCATCCTGCGCGCGTCGCGCTCCATCACTTCCAGCGACGCGCCCACCATGGGCGCGAGGTCGATCTTGTTGATCACGAGCAGATCGGACTTGGTGATGCCGGGACCGCCCTTGCGCGGGATCTTGTCGCCCGCGGCGACGTCGATCACGTAGAGCGTCAGGTCCGAGAGCTCCGGGCTGAAGGTCGCGGCGAGGTTGTCGCCGCCCGACTCGATCAGGATCAGGTCGAGGCCCGGGAAGCGCCGGTTCAGCCGCGCCACCGCCTCCAGGTTGATCGAGGCGTCCTCGCGGATCGCGGTGTGCGGACAGCCGCCGGTCTCCACGCCGATGATTCTCTCGGCCGCGAGCGCCTCGTTGCGCACCAGGAACTGGGCGTCCTCTTCGGTGTAGATGTCGTTGGTGACCACCGCGATGTTGAACCGATCGCGCAGCCGCTTACACAGCGCCAGCACCAGTGCCGTCTTGCCGGAGCCGACCGGGCCCCCGATTCCCACTCTAAGGGTCACGAGCGGAACAGCCTACTGTATTGCGTCTCGTGCTTCGCCGACAACATCGCCAGCCCCGGCGCGAAGTTTCCCAGCTCCCGTTCTTTCATATTCTTCGCCTTTTCCGTCAGGGAAGGTAAAAGGCCGCCTAACGACAGCAAAATCCGCTGGCCATCCGTCTGCCCGAGCGGAACCGCTTTCATGGCGGCCATGACCTGGTTCTCGAGCCAGGCCCAGAGATAGGCCTGCAGCGCGGCTTCGGGTTCGATCTTCCATTGCGCTGCCGCGTACGCGTAAGCGGCCGGAAAGGACGGTTCCGCCACCGGCACTTCGCCAAGCCCCAGGTCCTCGAACAAGCGGTTCAGCGAATAACCCATCTGCACGGTTTCGGCGCGCAGTTCCGCCGTTTCCCGGCTCGCCAGGAATCTCTCATTCAGTTCCTGAATTGCGTTCAAACGCTCTTGATTGAAAGAACAAATGAAGGAAAAAAGAACCGGCCCTTCCATGCGCGCGATCGAGAATTCCAGCACGTCGCCGATCCAGCGTTCCGCGCTTGCCGCGTCGCTGACGACACCCGCCTCGATCGCCGCCTCGAGACCGCCGGAATAGCTGTAGGCGCCTACCGGCAGGATCGGACTTGCAAGCTGAAGGAGCTTGACCAGGTTCATTTGTGGTGGTGATGCGGGTGATCACAATGCTCATGATCATGGTCGTGATCATGCTCGTGATGGCGATCATGGATCTTCCCGCCATGCCCCGTTTCGTCGTGCCGATGATGGCCGCCCGCATACGCGCCGGCCTCGGGTTCGAAGGGCGCTTCCATGTGCCTGACCTTTGCACCGAGC
>MEQQ01000031.1:17946-27165 GCA_001770285.1 Betaproteobacteria bacterium RBG_16_66_20
GAGCCGCAGGAAACCCTCGCCCACCTGCACCGGCACGTGCCGGTTGCCGAGGTGATAGGCCGCCTTCGCCAGGCCCGCCGGGGTCTTGCACTCCACGTGCAGCACCTTTTCCGGCTCGGCCACCACTTCGATCACGCGCCCGTCGGAGGCGGTGACCAGGTCGCCGCCGCGCAGGACGTCGCCGCGCGGCAGCATCAGCCCGACCTCCTCGCCCGAGGCGAGTCTGGTCTTGAGGCGGCTTTTCTGCCGCGCCTCGAACGGAAGTTTCAGCGTGCCGCGCACCTCCAGCTTGTAGGCGGTGCGCGGAATTTTCAGCTTGGATTTGATCTCGAGCATCAGAAGAGGAAGTATCGCTGCGCCATCGGCAGCACCCTGGCCGGCTCGCAGGCGAGCAGCTCGCCGTCGGCGCGCACCTCGTAGGTTTCCGGGTCCACCGTGATTTGCGGCAGCCAGCTGTTGTGGATCATGTCCTTCTTGCCGACTTTGCGGATATTTTTCACCGCAACGAGGGATCGCAGGTTCATCTTCTGCAATTCTTTTGCCTTCAGAAAAGCTTTTGAAACGAACGTCACCGACGTATTTCGCAAAGCCTTGCCGAAGGCGCCGAACATCGGCCGGTAGTGCACCGGTTGCGGCGTCGGGATGGAGGCATTCGGGTCCCCCATCGCGGCCGCGGCGATCATGCCGCCCTTCAGGATCAGCGACGGCTTGACGCCGAAGAACGCCGGTTTCCACAGCACCAGATCGGCCAGCTTGCCGGCCTCGATCGAGCCGACGGCATGCGAGATGCCATGGGCGATCGCGGGGTTGATGGTGTATTTGGCAATGTACCGCTTGACGCGGAAATTGTCGTTCTTCGATTTGTCCTGCCTCAGGGAACCGCGTTGCAGCTTCATCTTGTGAGCCGTCTGCCAGGTGCGGATGATGACTTCCCCGACACGCCCCATCGCCTGCGAGTCCGAGGACATCATGGAAAACGCGCCAAGATCATGCAGAATGTCCTCTGCGGCGATGGTTTCCTTGCGGATGCGCGATTCGGCGAACGCCACGTCCTCGGCGATCGCCGGATCGAGGTGGTGGCAGACCATCAGCATGTCGAGGTGCTCGGCGACGGTGTTCACCGTGTAAGGCCGGGTCGGGTTGGTGCTTGAGGGCAGGACGTTCGGCTCGCCGCAGACCCGGATGATGTCGGGGGCGTGCCCGCCGCCCGCGCCCTCGGTATGGAAGGTGGCGATCGAGCGGCCCTTCATCGCCGCGACCGAGGTCTCCACGAAGCCCGACTCGTTGAGCGTGTCGGTGTGGATCGCCACCTGCACGTCCATCTTCTCGGCGACGGCGAGGCAGTTGTCGATCGCCGCCGGCGTGGTGCCCCAGTCTTCGTGAAGCTTGAGACCGATCGCGCCGGCCTTTACCTGTTCAATCAAAGGCAAAGGCAAGGAGGCATTGCCCTTGCCGAGGAAGCCCAGGTTCATCGGAAACGCCTCCGCCGCCTCGAGCATGCGGTGGATGTGCCAGGGGCCGGGCGTGCAGGTGGTGGCGGAGGTGCCGGTCGCCGGGCCGGTGCCGCCGCCGATCATGGTGGTGACGCCCGACATCAGCGCCTCGTCGATCTGCTGCGGGCAGATGAAGTGGATGTGGCAGTCGATGCCGCCCGCGGTGGCGATCAGGCCTTCGCCCGCGATCACCTCGGTGCCGGCGCCGATCGGGATCGTGACCGCGGGCTGGATGTCCGGGTTGCCCGCCTTGCCGATTTTCCAGACCTTGCCGTCCTTGATGCCGATATCGGCCTTGACGATGCCCCAGTGATCGACAATCAGAGCGTTGGTGATCACGGTGTCGGCGACCCGGGCCGCGACCAGCTGCCCCTGCCCCATGCCGTCGCGGATCACCTTGCCGCCGCCGAACTTCACTTCCTCGCCGTAGACGGTCAAGTCCTTCTCCACCTGGATCCACAAGTCGGTGTCGGCGAGCCGCACCCGGTCGCCGGTGGTCGGCCCGAACATTTCCGCGTAGGCCTGTCTTGAGATTTTCACTTCAGTGACCCCATTACCTTCCCGGCAAACCCGAATACTTTTCTGTTTCCAGACAGCAAAACCAGTTCCACAGTCCTTGTCTGCCCGGGTTCGAAGCGCACCGCAGTGCCCGCGGCGATGTTGAGCCGGCAGCCGTAGGCCTTCGCACGCTCGAATTTCAGCGCCTCGTTGGTTTCGTAGAAGTGGTAGTGCGACCCGACCTGAATGGGCCGGTCACCTGAATTCACGACTTTCAAGCTTACGGCGCGGCGCCCCTTGTTGAGCTCGAGGTCGCCCTTGGCGATGTCGAACTCACCGGGAATCATGGCGCCGCTCCTTGCCGTTGGCCATCAGACGATCGGGTTGTGGACGGTCACCAGCTTGCTGCCGTCCGGAAAGGTCGCTTCCACCTGGATCTCGGGGATCATCTCCGGCACGCCTTCCATCACCTCCTCGCGCCTGAGCAGCGTCGCGCCCCATCCCATCAGCTCGGAGACGCTCCTGCCGTCGCGCGCGCCTTCCATGATCGCCGCGCTGATGAACGCCACGGCCTCCGGGTAGTTGAGCTTGAGTCCGCGCTGCTTGCGGCGTTCGGCCAGCAGGGCCGCCGTGAAGACGAGCAGCTTGTCCTTCTCCCTGGGGGTCAGTTCCATCTCAAAGTATTCGCACCGTCGCTTCGCCGATTCCCGGAAATCGCGCCGTGACTACATCGCCCGCTTTCGCGATCTCCAGGCCGGTCCATGCGCCGGTGGTGACGATGTCGCCGGCATGCAGGCCCATGCCGTGCCTGGCGGCATGCGCGACCAGCCAGGGCACCAGGCGGAAAGGGTTGCCGAACGAATGCGCGCCCTTCGCCTTGCGGGCCCTGTCGCCGATCCTGAATTCGACTTCCTGCTGCAGGAAATCGATCTTCTGCCACTCCTTGGTTCCGCTGCCGACGATCAGCGCGCCGTTGTTCTGGAAATCGGCCAGCTTCCACAGGCCGGAGGTCGCCTTCCAGTCCGCGAGGCGCGTGTCGCACAGCTCGATCGCCACCAGCACCTCTCCCACCGCGGCGACGATCGCCCTCTCCGAGTACGGCTTCGCGCGCGGCGGCAGATCGCGCGCCAGGCGGAAACCGATTTCCGCCTCGACGCCGAGCAGGTTCATGCTCGCCGCCGCGACGCTCGCCGGGCTGCGCAGGAGATTTTCCGCCGGGATCGGCGCCGCGGTCGGCTCGACCTTGTCGCTCGGACCGCCCGCCTTCCACGCCGCGGGCTTGGCGCCCGGCCAGAGTTGCGCGAACACGGCTTCCTGCACGCGGTAGGCGTCCTTCTCGCTTTTCAGGACCACGTCCCCGGTCACGGCCGGTTTCCGGGAGCGGCGCGCGTCCAGCAGAAGCTTGGTGGCCTTCTCGATCTCGGCCATCCCCTGGGAGCGGCTCGCCTTGACGAACAATTTCGCGGATTTTTCGACTGTCATGTGCTCCAGATCCTCGGTTCGATCGCTTCGCGGCCGGCGAGCTCGGGTCGGAGAATACGCCATAGCGCGATGAAGTAGCGCCGCGCCGCCTCGGTCGAATCGCCGAGGTAGCGGGCCAGAAGGATGCCGGGAAGCAGTGTCACCGCGCCGCGGCCCGATTCAGGTTCTGTTTTTCGCATTTCCGTTACAAGTTCTTGATTCAAATTCAAGGAACAAGCAAACAGAGTTCCGAAAACGGGGCTGCCGCCCAATCCCGCCGGCGAATCGAGCAGCCTGCCGCCGCCGTCGATGCGCGCGCGCTCCCGCCACAGCAGTTTTCCCTCGCGGCGCAGCTGCATCGAAGAGCGCAAGGTCCCGCGCGTGAAGCGCTCGCCGGAGCCGGTGCGCCCCAGGCACACGATGTCCCAACCGATGATACCGGCGTCCGGGCCCAGATCCACTTCGTATCCCGTGTCGGCCAGCGCGCCGTCGAACACGATCGTCTCCTGCGGCAGCCATTCGAGCGTCCCCTTCACATCGAACGCAACGCTTTGCCTCGCCCATGCCCCCGCCGAGCGGTACCACTTGGTCGCGCCCGGCGTGGTCAGCAGGGCCGCGGCCCCGCTTCCCGTCTTGACGTCCAGGTTCAATTCATCCCCGCCCGCAATCCCGCCCGGCGGGTGCACCACGATCGCATGGCAGACTTCGCCTCCCTCGGGGTAGAGCGCCTTCTGGACCACCAGCGGGCCGTCGTGAACTTTCCTGGCGAGTGTCGTTTTTTGATCCTGAAGGCAAAATTCGAGGGCAAGACTGGCCTTCCAGGAACTGACGAGCGGCTCTGCGACCTGCATCGCGGAATCATACCGCCAGCAGGGCCTTGACGCCGTCCCGCTCCATGTCGGCGCCCGCGCCCTTCTTCAGGATCTCGCCGCGTTCCATCACGATGTACTGATCCGCCAGCGAGCGCGCGAAGTCGTAGTACTGCTCGACCAGCAGGATCGCCATCTCGCCCGTCGCGGCGAGCGCGCCGATGGCGCGCTCGATGTCCTTGATGATCGAGGGCTGGATGCCCTCGGTCGGTTCGTCCAGGATCAGCAGCCTGGGGCCCATCGCGAGCGCGCGGCCGATCGCGAGCTGCTGCTGCTGGCCGCCCGAGAGGTCGCCGCCGCGCCGCCCCAGCATCTGGCCGAGCACCGGGAACATCCCGAAGATGCGCTCGGGCACGCGCGCACCGCGCGGCCGCGTCGCCAGGCCCATCTCCAGGTTCTCCGCCACCGTGAGGCGCGGGAAGATCTCGCGGCCCTGCGGCACGTAGCCGATCCCCGCGCGCGCACGTTCGTAGGGTTTCACATGCGTTATTTTCCTGTCATCAAAAATGATTTCGCCGTTCTTCGCCGGGATCAGCCCCATCAGCGTGCGCAGCAGCGTCGTCTTGCCGACGCCGTTGCGGCCCAGTAGCGCCGTCACCTTGCCCGCGGGGATTTCGAAGGACAGGTCCCGGAGGATATGTGAGCCCCCGTAATACTGATTCAGCTTTTCGACCTTAAGCATCAACGCCCCAAATACACTTCAATGACTTTCGGATCATTCTGCACTTGGGCCATCGGCCCCTCGGCGAGCACGCTGCCTTCGTGCAGCACCGTGACCTTGCGCGCGATTTTCTCGATGAACGCCATGTCGTGCTCGACCACCACCAGCGAGTGCCTGCCGGCGAGCGAGACGAACAGCTCGCCGGTGCGCTCGGTCTCCTCGTCGCTCATGCCGGCCACCGGTTCATCCAGCAGCAGGAGCCTCGGTTCCTGCATCAGCAGCATGCCGATCTCGAGCCATTGCTTCTGGCCATGGGACAGCAGACCCGCGACGCGATCGGCACTGTCGTTCAATCGAATCAGCCTGAGGGTTTCCGCGATTGAATCTTTTTCACTCGAAGACAAAACCGAAAACAGGGTCCTCCGCACCCGCTTGTCCGCCTTCATCGACAGTTCCAGGTTCTCGAACACGCTGTGCTGCTCGAAGATGGTCGGTTTCTGGAACTTGCGGCCGATGCCCGCATGGGCTATTTCGGCCTCCGACATGCGCGTCAGATCGATGGTCTGGCCGAAGAACGCGCTGCCCTCGTCGGGCCGCGTCTTGCCGGTGACCACGTCCATCATGGTGGTCTTGCCGGCGCCGTTCGGGCCGATCACGCAGCGCAGCTCGCCGACGTCGATCGAGAGCGAGAGCTTGTTCAGCGCCCTGAAGCCGTCAAACGATACCGAGATGTCCTCGAGGTACAGCACCACGCCGTGCGTGGCGTCGAGGCCCGCGGTGGCGACGTGGCTGAACGAGCCGCCCTCCTTCGCCGGGATCGCGCCGGCCGTCATTTGTTCTTCCTGTTGAAAAAGCCCATCACCCCCTGCGGCAGGAACAGGGTCACCAGGATGAAGATCAGGCCGAGCGCGTAGAGCCAGTACTCGGGGAAGACCTGGGTGAAGAAGCTCTTGGCGTAGTTCACCAGCCCGGCGCCGACGATCGCGCCGCCGAGCGTGCCGCGGCCGCCCACCGCGACCCAGATCGCGATCTCGATCGAATTGGCGGGCGACATCTCGCTCGGGTTGATGATGCCGACCTGCGGCACGTAAAGGGCCCCCGCGATGCCGCAGATGACCGCCGAGAGCGTGAAGATCGCGAGCTTGTAGTGCACCGTGTTGTAGCCGCAGAACGCGACCCGCGTCTCGGCGTCGCGGATCGCGGCGAGCACGCGGCCAAATTTGGAGGTCACAATCCACCGCCCCAAGAGAAGGGTTCCAATAAGAAAAAAACCTGTACAGACGAAAAGCACCATCCGGGTCTCCGGCGTGGTGATCGGCAGGCCGAGGATGCGCTTGAAGTCGGTGAAGCCGTTGTTGCCGCCGAAGCCGGTGGCGTTGCGGAAAAACAGCAGCATCGCGGCGAAGGTAAGCGCCTGCGTGATGATCGAGAAATACACCCCCTTGACGCGCGAGCGGAACGCGAAGAAGCCGAACACGAGCGCCAGCAGTCCCGGCACCAGCACCACCAGCAGCGCCGCCCACCAGAACTGGTCGGTGTTCCACCACTGCCAGGGAAACTCCTTCCAGTCGAGGAACACCATGAAGTCGGGCAGGTCCGACTGGTACTGGCCCTCGCGCCCGATCTGGCGCATCAGGTACATGCCCATCGAGTAGCCGCCGAGCGCGAAGAACAGGCCGTGCCCGAGCGACAGGATGCCGCCGTAGCCCCAGGCGAGGTCCATGGCGATGGCGACGATCGCATAACACATGATCTTGCCGATCAGCGTCACCCAGTACTGCGACAGGTGCAACGGGCTGTCCGGGGAGATTTTCAGGCTCAGCACGGGAAAAATCGCGAACAGAATGAAAGCGAAAACCCCGAGAACAACCCAGCCTTTGCGGCCGTACAGGCGGCCGGAGGTCGCGCTCATGCGTCTACCGCCCTGCCCTTGACCGCGAACAGCCCCTGCGGCCGGCGCTGGATGAAGAAGATGATGAACACCAGCACCGCGATCTTGGCGATTACCGCACCCGACATCGATTCGAGGAATTTGTTGGCGAAGCCGAGCACCAGCGCCGCGTACACGGTGCCCGCGAGCTGTCCGACGCCGCCGAACACCACCACCATGAACGAGTCCACGATATAGCCCTGGCCGAGGTCGGGGCCGACATTGCCGATCTGCGACAGCGCGCAGCCGGCAAGCCCGGCGATGCCCGAGCCGAGGCCGAAGGCCCAGGTATCCACGCGCGCGGTTGGCACGCCGACGCAGGAGGCCATGTCGCGGTTCTGCGTCACGCTGCGCACGAACAGCCCGAGCCGCGTCCTGGTGAGCAGCAGCCAGATGGAAATCAGCACCGCAACCGCGAAAACGATGATGCCGATGCGGCTCCAGGGCAGCACCACGCCCGCGAACGCCTGGATGCCGCCGGACATGAAGGCCGGGTTTTCCACCTGCACGTTGGCGGCGCCGAAGATGCTGCGCACCGACTGGATCAGCATCAGGCTGATGCCCCAGGTCGCGAGCAGCGTCTCGAGCGGACGGCCGTACAGCCAGCGGATCACCAGCCGCTCCAGAGCCATGCCCACCAAGGCCGAGAAGACGAATGACGCCGGCACCGCGGCGAGCAGGTACCAGTCGAATGCCCCGGGAAAATTCGCCTTGAAAAGATTCTGCACCACGTAGGTCGTATAGGCGCCGATCATGATCAGCTCGCCGTGCGCCATGTTGATCACGCCCATCAGGCCGTAGGTGATCGCCAGGCCGAGCGCCGCCAGCAGCAGGATCGAGCCGAGCGAGATGCCCGCGAACAGCAGCCCCGCGCGCTCGCCCCAGGCGAGCTTGCCCTGCACTTCGCGCAGGCTCTTCTGCGCCGCAATGCGGATCTCGGCGTCGCTATCGGTCGCCGCTTCCGCGAGCAGCGTCCTGCTGTTCGGGCTGTTCGATTCGCCCAGGCGCCGGATCGCGGCGAGGCGCGTTTGCTTGTCGCCGCTCGCCATTTCCATCGAGGCCGCGGTCAGGTCGAGCAGCGGCTTGATGTCCGGATCGGTTTCCTTCTCCAGCGCCTTCCTAACCAGCGCCAGCATCGACGCGTCGGCGCCGCCCGCGAGCGCCTTCGCCGCCTCGAGCCGCACCGCGCGCTCGGGCGAAAGCAGGCGCAGCGCGGCAAGCGCGTCGGCGACCGCGCTGCGCAGGCGGTTGTTCACCACGACCTCGACCGCCTTGCCGTCCACCACCACCTCGCCCTCGGCGAACTTCGCCAGCACTGCGGCCGCCTCGGGATCGCCCTCGGCCAGCAACGCACCGATCGCCTCGACCTTCTCGTCGTTGTCGCCGCTGGCGAGCTTCTCGAGCGCGGCCCTGTCAATAGCCAGCGCCGGCGACGCAGCGAGGAAAAAAGCGAGCAGTAGGGTGCGCATATGTGAAAAGGGCCGCTTTCGCGGCCCTAATTTTCTCAAATAAAAACCTCCGGCTATTTCTTTTTGTCGGCCATCAACGCGGGCTCGTCCTTCTTCTTGTCGTTGCCCGCGATGAACGGGCTCCAGGGCTGCGCCTTGACCGGGCCCTTGGTCTTCCACACGACGTTGAACTGGCCGTCGGCCTTGACTTCGCCGATGAACACCGCCTTGTACAGGTGGTGGTTCTTCTCGTCCATCTTCGAGGTGATGCCCGAGGGCGCCTTAAAGGTCTGGCCGGCCATCGCCGCGGTCACCTTGGGAACGTCGAAGCTCTTGGCCTTCTCCACCGCCTGCTTCCACATGTAGATGCCGATGTAGGTCGCCTCCATCGGGTCGTTGGTCAGCGGCTTGTCCTTGTGGCCGGCGATGTTCTTCGCCTTGGCGTAGGCGCTCCACTTCTTCACGAACTCGTCATTGGCCGGCGCCTTGATCGACATGAAGTAATTCCACGCCGCGAGGTGGCCTACGAGCGGCTTGGTGTCCACGCCGCGCAACTCCTCTTCGCCGACCGAGAACGCCACTACCGGCACGTCGGTCGCCTTCAGGCCCTGGTTGCCGAGTTCCTTGTAGAACGGCACGTTGGAGTCGCCGTTGATGGTCGAGACCACCGCCGTCTTCTTGCCTTCGGAAGCATACTTCTTGATCTTGGCGATGATGGTCTGGTAGTCGCTGTGGCCGAACGGGGTGTACTCCTCCATGATGTCGGCCTCGGCGACGCCCTTGGATTTCAGGAACGCGCGCAGGATCTTGTTGGTGGTGCGCGGATACACGTAGTCCGTGCCGAGCAGCACCCAGCGCT
>MEQQ01000032.1:0-287 GCA_001770285.1 Betaproteobacteria bacterium RBG_16_66_20
ATCGACCCCGAGACCCGCGACATCATCCAGACGGTCTATATCCGCCGGGTTGAAAAGGTCGGCGGCCAGCTGCGCAACGTCGAGTTCGACAAGGTCGAGAACGTAAAGGATCCGTTCAAAGCACGGCTCAAGAAATAGGCGACCAGTCTCCCTGGTCGCAGTAGTGATGGGCGATCCGCGATGATCGGCCCGTTGGTCGGCGTCCTGTTCGACGGATTCGCGTACGGGATGCTGCTTTTCCTGCTCTCGGTCGGCTTGTCGGTGACGCTGGGGATGATGAATTTCGT
>MEQQ01000032.1:300-8525 GCA_001770285.1 Betaproteobacteria bacterium RBG_16_66_20
CTTGTCGGTGACGCTGGGGATGATGAATTTCGTCAACCTGGCGCACTGCAGTTTCGCCATGCTGGGCGGCTACGTCACGGTGACGCTGATGAACGGGCTGGGGTGGCCGTTCTTCGCCACGTTGCCGCTGGCGTTCCTCGCCGCCGCGGTGGTGAGCGTGGTCCTGGAACGCGTGCTCTACCGGCGCCTGTACCGGGCGACCGACCTCGACCAGTGCCTGCTCACCATCGGGATCGTGTTCGTATCGGTCGCGGCGGCGGCATACATCTACGGGACGATCCAGCAGCCGGTGCGATTGCCCGCCTACCTGCACGGCTCCTTCGTCCTGATGGGCATCAATTTCGCCGTCTACCGGCTGTTCCTGGTGGGAATGGCGCTGGTGATCACGCTGATCCTGGTCGCCTCACTCGAGTACACCCGCTTCGGCGCCCAGGTGCGCGCGGCGGTGGACAACCAGCGCATGGCGCGCGGGCTCGGCATCAATGTCGATGGCGCATTCGCGGTCACCTTCGCGCTCGGCAGCGGTCTTGCCGGGCTGGGCGGCGCGCTTTCCATCGCGATCGTCGGCCTGGACCCTTCATTCGCGTTTACCTACCTGATCTACGTCCTGATCGTGGTGTCCACCGGAGGGCTCGGCTCGATCGGCGGGTCCTTCGCCGCGGCGGCGCTGCTTGGCATCAGTGATGTCGCCGGCAAGTACTACGTTCCGCAGCTGGGCTCGTTCCTCATCTACCTGGTCATGCTCGGCATGTTGATGTGGCGGCCGGCCGGCCTGTTCGGAAAACGATGACACCAGCCGAGCCGCACCTCTACCTGCAGGCGCAGATCCGGTGGCACAGGCTCGAGATCGCATTCTGGGTCGCCACGCTGCTGCCGTTCCTGCTGTTCAAATCGTACCTGGTGCTGGCGAGCCAGATCGCGATCACCGGGCTGTTCGCCCTGTCGCTCGACCTGATCCTCGGCTATGCGGGCATCGTGTCGCTCGGGCACGCGGCATTCTTCGGGCTGGGTTCCTATGCTGCGGGCATCGTGTCCAAGCACGGCTGGGGCGAGCCGCTGACCGGCCTCGTGATTGCGGCGGCGGTCGCGGGCCTGGTCGGGTACGCCGCAAGTTTCGTCATCGCGCGTTTCCGCCACCTGGCGCTTATCATGATCACGCTGGGTATGGGCCTGCTGCTTCACGAGGCGGCAAACAGCGCGTCATGGCTGACCGGCGGCGCCGATGGCCTGCAGGGCGTGCGCATGTGGCCGCTGTTCGGCTACTTCAAGTTCGATCTCTACGGAGTCACCGCATATACCTACTCGCTGGCCGTCCTGTTCCTGATATTTCTCGCCGCGCGGCGCCTGATCCATTCCCCGTTTGGGCTCTCGCTGCGCGGCATACGGGAAAATCCGGTGCGCATGCCGGCGATCGGGGCGCCCAGCCGCGCGCATATCCGCAAGGTCTACACCATCTCCGCGGCAATCGCAGGGGTGGCGGGCGCGCTGCTTGCGCAGACGACCCAGACCGTCTCGCTCGAGGTGCTGAGCTTCCAGCGCTCGGCGGACGTGCTGGTGATCCTGATTCTCGGCGGCGCCGGGCGGCTCTACGGGGGCATCCTCGGAGCGGTCATCTACATGGTCGCGCGCGACCAGCTTTCCGGATTCAACCCGCAGTACTGGTACTTCTGGATCGGCATCATGCTGATAGTCGTCGTCATGTTTCTGCCCAACGGCATTCTGGGCGGTCTGGCACGGTTCGGCGCCTCGTCGCGGGCCAAGGCAGCGTGAACGCGCCGGCGCTGTCGACGCGGGGGCTGGACAAGAGCTTCGGCTCCCTGGTCGTCGCAAGCGGCATCGAATTTGCATTGCCGCAAGGCGCGCGCTACGCGCTGGTGGGCCCGAACGGCGCCGGCAAGACCACGCTGATCAATCTCATGACCGGCATGCTGCAGCCGGATGCCGGCCGGATATTTCTGGGCGATGAGGAGATCACGTCGCTGCGGCCCGAGGAGCGCGTCAAACGCGGGCTGGTGCGCACGTTTCAGATCAATTCGCTGTTCCCGCGGCTCAGCGCGCTGGAATCGGTGACCCTGGCGGTATGCGAACGGCAGGGCCATGGCGGAGCAATTTGGCGCAGCCTGCCTGCCTATCGCGAGGCGGTCGACGAGGCCTACGCCATTCTGCTCTCGCTCAGGCTTGGAAACGACTGTTACCGGCCGACCCGCGAGCTTGCCTATGGACAGCAGAGGCTCCTCGAGATCGCGCTGGCGCTCGCCACCAGGCCCAGAGTGCTGCTGCTCGACGAACCGGCAGCCGGCGTGCCGATCGAGGGGAGCGCAGAGCTGTTCGACGCGATTTCCGGACTGGCGGAGCACATCAGCGTGCTTTTCATCGAACACGACATGGACATCGTTTTCCGCTTTGCCAGCCGCATCATCGTGATGGTCGGCGGCAGCGTCCTGGTCGATGGCACCCCGGAGGAGATCGCCGCGGATCCGCGCGTGCGCGAGGTCTATCTGGGCAAGAAGCGCCATGGCTGAGACGCTGCTCGCCCTCCGGGAGGTCCGCGCCGGTTATGGCGATTCCGTCGTGCTCGACAACGTGACGCTGGAGGTGCCTGCGCACGGGAGCGTCGCCGTGCTGGGGCGCAACGGCGTCGGCAAGAGCACGCTGCTGCTCACGGTGATGGGCTATACCAGCCTGAGCCGCGGCGCGATCGTGTGGCGGGGCGAAGACATAAGCAGACTCGCGCCCCACCTGCGGCCGCGCCTGGGGCTCGGATGGGTGGCGCAGGAACGTGAAATTTTTCCCTCCCTGTCCGTCGAGGAGAACCTGACGGTCGCCGCCCGGCCCGGGCGGTGGAACCTGAAGGCCGTGTTCGAGCTGTTCCCGCGGCTGGCCGAGCGCCGGCAAAGCAAGGGCAACCATTTGTCCGGCGGCGAGCAGCAGATGCTGGCGATGGCGCGCTCGCTGATGACCAATCCCTCGCTGCTGCTTCTGGACGAGCCGCTCGAAGGCCTTGCCCCCATCATCATCGAGCAGCTGACCGCCGCGATCCGTCGCATGGCGCTCGAGGAGGGGACTGCGATCGTCCTCGTCGAACAGCACGCCGACATCGCGCTTGCGCTGACGGAAAACGCGATCGTGCTGGAGCGCGGCACGATCGTGCACCGCTCGGGCTCGCGCGAGCTGCGCGACAATCACGCGCTGCTCGACCGCTTCATCGGCCTCAAGCTCGAGGAATCGGCGCACGCCCCGCCGGGATAAGCGGTCTGCGTTCAGCGCTCAGCCGGGGTATTTCCCGCCGGACATGAACGTGTTGAGGACATTGCCCTTGGTGACCGGCAGGAGCAGATACGACGGTGAGGCGTCGTTGTGGAAAACGGTGACCCGTGCGACCGCCGTCCGGTGCAGGCTGCCGGTGGCAGCCAGCTCGAGCGGATTGGTCGGCTCGTCGTCGATGCAGCGAATCCTCAGCGCGATCCGCGATCCCGCCTTGAACAGATTTCCGGTGGCAACCAGCTTGATGTCGAATTCGTAGATCTCACCGGGCGTCAGCGGCTCGGATTTCGCATGCAGGTGGATCGGCTCCCAGGGCTTCGAGCGCCGCAGGTCGAGTTCGCGGTGCGAGCCCTTGAGCCAGCCCTTGGTGACCAGCCGCTCCTTGCCGTCGGGTCCTATCTCAAGCAGCGAGACGATCCAGTGCACGTCGGTGTCGGTGGTCGCCGCGTACAGCTTGAGCGCGATCGGCCCGACGATCTCGGTGTTTTCCACCAGCGGCGGCGTCGCATATTGCACCTGTCCGCGCATCCACGGTGACTCCTCGAACGAGTCGCTGCCTTCGTAGCTCCAGTGCTCGTGCTCGCTCAGCAGTCCGTTCTCGTGCAGATAGAACGGTGTCCACCGGGTTTGCGGCAGCGGCCAGTCGGCCGCTTCCTTCCACTCGCCGGTTCCCATGACAAATGCCCGCACCGGCGGCTCATCCATGATCCCGGTGTCGACGCCCTTGACCCAGTAATCGAACCACCTCACCGCCTCGTGCTGGAGCTGCCCGAGCGGTCGGTCCAGATACATCGGTGTGCCGAGGATCATTTTCTTCGGCACGTTCAAATACTCCCAGCTGCGGAAGGCCGCCGGCGTGTGTATGCCGTACATGCCCCAGCAGCCCCCGATGTAGGCCGGGATCCTGATCTTGCCGTAGTCGACGGTTCGGTCCTGCCAGTACTTGTCATAATGCGGGTGCAGCACCAGATCGACGATGAAGGGATTGATTCCCTCCTCGGGATTGTTCAGGATCGCCGCAAGTTCCGGCACTGCCCTGATGTCTTCGTCCTCCAGCGCCTTGGCGATCGCCTTCCGGTAGCCCTGCTCACCGAGCTCCTTCTTGGTGCAGTTTTCCGGCCTGACGTTGCCGTAGGTCAACGACGTGGCGCTCCAGCCTATCGGCCACTTGTAGGTCAGGATCCCGCCCCGATAGCAGAAATCCCGGTAGAAATCGGTCGAACCCCACGGACAAAATATGGTCTTCAGATGCGGCGGATTGAGCGTTGCAGCAAGCAGCTGGATCCACGCAAAGTAGGAGACGCCGAACATCACGACGTTGCCGTCGCACCACGGCTGCGCCGCGATCCACTCGACGGTTTCGTAGACGTCCCTGACCTCCTGCGGTCCCGAAAAATCCCATTTCCCCTCGGAGCGGCCCGTGCCGCGCGCATTGCAGACCACGTGCGAATAGCCGCGCCGCGCGAAAAAGACCGGATCGCCGGCTTCCAGTGAAGCATTGGTCCTTTCCTGGCCGGGATGGCGCCACTGCGCGGTGGAAATCGCGGCCGGCTTGATCGGACCGGTCTGGCCATCGGCGTGGTAGCAGTGAAACCCGAGAATTGCCGGAAATTTGCCGCCGGCGTCCGGCTTCCAGATGTTGCTGCTGAGCTTTACCCCGTCGCCCATCGGAATCTTGACGTCCTTGTCGACCGTGTAGCCGTATTTGCGCTCCGATGTCTTCCACTTGGTGCTGAACATCGCACCCTTGTACTCGTCAAATGCCATTCAGTGCCTCGTTCACTTCAGCCCCAGACCTCTTTGGCGGTTTCGATGCACAGCCGCAGCTTCGCCTTCTCCTGCTCCACGCTCAGGTTGTTGCCGTGGTGGGTGCTGGAGAAGCCGCACTGCGGGCTGAGGCACAGGTTCTCGAAGGGCACGACCTTGGCGGCCGCTTCGATGCGCCGCTTGAGATCGTCCTTCCTCTCGAGTTCCGGCACCTTGGAGCTCACCAGCCCGAGCACCACTTTCTTGCCCTTGGGGACGTAGCGCAGCGGCTCGAAGCCCCCGGCGCGGTCGGTATCGAACTCGAGGAAAAAGCCGTCCACGTCGATCGTCGAGAACGCGGTCTCGGCGACGTAGTCGTAGCTGCCGCTCGCCAGCCAGGTGCTCTTGAAGTTGCCGCGGCAGGTGTGGACGCACACGGTCATGTCCTCGGGCACGTCGCGGATCGCGTCGTTGATCGCCTGCGCGTAGAGCGCGGTGTCCCTCTTCGGGTCGTCGCCGATCTTGCGGAAATGCTCCTGCACCTTCGGGTCGCCCATCATCGCGATGGTGGTGTCGTCGATCTGCAGGTAGCGGCAGCCCGCCCGGTAGAGATCCGCGATTTCCTCGCGGTAGCACTGCGTCAGGTCGGCCCAGAACTCGGCCTGGTCAGGGTAGGTTTTCGTGACCGATGCCCGGTCGGCGCGTGCGTGCAGCATGGCGGGCGAGGGCATGGTGAATTTCGGCACGCCTTTTTTCACCACCGACTTCAGGAACGTGAAGTGGTCGAGCATGCTCGGCCTGCTGCGCCGAAGCTTGCCCATCACCATCATGGTGGGCGGCTGCTCATGCATGTTCTTGAACTTGGCGTCGCCGTAGATATCCGACCTGCCCAGCTCGACGCCGTCGAAGCCGTGCAGGAAGTCGATATGCCACCAGTCGCGGCGGAACTCCCCGTCGGTGATCGCCTGCAGGCCGACGTCCTCCTGCAGCTTGACCACGTCGCGGATGTGCCCGTCCTCGGCCTTCTTCAGTTCGCCGGCGGAGGCCTGGCCCTGCCGGACCTTCTCGCGCAGCTCGTGCAGTTCGTGGGGGCGCAGCAGGCTGCCGACGTGGTCGGCGCGGAATGGCGGTTTCACGAAATCTCCTGGGTTTCCTGCGGGTCGCAGATCATTATCCTGTTCGCCAATACTAGATCGGTGTCACGCGCACCGCCAGCACCGCGGCCCGGCCTGCATCGACCGCGGCCAGGCACCGCCTGACCGCGGCGCCGAGTTGCTCCGGGTCGTTGACGGTTTCGGCATGGGCGCCGAAGGCGCCTGCGACCTGGTCGAAGCGCCGTTGACCGCCGCCCAGGCGGGCCTGGAAGTCGTCGACCGCCACCGCAGTGCCCTCAGGGTATACGCGCAGGACAGCCTCCTTCACGGCCTGCCAGCCGCCGTTGTCCAGGACCACCGTGAATATCGGCAGGCCGTATTGTTGCGCAACGGCATAAACGGATGAAGGCGTGGAAAAATGGAATCCGCCGTCGCCTATGATCTGCACTACCCTGCTGCCGGGGCGTGCCAGCTTCGCGCCCAGTGCCATTCCCCCGCTGAATCCCAGGCCGCCTCCGGCGAGCCCGATATAGGTCTGCGCGCGGCTCCGTGGAATCTGGTTGAGCACGGCAAAGGTATTGCGGATGGCTTCGTTGATGACGATGTCGTTCCGGTCCAGGACCGCGTTCAGTTCCGCGCAGACATAGTCGGGGGATATCGCATCGACCTTCCCCGTCTGGGCCGCGGCGGACGCGACGCGATGCTGGCGTCCCTTGCGTTCCCCCTCCCAGCCGGCAATGCGTTTCACCGCGCTGGCGCGAAATCCGGCATCCGCCCTGGCGCGCACGATCTCGAGCACCTGCGCCAGCACTGTTGCGCAATCACCCTGAACGCGCAGCTCCGTCGGGAAGCCCCACATCGGGAAATCCTTCTTGATCGCATCGACATCGACCTGGATCCAGCGCAGCGCCGGATTGTCCGCAACGTATTTTGGAATCCAGGGCACGTCCACGTCGAGCAGGAGCCCCACGTCGGCCTCGGCGATGGCGGCCTTGGGGTCGTAGCCGGCAAAGCAGGGGGAATCCCGGGGGATGTTGAGATAGGTGGGGTTGAACTCGAAGACGCGTATCCCGCATTCGCGCGCGAGGGCGTCAAGCACCGCCACGGCTTCGGGCTTGCGGCCGAGATAGGCCGTGATGGCGATGGGGTTCTTCGCCGCCAGCAACTGCTCGGCAATGCGCGCGACGGTGGCAGGGTCGGTGCCTCCCGCGGCCACGGCGCCATAACGCGATTCAGGATAGGCGCGGATCGCGGATTCTTCCCATGTCTCGGCCAGCGTTTCGCGCGGCAATGTCATGTAGACGGGACCGGGCGGGTCGCTTTGCATCAGCGCGTGCCCGCGCCTCAGCGCTTCCTTGGCCACCACGCCGGAGGGCAGCGTGTATTCCCACTTCACGTAGGAGCGCACGAGGTTGCCGATGTCGTAGGGATCCTGGACGAAATGCACGTAGTTGTCGCGCGACCCGGGCAATTCCCCGTGAAGGCTGTAGGGCGCCCGGCCTGCCATCAGGAAGACCGGCAGGCGGCCGCGAAAAAGATTGTGCATGCCCATGCTCGCGTTGGCAGTTCCCGCGTCGACATGGACCATCACTGCCTGCCCCCTGCCTGTCAGCGCGGCGTATCCTCCTGCCATGTGGACCGCGACGTTCTCGTGCGGGCACAACACCACGCGCGGATGGGCGCGCCCCGCGCGATCCCATTGCGCGAGCGCCTCGATCAGCGAGACGTGGTCGGTCCCGAGGTTGGAAAACAGGTATTCGACGCCCAGATCGACAAGTCCTTCGATGAAGTAGTGCGCCGTGGTGTGCTTGGGCATTGATGTGCCGCTCCGGGTCTAGAAGAAGCAATCGGACAGGAATGAAACAGCCTGTTATGTTGCAGATTGAAGCAATGCTGGTTCAGACGGCCTCTCGCCTGAGCCGGGCCGCATACTCGACGCCCTTGGCGAGACTATAGACTGTTTCGGTTATGGGTACGGCAATGCCCAGGCTCTTCGCCTTCCTGACAAGATAGCCCGTCACCGGCTGCGTCGCGGGCCAGCGTTTGAATAGGGCCGCTTCAATCTGCCGGAGCCCTACAACGCCGATCTTTTCAGCCACGTCGCCTGGACCTTCTCGGCTC
>MEQQ01000032.1:8534-8621 GCA_001770285.1 Betaproteobacteria bacterium RBG_16_66_20
CCGTGAACCGCGTCGTCGATTCGAGGGCATACCCCGCCGCGGCGTACTCGCGGTTCTTGAGATTGTAGAACCTCGCGGTCATGTCCC
>MEQQ01000032.1:8705-11857 GCA_001770285.1 Betaproteobacteria bacterium RBG_16_66_20
CGGATCGGGCGCCACCTGCGTCGGCATCCCCGCTGCGTTCATCAATGCCGCGAGCCAGGCCGCTCCGGCCACCGTGCCGCGTGCCGGCCCGATCCAGGAGTCTTCGCCGTGGATCAGGTGCTCGATCTCGCCCGGCCCCCGGTAGCGTCCTGCCTCCGTGGAGATGCCCTGGGCGATGTCCCAGTCGCACAAGGACGCCAGTATCTCGACGTTGCCCAGCCCGTTTTGCAGGGTGACCAGAAGCGGCCGGCCCGCCAGGCGGGGCTGCAGCGATTTGAAGGCCGGCTCGGTGTCCTGCGACTTCACGAGGAACAGGACCGCGTCCGCTCTCAGGCCGTCGAGCGCCGCAGGATCGTCGTAAGCCGCAAACCGCGCCACCATGCTGCTGCGCCCGGAGAGTTTCAAACCGTCGCGGCCGATGGCCTCGACATGCGCCGCATTCGCGTCGAGCCCGATGACCTGGGCAACCTGCGAAAGATAGGCCGCGTAAATGCCGCCTATGGCACCGCAGCCGACGATCAGTATGGTTTTCTTGTCTTGCAAATTGCCTGCCCGGCCGCGATGCGGCGGCCTACTGCGGCGACCCTTTCAGCCACGTCGCTTGGACCGCCTCGACTCCCGAGCAATCCGTGAACCGCGTCGTCGATTCAAGGGCATACCCCGCCGCGGCGTACTCGCGGTTCTTGAGATTGTAGAACCTCGCGGTCATGTCCCACCGGGCAATGAACCGGGTATTCGGCGGTATGGGCTGCCAGTCAGAGCGGTACTCCTCGCGTCCGCCGGCGCAGCGGCCTTCGATCGCCGGCGGGTAATGGCTCATCGACCAGACGTCGAGCTCGCGCTGAAAGCGCTCGCTAGCCATCCACTGCGCGCTCGGCTGCATGATGCTCGTCGACAGCCAGCCGCTCCGGCTCGCCTGGTACGTGATCGCGACAAGGGCCGCCGCGCCTGCAACGGTGATCAGGGCAGCTGCCCAGCGTCCGGCAGGGTCGGACCTTGACGCCTGCTCCATCGGCAGCCGCGGCGCGGGCGCCTCGGGCATCTCCGGCACGTCGTAGACCGGCACGCCGAATTGCGCCAGGAAATCGATTCCAGGAACCTTCTTCTCCACCTCGAGCACCCACCAGGGGGCGGCAAACCGCGCCAGCGCGCCCGCGTTCGGGGACAAGACCTTCTGACCGCTGGCGCGCGGAATCTGCAGCCGCACGTTCACGACGGTCCGGTCTGCCTGGACCGGGACGGCGATGCGCTGCTCCATGCGCCAGAGCTCGGCCACCGACCGACCCCTCGACTCCATGTTCTTGAGGCGCACGATCACGGCGTCGTCCGCGCCCGCGGGCAGAGCGCACTCCACGTCCGCCTTCAGCCAGCCGCCCAGGCGGCCCGGCAGGGTGATCAGGCGGCACACGCTGTTGCCGTAGCGCCAGTGCCGCAGCCGCCAGTAGGTGAGCGCGACGAGGATGAACGCCATCACCGAACCCCACAGCAATCCGGTGATGCGCAGGCTCTCACCGGATCGCGTCGCTGGATCCGTGATCCCCGCCCACAGGAACAACAGCGCCGGCGCGCCGAAGAACAGGCAGGCGAGCAACAGAAAGACGGTGCTTACCGGGCTACCGAACACGATCTCGCGACGCCGCCACGCGCGCACCCGCAGCCACGGCCGCGCCGAGAGGACTTCGCCGGGAAGCAGTTCCCTGAGCGCCGCCTTCCGATCGGCGAGCCACGCCCAGACGAGGCGCACGCCGTAAAGGAAAAGGGCGAGCGCGAGGACGACGATCGCGATCAGATACCAGCCCCGGAGCCGGCTCAAGCCGACCAGCCAGAAGGCGAAGAGACCGAGCGCCATCAAGAAGACGCCGGGGATTACCTTGGGGAGGCTGAGGACCATGGGGGCCATGGCGGTTGGGGACCGGCAGGTCGGCCCCGGACGTTGGCTTCAGGTATTCTGGACGACGATGTTCGGAAACTTGGAAGTCATGTCCTTCTGCGACTCCGCGATGCGCACCGCGCAGCGGCGCGCGATCTGCTTGTAGATCGCCGACACCTTGCCGTCCGGGTCCGACACCAGGGTCGGCTTGCCCGAGTCGGCCTGCTCGCGGATCGAGCCGTCCAGCGGCAGCTGGCCGAGGAGTTCGGTGCCGTAGTCCTTGCACATGCGCGCCGCACCGCCTTCGCCGAAGATGTGGCTTTCGTGGCCGCAGTTCGGGCAGACGTGGATCGACATGTTCTCGACGATGCCAAGGATCGGGATGCCGACCTTTTCGAACATCTTGAGGCCCTTGCGCGCGTCGATCAGCGCGATGTCCTGCGGCGTGGTCACGATCACCGCACCGGTCACCGGAACCTTCTGCGCGAGCGTGAGCTGGATATCGCCGGTTCCCGGGGGCAGATCCACCACCAGATAGTCAAGCTCCCGCCAGCGCGTGTCCTTGAGAAGCTGCTCCAGCGCCTGCGTCACCATCGGGCCGCGCCACACCATCGGCGTGTCCATGTCGATCAGGAACCCGATCGAGATCGCCTGCAGGCCGTGGCCCTCCATCGGCTCGAGGCTCTTGCCGTCCTTCGACTCGGGCCGACCGGCGATGCCGAGCATCATCGGCTGCGAAGGCCCGTAGATGTCGGCGTCCAGGATCCCGACCGAGGCGCCCTCGGCCGAGAGCGCCAGCGCGAGGTTCACCGCGGTGGTGGACTTGCCCACGCCGCCCTTGCCCGAGGCAACCGCGATGATGTTCTTGATCCCGGGCACCAGCTTCACGCCGCGCTGCACCGCGTGCGGCACGACCCTGGAGCGCACGGTGACGCTCGCGCCCGGCGCGCCCGCCGCCTTAAGCGCCTCGATCGCCTGGCGCCGGATCGGTTCGAACTGGCTCTTGCCCGGATAACCGAGTTCGATCTCGACCGCAACCGCGCCGCCCGCGGCCTTCACGCTCTTCACCGAGCGCGTGGCGACGAAGTCCTTGCCGGTATTGGGATCGACGAGCTTTGCGAGAACCGCCTGAACTTCCGTTTCGCTGAAGGGCATCCTTGAAGTGTAAGCTAAAATCGCCGTTTTTCCCGCGCAGGTTCCGAGTCACAAATGCCCCGCCGGCTCTTCGTCACCACGGCCCTGCCTTACGCCAACGGGTCATTCCACATCGGCCACATCATGG
>MEQQ01000033.1:0-7255 GCA_001770285.1 Betaproteobacteria bacterium RBG_16_66_20
GGCCAGAGCC
This sequence comes from Betaproteobacteria bacterium RBG_16_66_20, assembly GCA_001770285.1. GTDB lineage: Bacteria > Pseudomonadota > Gammaproteobacteria > Burkholderiales > SG8-39 > RBG-16-66-20. Next base: position 11 of record MEQQ01000033.1, read on the forward strand.
GCGCACCCCGGCCACAGCGTGACGGCACGCCCGAACATGCGCTGCTCGTCGCCCGCCTTGAGCGCCTGCGCGGGCGCGGCGCGGGCCGCATCCAGCGCCGGCAGCAGCGCCCCGGCGAGCGCAACCGCGATTCCACCGAGGGCGAAGAGCATGCTGTCCAGGAGCGGAAAGGCGATTTCAGGGACGACACCGCGAAAGAAACCCGCTCCCAGGTCCGCGCCGCCGACGCGCGCGGCGAGGCACGCAAAGCCGTAGCCGATGGCGACGCCGAGCAGACCGCCCAGTGCGCCGAGCATTCCCGCCTCCACCAGCACCAGGCGCGCGACGCCGCGGCCCTGGAGTCCCAGCACGCGCAGCAGTGCATGCTCCTGGCGGCGCCGCGCGACTTCGAGCGCCTGCGCCGAGAACACGAGGAAACCGCCCGTGAACAGCGCCACCAGCGCGAGCACGTTCAGGTTCACCCGGTAGGCGCGCGACAGATTGGCGCCCGACTCCTCTACCGCGTCCAGCGTGGAGACATGCGCGCCCGGCGGCAGCAGCGCCGCGATCCGCGCGCGCATCGCCTCGCGGTCGGCACCCGGCTCGAGCCGCAGGTCGATGCGGTTCAGCTCGCCGAGGCGCCCGAGGCGCCACTGCGCAGTGGCGATGTCGGTCAGCGCCGCGACCCCGCGCAGGCTCGAGGCGGGAAGGACGCCGGCGATTTGAAGCTGAATTGTGTTCAGGCCAGAGATGATTTCGAGATGTTGCTTTTCACCCAGAAGTTCTTTTCCTCCCAATGAAAGAAATACAACATCAGGCTTCAAAAGCTCCAATCTTCTCCCCGGTTCATCGGCGAACAGCGCCGGCTGGATCAATGCCGCGCGCAGCGAATCGATCCCGATGAGGCGTATCGGGCGCTCCGAACCGACGACCCCCGCCTGCGCTTCCAGCACCGGGCTCGCCACCGCCACGCCGGGCAGGCGGGACAACTGCGCGTAGACCGTCTCCGGGAATCCCGCACGGCCGCCGCGCACCTCCAGGTCGGCCTCGCCCGCGAGCGTGCGCACGCCCGCGGCGAGTTCGCTCACGGCGGCGCGGTTGATCAGGTGGACCGCGAAGCCGAGCGCGACGCCGAGCGCAATCCCGAGGATCGAAAGAAAGCTGCGGCCGCGCTGGTACGAAACCCTTGCATTGAGGACCGCGAACAGCCGCAGCATCTCAGCGCCGCATGCGCCGGACGCCGATCACTCGTCGCGGCGCGGGGAGCCCGAAACCTCGCCCACGTTGAGGCGGTTCTCCAGCAGGCGCACGCCCTTGATGCGCGACGCGATGTCGCTGCAGGCCTCGCTCTGCTCGATGCGGTCGACCGAACCTTCCAGCACCACCCGGCCGGCATTCGCGGTGACGCGCACTTTGCAGTGCGCGGTGGACCCGTGGGTGCGGATTGCGGCGCGCACGTGGTGGCAGATGGCGACGTCGCGCAGCTTGGCGCGCGACTCGTCGGTCTCCGCGAACGTGGCCGACTTGACCAGCTTTACGATTTCGTCGACGCATTCCGCGACCGATACGCGGTCCGTGTTGAAGCCCATGTCGTACTCGTTTATGTCGCGCGTATCGATGTGAAAGTGCCTGCGCATCACCGCGCGCGCCGCCTCGTCGTTCTCGTCCACGATGCGCTCGACCTGTTCGACGTCGGTCAGTTCGAGCCGCTCGGTCATGCGCCTGACGCGCGTGCGGCGCGAAGCCGAGACGCACACGCGCACCGCGTGCGGCACGTCCTTCAGCAGCGAGGTCGCGCCCCAGCCGCGCAGGATCACGGGCTCGCCCGATTCCGCGAACGACAGGATCTCGTCGGCGGTCAGGATGCGCAGGCTGACCTGGTCCGTGGTCAGGCGCTCGATCAGCCCCTGCTTGCCCTCGAGGAAGCTGATGACGTGGCTCTTGCGGATGCGGCTACGGATCGCCAGGTGGTCGATGATCTCGTGGTGGCGGATCCTCATGCCGAGCGCCTCCTCCAGGCCCAGCGCGACGTCCTTGCCGAGCGAGCCGATTTCCCGGTTCATTGCGATGAGCGGCATGGGTCCCTCCCCTGTTGCTATGTTAACGCCGCCGGTCGTCGCGCAGGCGCAAATGCATGCCCGGGACCTATTCGATCACCCGGTCGGCGCGCTGCAGCAACGCCTTGGGGATCGCGATCCCCAGCGTGAGCGCGGCGCGGTGGTTGATCACCAGCTCGAAACGGCCCGGCCGCTCGATCGCCACGGCGGCCGGCTTGGCGCCCTTCAGGATCCGGTCCGCGATCCCCGCGGCGCGCCGGTGCGACTCGCCGATATCGACGCCGTAAGTCAGCACCGCGCCCGCCTCGGCCCATTCCACGCGGTGCGCGACGAGTGCGATGCCGTTGCGCGCCGCGAGGCTCGCGACTTCGAGCCGGCGCCCGATGAGCGCGAACGATGGCGTCATTTCGGCCGCGATCAGGCCGTCGCGCTTGAACTGCGCGAGGATTTTCGCGATCGCCTCGAAATTCGTGAACTCCGCGCTCACCAATGCCAGGCCCGCGGCGCGCGCCGCCCTTTCGTGCGCGCCCTTGCGGCTCTGGTAATCCGGTGCAGCGCGGTCGAACACCGCACCCAGGCGCTTCAATTGCGGCATCGCCTCGCGCACCAGTTGGAAGCGCTTCGCGGCCGCGTCTCCCGGAACCTGGTAGACCCCGGTCGCATTCCGGCCGGGCTTGGCGAGCGAGGCCACCAGTCCTGCGGCCACCGGGTCCGCCATGGTGGTGAACACCACCGGCAGGGAATCGGTTTCGTTGAGCACCGCTTTGGCAAGGCTCGCACTGGTCGCATAGATCAGGTCCGGCACGCGGCCCGCCGCGGTGCTCGCCATGGTGGCGAGGTACTGCCGGGTGCCTTTGCCGGAGTGGCGGTCGTAGACGACGTTCTTGCCTTCGAACCAGCCCAGGCGCGCCATCTGCGCGAAGAACGGCCGCACCGAGGGCTCGTCGTCGTCCAGCTCGCCCGCAAAGAGCACCGCCACCGTCGGCGTTTTCGCGGCCTGTGCGAACAGCAGGCGCGGCGCAAGGAATCCGGCGCCCAGGGCGCCCAGCACGATCCTGCGCCTGGTCATGCGGTCCATATCACCACCCTTCGAGCACGAGCTTGCCGATGACATGGCCTTGCTCGAGCATTTCATGGGCGCGCCTCAGGTTGGCGGCGTCAATCTTGCCGAGGTTCTGCGTCAGCGTGGTCTTCAGAACCCCGGCCTCGATCAGCCCCGCGGCTTCGTCGAGCAGCGCGTGCTGTGCCGCCATGTCGGGCGCCTGGAAGGTCGAGCGCGTGAACATGCCCTCCAGGCAGACCGCGATGCTCTTGTCATGAAGGATCGCCAGATCCACGGCCTTGACGGTGCGCACGATCAGCCCTATTTTTCCCTGGGGTTTTACAAGTCTTGGCAATTGATTCCAATAGAAATCGGTAGCCGAAAAACAGAGAACGAAATCAACTTCGGGAATTTCCAATGGCTTCGAGTGGTCCACGGTCTGGTCGGCGCCCAGCCCCTTGCACCACGCGATCGACTCGGGCCGCGAAGCGCTCGCGATCACCTTCAGGCGCGCGAGCTTCTTCGCAAGCTGGATCGCAATAGAGCCCACGCCGCCCGCGCCGCCGAGGATCAGCACCGTCCTGCCTGCCTGCGCGCCCGCCTTGGAGATTGCCATCCGGTCGAACATCAGTTCCCATGCGGTGAGCGTGGTGAGCGGCAGCGCCGCGGCTTCGGCAAACGACAGATTGGCCGGCTTGCGGCCGACGATGCGCTCGTCCACGAGATGGAACTGGCAGTTCGCGCCCTGGCGGATCACGCTGCCCGCGTAATACACCGCGTCGCCGGGCTTGAACAGCTTGCAGTCCGGGCCAGTCGCCGTGACCACACCCGCCGCGTCCCAGCCGAGGATCTTCGCTGTCTTCTCCACAAGGTCCGTCGCCGGGCCTTTCGGGGATCGGCGCTTGGTGTCCACCGGGTTCACCGAGATCGCCTTCACCTCGACCAGGAGGTCGCGCCCCGTGGCGACGGGTGTATCGAGCTCCAGGTCGAGCAGCGACTCGGGGTTGTCGATCGGGAGGTAGCGGTACAGGCCGACGGCTTTCATCGCCGCTAGCCTAACAAAAGTAACTGCCCGGCAGGGGCCGGGCGCTTGACAGCCGGGAGCAGCCGCTTACCATGCGTTCACCATTCCTGGAGGGAGGGGACCATGATTCGACGTTTTGTCTCCGGTTTGCTGGTGTCGATCGCCGGGCTTTGGGCGGGTCCTGCGCTCGCGCAGGATTGGCCGGCCAAGCCCGTTCGCCTGATTTCGCCTTATCCGCCGGGCGGCGGCACCGACCTGGTGTCGCGCATCCTGCAGCCCAAGCTGATCGAGACCCTGGGCCAGCAGTTCATCGTCGAAAACAAGACCGGCGCCGGGGGCGTGGTCGGTATCGATTATGTCGCCAAGAGCCCGCCCGACGGCTACACCATCCTGGTGGCCAACAACACCGTGGTCACGGCGCCGGCCACCGACAAGGTGCCTTACGACGCGATCAAGGATTTCGCGCCGGTCACCGGGATCGGCTCCACCGCGGTGGCGCTCGCCGTGCACCCGTCGTTCCCCGCCAAGTCGGTCGCCGAGCTGTTGGCGATGGCGCGCAGCCAGCCCGGCAAGCTTTCCTACTCGTCGTGCGGCAACGGCTCGGCCATGCACCTCGCCGGCGAGCTGTTCAAGTACGTCGCCAAGGTGGACATCCTGCACGTGCCCTATCGCGGCTGCGGGCCGGCGATCACCGACGGTGTCGCCGGGCACGTGCCGATCCTGTTCAATACCATCACCAACACGGGCGCGCAGGCACGCGCCGGCAAACTGCGGGTGCTGGCGCTCGCCTCGCCGACGCGCTCGCCGGTGGACAAGTCGACGCCGGTAATTTCGGAATCGGCGGGATTCGAAGGCTACGACGCGGATATCTGGTTCGGCGTGCTCGCGCCGGCCGGGACGCCGCAGCCGATCATCGCCAAACTGCACGCGGCGCTCGAGGCGGCGCTCAAGACCGACGACGTGCGCTCGAAGCTCGAGGCGCAGCTGTTTGACGTGCGCGTCACCCCGCCCGACGAATTCGGCGCCATGATCAAGAAGGATCTCGCGCGCTGGATAACCCTGGTCAAGGACGCCAAAATCAAGAGCGATTGAAAGCGGCAGGCGGCCTTGACCGCCTCGCGGTTCGCCGTTTCATCTGATTTCTGCGGGTTGTTTGATCCAGATCAAAACCCCATAAATCGCATGGTCAAGCATTGCCCCCTCTTTGCGAGGGGGCATGACCGGCATCGGTACCGTAATACCCGGCTTGGCCGGTCTCAGCGTAAGAATCCCCGAACAGGATTGGCATTTCCTGCTGCGCCGTGCCGACTTCATGGCGGACCGGAGTTTCGGCGCCCTGCACAACGCTCCGATCAGCGCCCAGCGCGTCTGCAAGTACCTGCCCAACTGGTCGAACCTCGACTGGGTGCGAATTCCGGAAAACATCATCACGCGCTGCGAGTCGCAGGCGCTCGACCTCCCCTACAAGGTGAACGTAATGACGAACTTCCGCAGCAGCCTCACGCACGAGGGCGTGGTCGAGGCTTTCCTCGGGTTCATGGCGCATTCGAAGATCTGAGTGCCCGCGCCGGGCTGCGCGGCCCGCCGCTATCGCGCTTCAGCGCATGCGCGCGCGGTATTCGGCGAGCTTCTTTTCCAGCATCCCGTGCTCCTCGCAGGGAATCAGGCAGATTCCTCCGAGCAGCGCGAGGTGCTCCTCGGCCTTGGCGAGATTGCCGCTCATCAGGTAGGCCTCGCCCAGGTACTCATGCGCGCCGCGATGGCGCGCGTCGAGCTGCAGCGCGCGGTGGTAGTGCCTGAAGGCGAGCGCCAGGTCGCCGCTGTTGCGGTAGGCGTAGCCGAGGTAGTTCTGGATGTCCGCGTTGCGCGTGTCGCGCAGCGCCGCCGAATTCAGGAACTTGACCGCAGCCGGCCAATCCTGCGTTTCAACCGCCTGCTTGCCGCGCGCGTAATCGGGGTCGAGCCCGGCGTCCTCTTCCTCCGCGGGTGCTGCCTGCGCCGCGAAGGCGCAGGCCAGCGCGCACGCCAGAGCCAGGGCGCGCATTACTTCGCCCGCATTACTTCGCTGCCAGGTACTGCTTCATCTCCCGCAGTTCAGCGCGGTCGCTGTCGGCCGCGCGCGCCAATTGCGCGAGCTGGCGGAAGTAGGCCGCGGCCTTCTTCTTCTCGCCCGCGCCTTCGGCCGCCTTGGCCGCCCCGTAGTAGCCGCGCAGGCGGTTAGGCGCGTTCTTCAGCGATACCTCGTACTCCTTGAGCGCCGGCGCCGGCTGGCCCTGATCGCGCAGCATGTCGCCCAGCAGCTCGCGCATCGGGTAGAGCCGGTTCTCCATCGCGACGTGCTTTTCGCTGCCGTCCTCCAGGTCGGCCGCGGCGCGCATGAACTTGAGCGCCTCGTCCTTGTTGCCCCGAGCGAGCGCGGTCCAGGCCTGCGCGCCGAGCACCTGCACCTCGATCTGCTCTGCCCAATACCCCTGGTTGACCTTGAGCAACCCCTCGCGCAACTGCTTCAGCTTCTCGATGTCGGCCTGCGCCGCGGCGGCGTCGCCGCTGCGCGCCGCGCCCATGGCGCGCGCGAAGTGCGTGATCGCCTCGGCGGCCGGGAACGGCGTGCCGAGCGGCTGCAGCTGCGCGGCGCCCTTCCAGTCCTGGCGCTCGAGCATGTAGCGCGCGGGCACGGCGGCACGTGCCGTGTTGCCCGCGGACACCGGCCCGAGGACCTTGGTGATCTTCGCGGCGTCGCCGATCAGCCCCTTGGCCTTCGCGTCCTGCCCGAGCTGCAGATACGCATAGCTCATGAAGTCATAGGAATGCGGGATGCCGACCAGCACGCCGTCGAGCTTCGCCCGCTCGCTGTATTCGACCGCCACCTTGACCGAGCTGATGTTGGAGACGATCGACTCCTGCCACCTCCCGACCATCGAATAGATGTGCGAGGGCATGTGCTGCGCATGCGCCGCAGAGGGCGCGATCTTGGCGTACTTGTTCGCCACCGGCACGCCCTTCTTCGCGAGCGGCGCGAAGTCATAGCTGTGGATCAGGTAGTGCGTGATGCCCGGGTGGGCGGGGTATTTCCTGTCGAGCGGCTCGAGAATCGCGATTGCCCTGACCAGCGGTTCCATGCTCTTGTGGTCGAACGTCTCGTT
>MEQQ01000033.1:7401-8696 GCA_001770285.1 Betaproteobacteria bacterium RBG_16_66_20
GTCGCGCTCGCGCTCGGTCTTGGCGCCGATCGCCTCGCCTTTCTCGACCGCCTCCAGCCCGCGCTTCAACGTCGCCGCGTCCCACGGACCGACCAGCGGATTGGGCCGGATGCTGACCGCGAGGCCCAAGTAGGCGATGGCGCAGCCCGCATCGGTCTGCGGTATCGCCGAGAACGCCTTGATGGTCTCGGGAAAATCGAACGAATGCAGGCGCGCCAGCGCGACCTCGAACTCCCTTTGCGCCTGCGGGCTGCACGAGGTCTTGAACAGCACCTGTCCCAGCTTCTCCTTCTTGGTCTTCGGGTCGTCGCCGTGGGCGAGCACGCCCGTGGCAGCGAAAGCAAACACGGATGCGACGACTGCGGCGATGTTTCGTTGCGTCATGACCAGGCCCCTCCGGGATCGAAAACCCGCCTACGGTACGCCCAAATTTGACGTAGATCAAAAAATAATCCCATCCGCGACATGGCGCATCCGCCCTGCTGGCTGGCAGTGCACAAAAAAGCCCGGCATGTGCCGGGCTTCCAGGTACCAGGAGAGAGCGAATTGCTTACTTCTTGGCGGCGGCTTTCTTGTCGGCTGCGGCTTTCTTGTCGGCGGCGGCCTTTTCGGCTTTGGCCTTCTTGTCGGCGGCCTTCTTGTCGGCGGCGGCCTTCTTGTCGGCAGCTTTCTTCTCTGCGGCTGCCTTCTTGTCGGCGGCCTTCTGTGCTGCCATGGCCTTCTTGTCCATCTTGGCATCGGCTTTCGCCGGGACGGCGGGAGTCGCCGGGGTCGCGGGAGTCGCCGCCTTGGGGGCCGGCGCCTGCGCGAACACAGCACTGCTGAACGCGAGGGCTACTGCGATTGCGATAAGTCGTTTCATGGGCTGTCCTGCAAAGGTTTGAGGGAATTCTTTGGTGCATCCTTTAACGCGGCACCCGGCAAAGCGATGACACAGGGTAAAATCCGAAACAAATCATACGGTTCCCCATGTCCACGCCCGCCAAGAAAGCGCCCCAGCCCGCCTCGCACTCGAATTTCATCCGCCAGATCGTCGAAGCCGACCTGGCCTCGGGCAAGCACGCGAAGATCCGCACCCGCTTCCCGCCCGAGCCGAACGGCTACCTGCACCTCGGGCACGCCAAGTCCATCCTGCTCAATTTCGGCCTGGCGCAGGAGTACGGCGGCAGCTGCAACCTGCGCTTCGACGACACCAACCCGGAAAAGGAAGAGCAGGAGTACGTCGACGCGATCATCGAGTCGGTGAACTGGCTCGGCGCCGACTTCGGCGGCAAGGTGCTGCATGCTTCCGACTA
>MEQQ01000034.1 GCA_001770285.1 Betaproteobacteria bacterium RBG_16_66_20
GGCCGAGGCGCGCTGCGTGAGCCGGTGCTCGATGTCGCTCTCCCAGTAGAAGTCGGAGGACATGTCGCTCAGGCTGCGAAAGCGCGCCTCGCCGTCCGCGAGCTGCGCATGCGCCGCGTCCGTACGGCGTCCGATTGACCACGCGAGCCAGAGAGAAACGACCAGTGCACCGAGCGCCAGCGCGCCGAGAATCGGCTCACTGGTCTCGAGCATCTCGAAGCCCGCGATCCCCGCCACCAGCGACGAGACAACCAGCAGGCTGAGCCGTGCGCGGACCAGCAGCCGGCGCGGGTCAAAGCCGCGCCATGCGCCGCCCGTCTTCGGGGATTCGGGCTCAGGGCTTGTCATGGCAGGGAAAAACATTGTAGCCCTGAAGGGCTTCGGCCTCTGGTGCCCGGGGCCGGATTCGAACCAGCACGGCCTTGCGGCCGAGGGATTTTAAGTCCCTTGCGTCTACCAGTTTCGCCACCCGGGCTTGGATATTGGAGGCGGGGGTCGGAATCGAACCGGCGTCCACGGCTTTGCAGGCCGCTGCATGACCACTCTGCCACCCCGCCGGGGGCCGGAGACACTCGCTCGGACAAACTGCAGGGAAGGCCGGACGACCTTCCCTAGACTAAATTGGAGCGGGAGACGAGTCTCGAACTCGCGACCTTAACCTTGGCAAGGTTACGCTCTACCAACTGAGCTACTCCCGCGCGAAATGGGGCACGGATTATACCTCAACCCCGCACCAGCGGCAGCGCCCGGCGCAGGTAGTAAAGCATCGAAATCACGGTCAGGACCGCGGCGATGTAGATCAGCACGGTTCCCAGGGCGTAGCAATTGACCAGGCCGAAAAGGTTGTCCTCGAACAGCAGCAGCGGGATTGCCACCATCTGTATCACCGTCTTGAGCTTGCCGATGAGCGCAACCGCGACGCTTCTGCCCCGCCCCACGGTCGCCATCCATTCGCGCAGCGCGGAAATCGCGATTTCACGCCCGATGATGATCAGACCGACGACCATGTCGACCCTGCCGAGCTGCAACAGGACGATCAGCGCGCCCACCACCACCAGCTTGTCCGCCACCGGATCGAAAAACGCGCCGAACGCCGACATCTGGTTGAGCCTGCGCGCAAGATAGCCGTCCAGCCAATCGGTAATCGCCGCGACGATGAACACTGCGGTGGCGGCGATGTTCTTGCCGTCGTACGCCAGCCAGGCGTCGGGCAGATAGAAAACGCCGACGATCAGCGGGATCAGCAGGATCCGCAGCAGCGTGATGAGGTTGGGAAGGTTGAGCGGCATGGGTGCAGGCAGCGGTTGCGCGGCGTCAGTCGTGCAGGCGGCGGTAGATTTTCTCTGCCAGCGAGCGGCTGACGCCGCCCACCTTGGCGATCTCGTCGACCGCGGCCGCCTGGACCCCCTGCAGGCCGCCGAAGTGGGCGAGCAGCCGCTGCCGGCGCTTGGCGCCGATCCCCGGGATCTCGGTCAGCGTCGAGGTGGTCCTCGCTTTGCCGCGGCGGGCGCGGTGGCCGACGATCGCGAAGCGGTGCGCCTCGTCGCGCACGCTCTGGATGAGATGCAGGCCCGGATGCTGCGGCGGAAGCTGCAGCGATTGCCCTTCGGCCTCCAGGATCAGTTCCTCCAGCCCCGCCTTGCGCTCCGCTCCCTTCGCCACGCCGACCACGTTGACGTCGTTCAGGCCCAGTTCGGCGAGCGCGCCGCGCGCCGCGTTCACCTGCCCGCGGCCGCCGTCGATCAGGATCAGGTCGGGGAGCTTGCCGTCCGCCGCGGATACGCGCCCATAGCGGCGCGTGAGCGCCTGGCGCATCGCGGCGTAGTCGTCGCCCGGCGTCAGCTCGCGCATGTTGAAGCGGCGGTATTCGGATTTCTGCATGGCGTGCCTGTCATATACCACGCAGGAAGCGACTGCGGCCTCCCCCATAGTGTGGCTGATGTCGAAACACTCGATGCGCTGCGCCGTGTCGGGCAGCCCGAGCGCTTCGCGCAGCGCCACGATGCGGCCTTCCTGCGTGATCTTCTCCTTCGCGCGCTGGGCAAGGGCAAGCCGGGCGTTTTTCTCGGCCATTCCGAGCCAGACCCTGCGCTCGCCGCGCGCTGATGTCCCAAAAATGACTAGCGGTGGCCGGGGCTGTTCGATGTAGTGCTGGCCGAGAAAGGCCTCGATGACCTCGCCCGCGGTCGCTTCCGCCGCGTTCTGCGGGAAAAAGCTGCGGTCCCCGACATGCCTGCCGCTGCGGATCATGGCCAGGTTGACGCAGGCGATGCCGCTCTCGACCACGCAGGCGACCACGTCCGCATCCACGCCCCGGTCCGATTCGACGTACTGGCGTGCCTGGACGTGCGACAGCGCGCGGACCTGGTCGCGGAACAGCGCGGCCTCTTCGTAGCGCTGTTCTGCGGAGGCGCGCTCCATGCGCCCGGTCAGCAGGCGCTTGACGTCATCCTCGCGCCCTTGCAGGAACAGTTCGGCGCTGCGCACATCCTCGGCGTAGCGCGCGGCCGTTATCAACCCGGTGCAGGGGGCGGTGCAGCGCCGGATCTGGTGCAGCAGGCAGGGGCGCGAGCGGTTCTGGTAGACCGAGTCCTCGCAGGTGCGCAGCCTGAAAACGCGCTGCAGGAGCTGGATGCTTTCGCGCACCGCGTGGGCGTGCGGGAACGGGCCGAAATAGCGGTTGCGCCGCTCCTTCGTCCCGCGGTGAAATCCGAGCCGCGGAAACTCGTGCCCGGTGATCATCAGGTAGGGATAGGACTTGTCGTCGCGAAACAGGATGTTGTAACGCGGCGCGAGGCTCTTGATGAAGTTGTTCTCGAGCAGCAGCGCTTCGTCCTCCGAGCGGGTTGCCGTCGTTTCGATCGAGGCGACCTGCGCGAGCATCATCCGGATGCGCGGGCTCTGGCCCGGCTTCTGGAAATACGAGCCGACGCGCTTTTTCAGGTCGCCTGCCTTGCCGACGTACAGGACCTCGCCTGCGGCGCCGAGCATGCGGTAGACCCCCGGCAGGTTCGGCAGGTTGCGCACGTAGGCCTTGGCGTCGAATGCCGGCAGCTTCATGTTTCGATTATAATTCGCGCCATTTTTCATTCGGTCGCAGCGCAAATGTCAAAGGTATCCGCAGTCGAACTCCGCGTCGGCAATCTCCTCGAATGGGACAAGCGCGTCTGGCGCGTCCTCAAGTGCTACCACGTGCACGTCGGCGGCCGCGGCGGCGCCTTCATGCAGGTCGAGATGAAGGACATCGAGGCCGGCACCAAGACCAACCAGCGCTTCCGCACCGAGGACAAGGTCGAGCGCGCCTTCGTCGATCCGCGCGAGATGACCTACTCTTACCATGATGGCGACAACTACGTCTTCATGGACAAGGAGAACTACGAGGAATTGCGGCTTTCCGCGGAATTCCTCGAAGGCCAGACCGGCTACCTGCTGCCCAATGCCGACGTCCAGGTGAATTTCTACAACACCCGCCCGATCGGGCTCGAACTGGCGCCCTCGGTGGTCCTCACGGTGACCGATACCGAGCCCGGCATCAAGAACGCGACCGCGACCAACACCTTCAAGCCGGCGACCACCGAAACCGGCCTCATCGTCCAGGTCCCGCCGTTCATCAACCAGGGCGAAAAGATCAAGGTTTCCACGAACGACGGTAGCTACATGGAACGCGCGTAGCGCGTTTCAGCGCTCGCCTAGGGAATCTCCTGCAGGGTCGCGAGCGCTTCCCGGTAGGCCACGCTCTTCCTGAAATCGCGCCCCCCGCGGCGCCGCATTTTTTCGATTCTTTCAGGAACGGAAACCGGAACTGAAGCGAGCGAATCGAGCAGCCTGTCCTGCCCTTCGGGGTCCTGGCACAGCAGTACCTGGTCGCAGCCCGCGTCCAGCGCAGCCCGGGCCCGTTCCGGAATGCCGCCCGCGGTGCTTGCGCCTTCCATCGACAGGTCGTCGCTGAAGATCAGTCCCTCGAAGCCCAATTTTCCGCGCAGCACCTCCTGCAGCCAGTATTTCGAGTAACCGGCGGGCTCGGCATCGGCCTGCGGGTAGATCACGTGCGCGGGCATGACTGCCGCCAGTCCGGCTTTGATCGCCGCCTGGTACGGAACGAGGTCCTTCCTGAAGATATCCCGGGCCGGCCGTGCATCGGTCGGCACGGCGACGTGGGAATCGGCGGCAGCGAAGCCATGTCCCGGGAAATGCTTGCCCACCGACGCCATCCCTGCGCCGGCCAGTCCTTCGATGAGTTGCGCGGCAAGAGCGCCGACCGCGTTCGGGTCGTAGTGGAAAGCGCGCTCACCGATCACGGCGCTGGAGCCGTAGTCCAGATCGAGAACCGGCGTAAAGCTGAAATCCACGCCATGCGCGGCCAGTTCAGCCGCGATCACCGTGCCTACCGCCCGCGCGGCGCGTCTTGCCGCTTGCCGGTCGCGGTCCCACAGCACGCCGAGCCGGCGCATCGCGGGAATCGCGCTGAAGCCCTGCGCAAAGCGCTGCACCCGTCCGCCTTCATGGTCGACGCCGATCGGGAGCGGCGGCTCTCTCAGGCTCGCAATCTCTCCGCTGAGCGCCTGAAGCTGCCCGGGATTCTCGAAATTGTGCGCAAACAGGATCACCCCGCCGGTCGCAGGGTGCCGCAGGCGCCTGCGGTCGTCGTCGCTCAGGACAGGCCCTGCCGGATCGAGCACCACCGGGCCGAGCGGCGCCCTTAGCTTTCGCATTCCAGGATCACCGTCGCGCAGGCGATCTCGCGCTCGTCGCTGAGCGAGAGGTGGGATTTGAGAATTCTTTTCACGCAGAGAAACTCCCGGAGTTCAGGCGAATACTCCAGCGTCGGTCTGCCGGAACGCAGGTTCACCACCCAAACCCCGTGCCAATTCGCGGGTGCGTGTATGCCGGTGCCCAGGGCCTTGGTGAAGGCTTCCTTGGCGGCAAAGCGCTTGGCAAGGTAGGCCGCGGGCTTGCGGTGCGCGCGGAAGCGCTTGAGTTCCGGATCGCACAGGATGCGCTGCGCGAAACGCTCGCCGAAGCGCTGCAGCGCCTTGTCGATGCGCTGGATTTCGATCAGATCAGTTCCGACACCGTATATCATCGAGCAGCATCAGTAATGAGCCGTTTCATTTCACGCACCGCCTCGCGCATGCCGACGAACACGGCGCGCGACACGATGGCGTGCCCGATGTGCAGCTCGCGAATGCCCGGCAGCCGGGCCACGGGCTCGACGTTGAAGTAGTTGAGCGCGTGACCGGCGTTGAAGCGCATGCCGAGCGCGCGGATGCGTTCGCCCGCCTTGCGGATCTTGGCAAGCTCGCGCACCACG
>MEQQ01000035.1 GCA_001770285.1 Betaproteobacteria bacterium RBG_16_66_20
TGGGTGGGCGAATCGCGCAGGAAGGTCTTGTCGACCTTGTGCGGCGGAAAATAGACGTTGCCTTCGACGAGTTCGACCTCGTCATCCTCCGCTTGCGCGATCACCTCGCCGTTCCAGGTGGCCTTGGGCATGCGCGCAGCTTAGCTCAGGCCTTATGCACTGTCAGCCGCTGCCTGCCGGCCAGGTACAGGCCCGAGGCGACGATGATCCCCATGCCGAGCAGCGACCAGCCGTCCGGAAAATCGCCGAACACCAGCCAGCCCAGCAGCGTCACCCAGACCAGCTGCGTGTAGAAGAACGGCGCGAGGCCGGTCGCGGAAGCGTAGTCGTACGCTCTGATGAGAACGAAGTGCCCCACCGAGGCAAGCAGGCCGATGACGGCGAACAGCACCCAGTGCCGGGGATCGGTGGGCGTCACCCAGGCGAAGGGCAGGACGAACGAGAACAGCACGGCGCCGACAATCGCGCCCCACGCGAGCGAGGTCAGGGGATGCTCGACGCCGGCGATCTTGCGCGTGAGGATCAGGTAGAGCGCGTTGCACAGCGCCATGCCGATCGGCAGTAGCGCGTAGGGCGTGAATGCCGCTGCGCCCGGACGCACGATGATCAGCGCGCCAGCCAGCCCGAGCAGCACCGCCGCGAGCCGCGCACCATCGATGCGTTCGTTCAGCATCGGCACCGCGAGCAGTGCGAGGAACAGCGGCATGACGAAGCCGATCGCCGCGGCTTCCGCGAGCGGCAGCACCGTGAGCGACGTGAAGTAGAGCAGGGTCGCACCGGCGAGCAGCAGGCCGCGCGTGACCTGCAACCCGGGGCGCGCGGTGCGCAGGCGCTTCAGGTCGCCGCGCACGGCGAGGAACGCGAGCAGGATCAGGAGGTTGGCCGCATAACGCGCCCAGACGACGCCGGGGACCGGATACGAGCGCGCGAGGTACTTCGCGATGGTGTCCATCAGCGCGAAGATGCCCACCGCGACGACGACCAGGAGGGTGCCGCGCAGGGCCGGCGTCACGACCGGCTCAGTTTTCCGGCCTCATGTGCGGGAACAGGATCACGTCCCGGATCGAGGGGCTGTCGGTGAGCAGCATCACCAGCCGGTCGATGCCCAGGCCGCCGCCGGCGGTTGGCGGCAGGCCGTATTCGAGCGCGCGGATGTAGTCGGCGTCGAAGAACATGGCTTCCTGGTCGCCCGCGTCCTTGCGAGCCGCTTGTTCCTTAAATCGCTCGGCCTGGTCCTCGGGGTCGTTCAGCTCGGAAAAACCGTTGGCGATCTCCTTGG
Source organism: Betaproteobacteria bacterium RBG_16_66_20 (assembly GCA_001770285.1). Lineage (GTDB taxonomy): Bacteria > Pseudomonadota > Gammaproteobacteria > Burkholderiales > SG8-39 > RBG-16-66-20. The sequence continues at coordinate 1,280 of MEQQ01000035.1, forward strand.
TGTCGATGAACAGCTCGAAGCGGTCGACGATGCCCGCATCCTTGTCGTTCTTGCGCGCCAGCGGTGAAACCTCGGCCGGGAATTCGGTGACGAAGGTCGGCTCGATCAGATGTTTCTCCGCGACCGCCTCGAACAGCATCAGCTGCAGGGCGCCCCAGCCCTGATGTTTCGAGAATTCAACTGAAAGAGAAGCCAGTTTGCCTGCAAGGAAGGCCCGGTCCCGAAGGTCGCCATCGATGCCTTGCCGGCGAATTGCCTCGGGAATAGACAGCCGCGCGAAGGGCTTGCCGAAATCCAGCGTCTTTCCCTGATATTCGACAGCGGTTTTTCCTAACGCCTGCGCCGCGTGGCGCACCAGTTTCTCGGTGTGCGCGATCATGTACTCGCAGTCCTCGTAGGCGCAGTACCACTCCAGCATGGTGAATTCGGGGTTGTGGCGCGTCGAGATGCCCTCGTTCCTGAAGTTGCGGTTGACCTCGAACACGCGCTCCATGCCGCCCACCACCAGGCGCTTCAGGTACAGCTCGGGCGCGATGCGCAGGTACAGGTCCATGTCGAGCGCGTTGTGGTGCGTCGTGAACGGCCGCGCCACCGCGCCGCCGGGGATCGGCTGCATCATCGGGGTCTCGACTTCGAGGTAGCCGTCGGCGCCCATCGCCTCGCGCAGCGCCTGAACTATCTTCATTCTCGATTCAAAAACCCCCCTCGTCTTCGGCGAGACGATGAGATCCACGTAGCGCCGGCGGTACTTGAGCTCCTGGTCGGCGATGCCGTGGAACTTCTCCGGCAGCGGCCGCAGCGATTTGGTGAGCAGCTTCAGGCGTCTGGCCTGGATGGTCAGCTCGCCGGTCTTGGTCTTGAACAGCGTGCCTTCGGCGCCGACGATGTCGCCGAGGTCCCAATGCTTGAATTCCTGGTGGCGATCCTTTCCCGTCAGATCGTCGGCGACATAAAGTTGAATGCGTCCGGACTGGTCCTGCAGCGTGGCGAAGCTCGCCTTGCCCATGACGCGCTTGAGCACCATTCGCCCGGCCACCGTGGCGGGAATTTGTTCTTTTTCCAGATCCTCTTTGGTCTTTTCACCATGGGACTTGAAAAGGCCTGCCGCAAAATCCGCACGGCGAAAATCATTCGGGAAGGCAATGCCCCTGGCGCGCAGCGCCTTCAGCTTCTCCCTGCGCTCCTCGATCAGCTTGTTTTCTTCTTCCATGGTGGCTAGACGCCCTGTTTGAGGCTGGCGGTGATGAAATCGTCGAGGTCGCCGTCGAGCACGGTCTGGGTGGCGCCTTTCTCGACGCCGGTACGCAGGTCCTTGATGCGCGACTGGTCCAGCACGTAGGAGCGGATCTGGTGGCCCCACTCGATGTCGGTCTTGGAGGCCTCCAGCTTGCCCTGCTCGGCCTTGAGCTTGCGCAGTTCCAGGTCGTAGAGGCGCGATTTCAGCATCGCCATGCACTCGGCGCGGTTGCGGTGCTGCGAGCGGTCGTTCTGGCTCTGCACCACGATGTTGGTCGGCAGGTGCGTGATGCGCACCGCCGATTCGGTCTTGTTGACATGCTGGCCGCCGGCGCCCGAGGCGCGGTAGACGTCGATGCGCAGGTCGGCCGGGTTGATGTCCACCTCGATTGATTCATCCACCTCGGGATAGACGAAGACGTTGGCGAAAGAGGTGTGGCGGCGCGCGTTGGAGTCGAAGGGCGATTTCCGCACCAGCCGGTGGACGCCGTTCTCGGTACGCAGGTGGCCGTAGGCGTATTCGCCGGCGATCTTCAGGGTCGCGTTCTTGATGCCCGCCACCTCGCCGTCGGACTGCTCCAGGATCTCGGCGCGGAAACCCTTCTTGTCGCAGTACTTGAGGTACATGCGCAAGAGCATGGATGCCCAGTCCTGCGCCTCGGTGCCGCCGGCGCCGGCCTGGATGTCCATGAAGCAGTTGTTCGGGTCGAGAGGATTGGAGAACATGCGGCGAAACTCGAGAGCCGCGACCTCGCTTTTCAGTTTTTCCGTATCAGAAAAAATACTGAGTAACGTTGCGTCATCGCCTTCGGCGCGCGCGAGCGCGAACAGCTCCTGCGCATCGGACACCCCGCCGCCGACGCGCCTGAGCATCACGACGACCGCCTCGATGGCCTTCTTTTCTCTGCCGATTTCCTGCGCCCGGCGTTGGTCCTGCCAGAGCTTGGGGTCCTCGAGCTCGCGGTTCAGCGCCTGCAGGCGCTTTTCCTTGGCCTCGAAGTCAAAGATACCTCCGCAGCTCGGCCGACTGCGTCTGCAGCCCGGCGAGCGTCGAGGCGATCTGGTTGATGCGTTCCGCTTCCATGAGGGCGCAATTATAAGCGGCGCCCGTCACCGGCGCTAAACGCGCCGGCCTGTATATTCCTCGTCGATCTTGTCGTCGAAGAAGGCGGTGGGGTTGGGTGCCGCCATGAAGCGGCGGTAGACCTCGGGATAGACCTTCGGGTACTGGTAGACCTGCCCGTTGGCGAGTTCCACCTCGAGCGTCATCGTCTTCTCGTCGTAGCCGACCGAACGCAGCTTCGAGGAGTTGACGCGCTTGCGTTCCATCGGCGGCAGTTCGCTATTTCGCGACCGCAGCGCTCCAGGCGGCCGCCTTCGCGCCGCCGCCCTCGACCGTGCCTTCGATCGCGCCGCCCTTGATGGAACCCGTGAAATCGTAGGTCTTGCCGCCCAGGGCGAGCTTGAAGCTGAATCGTTCGCCGCGCAGCCTGGCTTCCTCGAGCAACACCTCCCTGCCGCCGACGCGCGCGCTGCCCGAGACGCGGGTGATCTGCTGCTTGAGGTTCATGCGCACCGGTTCCCTGCTCAGGTTGGGCGGCAGTTTGGCGCTCCAGGCGCCGCCGGCCTTGGCCGGAACCACGTAAAGGTAGATGAGCGTCGTGGTGACGCCGGTGATCGCGATCTTGTCCTCCAGGTCGAACTGCCGGTACTGCTCCGGTATCCAGCCCGACAGCGGGTAGTCGTGCGACAGGATGCGCGTGCCCGGATTGAGCTCCGAGAGCAGCTTGTCCTTGAGCATGTTCACCGTGTTGGGCAGCAGGTACATGGTGAGCACCGTGGCCTGGCGGATGTCGGTCTTGAACAGGTCCTGGATGGTGAATTTCGCCCGGTCGGCGATGCCCTGCACCTTGGCCGCTTCGTTCGCTTCCTTGACCAGTTTCTCGTTGATGTCCACCCCGAAGCCGCGCGCGCCGAACACCTTGGCCGCGGTGAGCACGATGCGCCCGTCGCCCGAGCCCAGATCGATCACGAAGTCCTTCGGACCCACTTCGGCGAGCGTGAGCATGTCGGCGACCACGCTGCTGGGGGAAGGGACATAAGGGCCGGCGTTGACCGGCTCCTTGTCGGCGGCGAGCGCCGCTGCGGCGAGCAGGCAGGCGGCCAGAACGGTGGCAAGGGTCTTCATGTCGGTTCGTGTTGCTCCAGGTTGAGCTGGACCGTTTTCAGTCCGTTGAATTCGTTGATGCCCAGTCGGTAGGCGGCGCGCACGCGCGCCGGAAGTGGCTCCAGCGAGTTGAACCGCATCGCCTCCAGGCGCCTGCCATCCTTCCGCAATCGCAATTTCAGGTGGCGTTCGCCGACCACGCGCTGGCTTTCGACGGCGAATGTATCGCAGAAGAGGGGCGGCGGAAAGCCCTGGCCCCAGATCTGCTCTTCCAGCAGCTGCGCCACCTCCAGCGAGTGGTAGGCGGCCTCCAGTTCGCCGTCGGTCTCGACGACGCGCAGGCGCGCTGCCTCCGGAAGCAGTTCTGCTGCCGTGTTTTCAAATAAATCCTGAAAAAGACCCAAATCCGACTCCCGGATGGTGAGTCCTGCCGCCTGCGCATGCCCGCCGAAGCGCAGCATCAGCCCCGGCGCGCGCTTGGAGACGAGGTCGAGGCAATCGCGCAGGTGCAGGCCCGGAATCGAACGGCCCGAGCCGCGCAGTTCCGCGTTGTTGCCTCTGGCAAAACACACCGTGGGGCGGTGGACGCGCTCGCGCACGCGCGAAGCGATGAGGCCGACCACGCCCTGGTGCCAGCCGGGCTGATAGAGGGTGAAAGTCGCCTGCGTCCGAGTCTCGCCGGTCGCCTCCGGGAGGCCGTCGAGGAAGGCGCTTGCCTCGTCCAGCATCTCGCCTTCGATCTTCCGGCGGTCGCGGTTGAGGCGGTCGAGTTCCTGCGCGCAGTTCGCGGCGCGCGCTTCGTCGTCGGTCAGCAGGCATTCGATGCCCAGGCTCATGTCGGCGAGCCGGCCCGCGGCGTTCAGGCGCGGCCCGAGGACGAAGCCCAGGTCGAAGCAGCTCGTGCGCGCGATATCACGCCCGCCGGCGCGCGCGAGCGCGGCGAGGCCTGCCTTGCCGGCGCCCGCTCGCAGCCGCTTCAGTCCCTGCGCGACGAGGATCCGGTTATTGGCGTCCAGCGGCACCACGTCGGCGACCGTGCCGAGCGCTACCAGGTCGGTCAGGGCAGCGAGGTTGATTTCTTTCTTATCTTTAAATAGTCCCCTCTCCCTGAGTTCCGCGCGCAATGCCAACATCACATAAAACATCACGCCGACGCCCGCGATCGCCTTCGAAGGAAACCTGCAGCCGCGCTGGTTCGGGTTCACGATGCACTCGGCGTCGGGCAGCGCATCGCCGGGCAAATGGTGGTCGGTGATCAGCGTGCCGATGC
>MEQQ01000036.1:0-6188 GCA_001770285.1 Betaproteobacteria bacterium RBG_16_66_20
GCGTCGCCCGAGTGGCGCGATCACTTCGCCAAGGCCGGGATGCAGCCGCGCGACCTGGCGGCCGCGGACGGGGCGTCGCCCGAGTGGCGCGATCACTTCGCCAAGGCCGGGATGCAGCCGCGCGACCTGGCGGCCGCGGACGGGCTCGCCAACGCGCCGATGCTGCAGAAGTCCGACCTGCGCGAGCGCTATCCCTTCCCCATGCTGACGGTCGAGGTCTCCAAGGTGGTCCGTTTTTTCGCCACCTCGGGAACCACCGGACTGCCGGTGGCGTTCGGGTTCACCCGGACGGACCTGCAGCGGCTCGCCCTCCAGGTGGCGCGGCATCTGCATTGCGCCGGCGTGCGCCCGGGGGACCGGGTCTATCAGGGCTTCGGCTACGGTCTGTGGATTGGCGGTCCGGCGCACGAACTGGGCCTCCAGGAATTGGGCGCGACCTGCTTTCCGGTCGGACCGGGGCGCAGCGAACTCGTCGTGCAGTGGATGCGCGACCATGCTTGGGAGGCAGCGACCGCGTCGCCGCTTTTCCTCGCGCACCTCGTGCGCGCGGCACGCGAGCACGGCATCGATCCGAAAAAGGACTGGAAGCTGCGCACCGCCATCGTCGGTGGCCAGTCGGTGTCGCCTGCGTTGCGCGAACAACTCGAAGCCGACATGCCTGCAGGCTTCCGGGCCTACAACAACTACGGCGCCACCGAGTCCGGCGGGCCGAACCTCGCCACCGCGTGCACCCATTCGCACGGCCGCGACGAAATGCACCTCATCAACGAGGATGCGGTGATCACCGAAATCCTCGACCCCAAGACGCTGAAGCCGGTCGCGCCCGGCGAGGTCGGCGAGGTCGTGGTGACCACGCTGGACAAGGAGGCCTCGCCGGTGGTGCGCTGGCGTACGCACGACCTGGTGCGGCTGTCGGCGAAACCCTACGACTGCGAATGCGGCCGCCGCGGCATGCCGACCATCGGCCGTATCATCGGGCGTTCGGACGACATGCTCAAGGTGCGCGGCGTGCTGGTGTTCCCGTCGCAGGTCGAGGACGTCATCGCCGGAACTCCCGGCACGGTCAAGGAAGCCTGGCAGATCTACGTCGACACGATCGACGGCTCACCGAAGTCCATGACCGTGGCCATCGAATGCGATACCGTCTACCCGGGGAATCCTTCCAGCCTGGCCGACTCGGTGGCGCGCAGTCTTGCGAGCCGCCTGGGCCTCAAGGTACCGGTCGAGTGTCATCCCAGGGGCACGCTGCCGCGCTATGAGGCGAAGGCGCGGCGGGTCCTGGTCAAGGAGCAGCCATGAAATACACCACTGACTACGGCTACGAAATCAAGCCGGTCTACGGGCCGCGCGACGTCGAAGACCTCGAATACGAGCGCGACCTCGGCGATCCCGGGCGCTTTCCGTACACCCGCGGCTACCACGAGAACGGCTACCGCAACCGGATGTGGACCCGCAGGATGACCGCCGGCCTGGGTTCGTCCAGCGATGCCAACAAGGTACTGAAGAAGTACCGCGAGATGGGCCAGACCGGCGGCATATGCGTGATCCACGACCGCGTTTCATCCTCCTGCATCGATGCCGACCACCCGCGGGCGCGGCTGGAGAACGGCGTCCTCGGATGGCCGGGCAGCTCGCTGCTGGAGTTCGAGGAACTCATGGAGGACATTCCTCTGACCGGTCAATCCATCACCCTGCTCGGCTGCTGCGCGCCCTCGTCGCTGCGCCTCGCCTACGTGGTGGCGCTGGCCGAGAAACGCGGCGTCGACTTGCGCGAGGTGCACGGCAGCGTCACCGAATCGCCGTTCAGCAACGTCTTCGGCCAGACCGACGTGCAGCCCTTCGACCTCAACATGAAGCTGTTCCTCGACACGGCCGAGTACGTGGTGCGCAACGAGATCCGCATGCGCAGCGGCGTGATCGGCCAGCATTTCCAGGAATCCGGGGGCAACAACGCCCAGGTCCTGGCGATCGAGCTGTCGATGCTGAAGGAGATCTGCGGACGCCTGGTGAACCAACGCGGCCTCGACTTCGACGATGCGATGCGGGTTCCCTACCAGCTGGTGAGCATCGGTTCCCGGTTCTTCGAGGAAATCGCCAAGGTGCGGGCCCTGCGCCGGATGTGGGCAAGAATGGCCAGGGAGCACTTCGGGGCGAAAAAGGAGAAGTCCTGCCAGCTGCTCATTGCCGTGCACACCTCCGGGCGGACCATGACTTACCAGCAGCCCCTGAACAACGTCGTGCGCTGCGGCATCCAGACCCTGGCCGGCGCCATGGTCGGCTGCACGGCGGTGGACAACGCCACCCTGGACAATGCCTACGCCGAGCCCTCGGCCCTGGCCGCGCGCATGTCGCTCAATACCCAGCACATCGTGGCTGTCGAAACCGGGGTCGCGGACGTGGTGGATCCCCTCGCCGGCTCCTATTTCGTCGAACGCCTCACCAACGAGGTGGAGGCGGCGGCCTACCGCATCCTGGAGGAGATCGACGCGCGGGGCGGGCTCGTCGCCGCGATCGAAAAGGGGCACATCCAGGCGATGCTGAAAGAAGAGGCCAACATCAAGTTCCGGGAAATGAACAACAAGGAACGGCTGGTCGTCGGCGTCAACCATCTGGCGATACCCCCGGAAGAGGAACTGTTCGAGATCCCGATCCAGGAGTCCGGAGCCAGCGATTCCGAGGCCATCGCCAAGCGCATGGCGGACTGGAAGAAAAGCCGGGACATGGGGCCGATCGAGGCGAGCGTGCAACGGCTCTACGCCGACGCCAGGAAGGGCGACCGGTTCAACCTGATGCCGGCCATCATCGGGGCGGTCAAGGCCTACGGCACGGCCGGCGAGATCATCGGGGTCATCCGCCTGGCCCGGGGCCTCAAGTACGACCCGTTCGACATGATCCAATGCCCGTTTCAACTGAACTGAAGTTCAAGGCGCTCGCGAGCACCGGAACGGAGACATGATCAACGGCAGGGGAATCAAGGTGATCGTCTCCATGATCGGGCTCGACAGCCACACCACGGGCGCCGAGGTGGTCGTCACCCTGTTGCGCGACGCCGGGTTCGAGGTGGTCTATCTGGGGGTCAATCAAACCCCGGCCATGATCGTCAACGCCGCGATCGAGGAAGACGTGGACGTGGTCGGCATCAGCTCCCACGCCTCCAATTTCGCCCTGATCGAGGAACTCATGAGCCTGGTCAGGCAGAACGGGCTCGCGGACGTTGCGGTCGTTTGCGGCGGCAACATCCCGCCGAACCAGATCGGCAAACTGGCGGCTTTGGGCGTGACCAAGGTCTTTCCGCCGGGAACCCCGGGGGACGCCATCGTCGAGTACATGGCCGGTCAAGGGCGCCGGACCTGACAGCAAGGCAAGTCCGAGTCTTCCAGGGACCGGGAGACGCGTCTCCCCGAACCCTAAAGGCTGTCCGCGACCCGGCGGAAGTGATGGCCGAGGATCGAAAGCTCGATCGCGGCGCGCAGTTTGCGCGGGCTCGCGAGCAGCGTCGTCCACAGCAGCAGCCAGAACGGGACGCGCCCCCGATGCCGCACGCCGAGCACCCACAATGATTTCAGGAATGCGCCGAGGTCCGCGCCGGAGAGGCGGGTCGAGGGCCCGCGCGGCCGGTAGCTGCGCAGGAAGATGCGGATGCGGCGGTAGTAGTTGGCCGGTTCATAGAGCTTGCGCATCAGTTCGCGGTAGCCCGCGCGCAGGAACTCGGGTTCCAGGCGGGTAACGAAGTTGATCGCGGCATCAGTGTTGTTGCCGGCGCTTTCGGCGAGGATCCTGCCCTCGGCGGCGAGGCGGCGGTAGAGCGCGGTCTGCGGCAGCGCGCTGAGCAGGCCGACCATCGCAGTGACCACGCCCGAGCGCTGGATGAACTCGAACTGGCGCCGGAAGATGTCGGCCGGGTCGCTGTCGAAGCCGACGATGAAACCGCCCATGACTTCCATGCCGGCGCGCTGCAGGGTACGCACCGCGTCGCCCAGGTCGCGCGCCTGGTTCTGCCGCTTGTCGCATTCGGCGAGGCCCTCGGGCGAAGGGGTCTCGATGCCGAGGAACACCTTCTTGAATCCGGCCTGCACCATCAGCTCGCACAGCTCGGCGTCGTCGGCCAGGTTCACCGAGGCCTCGGTGAAGAAGCCCATCGCCGGCCTGGTGCGCGCGCGCCACGCGACCAGTTCGCGCAGCAGTTCCCGCGTGCGCTTGCGGTTGCCGATGAAATTGTCGTCGACGATGAACACCATGTCGCGCCAGCCGCGGCTGCGCAGCGCCTCCAGCTCGCGCACCACCTGCGCCGGCGTCTTGGTGCGGGGCACGCGCCCGTTCATCACCACGATGTCGCAGAACTCGCAGTTGAACGGGCAGCCGCGCGAGAATTGGACCGGCATGCTGACGTAATCCCGCAGATCGATCAGGTCCCAGCGCGGCACCGGCGTGCCGCGTATGTCAGGCCACCGAGCGGGCTGCCGCGGCGCCGGGTAGAACGGTTCCAGTACGCCGCGCTCGATGTCCGCGACCAGCCTGGCAGCCACGTTCTCGGCCTCGCCCAGCACGAAGTGCCGGATTTCGGGAAACTCGGCGTGCCCGGTGGTGAACAGCGGCCCGCCCGCGACCACGGTCCTGCCGAGCGCCGCGCAGCGCGCCGCGATCTCGTGCGCCGAGGCCTTGTGCACGATCATCCCGCTCAGGAATACCCAATCGGCCCAGCGGATGTCGGCGTCGGCCAGCGGCCGCACGTTCAGGTCCGTCAGCCGCAGGTTCCATGCCGGCGGCAGCATTGCCGCCACGGTCAGCAGCCCGAGGGGCGGAAACGCGGACTTCTTGGAGACGAACTTGAGGACGTGCTCGAAGCTCCAGAAGCTGTCCGGATTGCGCGGATAAACGAGGAGAACATTCATGTGAAGCGGATGTCTTACACCAATTGCGCGCGCGCTGGTTGATCCAGATCAGATTTTGTTTGCTGCAGTGCCCATAAAATTCGCCGGTGGAGTTGGTCTGTCCTGCCGGCAGCCTGCCGGCGCTCAAAGCTGCAGTCGATAACGGCGCCGACTGGGTCTATCTCGGCCTGCGCGACGAAACCAACGCGCGCAATTTCGCCGGCCTGAACTTCGACCAGGCGGCGCTCGCCGCGGGCCTCGCCTATGCCCACGCCCGCCACCGCAAGGTGCTGCTCGCGCTGAACACCTACCCGCAGGCCGCGACCTGGGCGCGCTGGACGCAAGCCGTTGACCTTGCGGCCGCGCGGGGTGTGGACGCGATCATCGTCGCCGATCTCGGATTGCTCGACTACGCCCACCGCAGGCATCCGCAGCTCGAGCTGCACCTTTCGGTGCAGGGTTCGGCGACCAGCCATGAGGCGATCAATTTCTATCACGAGCGCTTCGGCGTGCGGCGCGCAGTGCTGCCGCGCGTGCTCTCGCTCGCGCAGGTGGAGAACGTCGTGCGGCAGACGCCGGTGGAGATCGAGGTGTTCGGCTTCGGCGGGCTGTGCGTCATGGTCGAAGGGCGCTGCGCGCTCTCCGCCTACGCCTGTGGCGACTCGCCCAATACCATGGGCGCATGCTCGCCCGGGCGCGCGGTGCGCTGGGAGGAAACGCCCGCGGGACTCGAGTCCCGGCTGAACGGGGTGCTCATCGACCGCTATGCGCCCGGCGAGCGCGCCGCCTATCCCACGCTGTGCAAGGGAAGATTCGAGGCCGAGGGGGCGACCTACTATGCGATCGAGGAGCCCGCGAGCCTGAACACGATCGAATTGCTGCCGGAGTTCCTCCGCATCGGGGTGCGCGCGGTGAAGATCGAGGGCCGGCAAAGGAGCCCCGCGTACGTGGCGCAGGTGACCAGGGTCTGGCGCCAGGCGATCGACGCGGCGCGCCCGGGGAGCGGGCGCTTGGCGCCGCGCGCGGGCTGGATTGCCGAGCTCGATCGCCATGCCGAAGGCAGCCAGCACACCCTCGGTGCGTTCTCGAGGCCGTGGAAATGAAACTTTCTCTTGGGCCTTTGCTTTACTACTGGCCCCGAAATGCGGTCATGGAATTCTATGCCGGGATCGCGGAGTCGCCGGCGGACATCGTCTATCTCGGCGAGCTTGTCTGCTCGCGCCGGCAGGAAATGCGCATCGAAGACTGGCTCGATGTCGCCGATATGCTCGCCGCGGGCGGCAAGGAGGTCGTGCTTTCCACGCAGGCGCTCACCGA
>MEQQ01000036.1:6329-7606 GCA_001770285.1 Betaproteobacteria bacterium RBG_16_66_20
GCAGTCGCTCGGGCTGCTGATGGAACTCGGCGCGGCGCGCTGGGTGGCGCCGATCGAGGTGACGCGCGAGATGGCGCGAAGCCTGCTCGCGGCGCGGCCGATCGAGGCCGAAGTGTTCGCCTACGGGCGGCTGCCGCTTGCTTTTTCGGCGCGCTGTTTCACCGCGCGGCGCTTCAACCTGCAGAAAGAGCAGTGCGAATACCGCTGCATCGGCTTTCCGGACGGCATGCCCCTCAAGACCCGCGAGGGCGAGCCCTTCCTGACGATCAACGGCTTGCAGACCCAGTCGGCGCTGGTCTACAACCTCATTCAGGACATCGGAACCCTGAAGGAAGCCGGCGTGACGATAATGCGCGTCAGTCCGCAATCTGCGGGCACCGCCGAAGTTCTTGAATCACTCCGGGACGCGCTGAGCGGCAAGGACCAGCCCATCCAGCAGCAAGACCATTGCAACGGTTTTTGGCACGGCCGGCCGGGACTGGAGCGCGCAGCGTGAAGCTGCTGCAACTGCTGCCCGAGGCGCCCCCTGCGCACGCGCTCGCGCTGGCCCTGAATGCCGGCATCTGCTTCGGCCTGGTTGCGCGCAGCGCGCTTGAACCATTGCAGGGGAAAACGGTTTCGCTCGAAGCGAGCGATCTGGGGACGCGAGTCCGGGTGGCATACGACGGCAACCGGTTCAAGGCTTATGCCGGCAGCGCGCCGACCGACCTCACGATCCGCTCGAGCGCTTCCGGGTTTCTCGCGCTCGCGCTCAGGCGCGAGGACCCCGACACGCTGTTCTTCACGCGCCGGCTCGTCATGACCGGCGATACCGACCTGGGGCTGGTGGTCAAGAACGTGCTCGACGCGATCGACTGGTCGCGCCTGCCGCTGCCGCGCTTCTAATCAGCCGGCTTCACCCCCTCCACGACGATGAAAGCGGCGCCGAAGGTGCCGAGCCGGGCCAACAGAGGATCCATCGGGGCCAGGAGGCGAGCGGCCGGCCCCAAGGGTGGATAGTCGGCGACGCCCCGGACCCGGCCCGGCTGCAGCTTCGAGTCAGCCAGGAGGTCCCGCAGCGCGCTCGCGGTCCAGAAGCGCGCGCTGCGCCAGAAGGAATCGCCTGCCCAGCCACGCACCCGGCGTTGCAGAGTCCAAAGGCTCCAGCGGTGCAGTTCTCCGATCACGAGCCTTCCTCCGGGGACGAGCACGCGCGACAGTTCTCGCACGGCTCGCCGTGGATCGGGCACCAGGCACAGCAGCGTGATCGCCATTGCCAGATCGAAGCTCGAATCCGG
>MEQQ01000037.1:0-1853 GCA_001770285.1 Betaproteobacteria bacterium RBG_16_66_20
TTCCTGCTGTTCAGCGCCGCGTCCGGGGCGGCCGAAACCCCGGCAAAGGTTGTCTCGATCGAAGGGGTCACCGAGTACCGCCTCGCCAACGGCCTGCGCATCCTGACGATCCCGGACCCGAGCGCGAGCACGGTGGCGGTGCACGTCACCTACTTCGTGGGCTCGCGGCACGAGGGCTACGGCGAGAAAGGCATGGCGCACCTGCTCGAGCACCTGCTGTTCAAGGGCACGCCGAGGAACGCCGACATCAAGGCGGAGCTGGCCAAGCGCGGGGCGCGCTTCAACGGCACCACCTCCAACGACCGCACCAACTATTTCGAGACGCTGTCGGCGACCGCGGACAATCTCGACTGGGCGCTCGGCATGGAAGCCGACCGGATGGTCAACTCCCACGTGCGCAAGTCGGACCTCGACAGCGAGATGACGGTGGTGCGCAACGAGTTCGAGATGGGCGAGAACAGCCCGGGCGGCGTGCTGAACGAACGCATGCTGCGCCTGGTCTACGCGGCCCACAATTACGGCAACCCGGTGATCGGCTTCCGCTCCGACATCGAGATGGTGCCGATCGAGCGGCTGCAGGCCTTCTATCGCACCTGGTACCAGCCCGACAATGCGCTGTTGACCATCGCCGGCAAGTTCGACGAGCCGCGGGCGCTCGAGCTCGCGGCGAAGCATTTCGGCCCGATCCCGCGCCCCTCGCGCGCGCTGCCCGCGCTCTACACCGCCGAGGCGACGCAGGACGGCGAGCGCATGGTCACCCTGCGCCGCGCGGGCGACATCCAGATCGTCGCCGCGATGTACCGCATTCCCGCCGCCGGCCATCCGGACTATGCGGCGGTGGACGTGCTCGCGCAGGTCCTGGGCACCGCACCCACCGGGCGCCTGCACCGCGCGCTGGTGCAAAAGGGGCTTGCCAGTTCGGCCTGGGGCTACGAGCGCATGCTGCGCGATCCGGGCTACGCCAGTTTCGGCGCGACAGTGGCGAAGGATGCCCAGCTCGAGCCGGCGCGCACCGCGCTGATCGGCGCGCTGGAAGGCGCCGGCCGCGAGCCGGTCACCGATGCCGAAGTCGAACGCGCGCGCACCGCGCTCCTGAACGACATCGAGAAAACGCAGCTCAATTCCGCCATGCTGCTGCGCTGGCTGCCGGAGTTCGCCGCCATGGGCGACTGGCGCCTGTTCTATCTTTACCGCGACCGCCTGCGCAAGGTGAGCACCGCGGACGTGCAGCGCATCGCCGACACCTATCTCAAGCCGGCCAACCGCGTGCTCGGTGTATTCGTGCCGACGGCACAGCCGGACCGCGCCGCGATGCCGCCGGCGCCGGACCTCGCCGCCGCGCTCGATGCCTACCGCAGCAGCGAGACGGTGGATGCGGGCGAAGCCTTCGATCCGTCTCCGGCGAACATAGAAGCGCGGGTAATCCGCCAGACGCTGGCCAACGGCATCAAGGTCGCGCTGTTGCCGAAAAAAACGCGCGGCGGCACCCTCACCGCGCGGCTGTCGCTGTATTGGGGCGATGAAAAATCCAAGATGGACCGCGGCCCCGCCTGCGGCCTCGCCGGCGGCATGCTGCTGCGCGGCTCGCGCAAGCACACCCGGGCCGAACTGCGCGACGCCTTCGACCGCCTGAAGGCGGGCGTGTCGACGGGCATCGAAGGCGCCGCCATCGACGTGCGCCGCGCGCAGCTCGACGACACGCTGCGCCTGGTCGCCGAGGTCTTGAGGGAGCCGGCGTTCCCGCCGTCCGAGTTCGAGGAACTGAAGCGCGCCGCGCTGACCGGCGCCGAGGCCCAGCGCGGCGACCCGTCGGCGATCGCCGGCGAGCGGCTCGCGCGCCACCTCAACCCCTA
>MEQQ01000037.1:1881-5706 GCA_001770285.1 Betaproteobacteria bacterium RBG_16_66_20
TCGGTGGATGAGCGCCTGGACGAGTTGAAGGCGGCGCAGCTGGAGGACGCGAAGCGCTGCTATACGGACCTGGTCGGCGCCAGCGGCGCGCAATTCGTCGCGGTCGGCGATTTCGACCCGGAGGCGCTGTCCAGGCTGGTGGAGGAGCTGTTCGGCGGCTGGAAGAACCCGTCGCCCTACACGCGCATTCCGGCGCGCTACTTCGAGCGCGCGCCGCTCGAGCAGACCGTGCCGACCCCGGACAAGGCGAACGCAGTGCTGCGCGCGGCGCTCAATCTGCCGCTGCGCGACGACCATCCGGACTTCCCGGCGCTGATCCTCGGCAACTACCTGCTCGGCGGCACTTCCAGCGCCCGCCTGCCCGGCCGCGTGCGCGAGAAGGAAGGCCTGTCCTACAGCACCTATTCATACCTGAGCGCGGGTTCGCTCGACGCTGCGGGCAGCTTCGGCCTGTCGTCCATCTACGCGCCGCAGAACCGCGACCGCGTCGAACGCGCGATCCGCGAGGAACTCGGGCGCGCGCTCGCGGAGGGCTTTGGCGACGCCGAGGTCGCCGCGGCGAAGAAAGGATTGCTGGAGGCGCGCGCGGTGGCGCGCGCGCAGGATCGCGGCCTCGCCTCGCGCCTCGCGAACTACCTGTTCGTCGGCCGGACCTTCGCCTGGGACATCGACTTCGAGAAGCGCATCGCCGCGCTCGGCCCGGCCGAAGTGCGCGCCGCGCTGCGCCGGCACATCGATCCGAAGAAACTCTCGGTATTGAAAGCCGGCGACTTCCGCTAACGGCTCAGCGCCGGGGCCGGCTCTGCTCCCCGCCCATCGGGGCGGGATTGTCGAGGCTGACGCCCAGGTCCTGCCCGGGGTGCTCCAGTTCTACGTCCAGGTAGGCGTGCCTGCTCTGCTCGGATTCGAAGTAGATCTTGAGCGCGCTGTCCCCGGCTCCCTCGATGACGAACGGCGCGTTCGCCAGATCCTTCACGTCGTTGCCGGAGATCGGGTCGGTTGTGCTAACTCGCATGGCTGCCTCCGCTTGCCGATAAAAATCCCTGCCGAAAGCCTAGACACGTTTCCGAGGGCCATGCTTGACCGGAATCAAACCCTTGCGCAATAGATCCTGCCGCGCGCCGGCGTCGCGATGCTCACGCCTGCGTCCCCCTAATCGATTGCGTCGTAACGCACTTCCAGAATCTCCAGCTCTTGCGGCCCGCCGGGCGCCTTCAGCGCCACCCTGTCGCCCTCACGCGCCTTGATGAGCGCCTTGGCGACCGGCGAGATCCACGACACCCGGCCCTTCGTCGTATCGGTCTCGTCCACGCCGACGATGGTGATGGTTCTGTCTTTACCCGAAGTCTTGAATCGCACGGTCGCGCCGAAAAACACCTGGTCGCTGTCGCGCCCGGTGGCGTCGACCACTGCGGCTGCCTCCAGGCGCCTGATCAGGAAGCGCACGCGGCGGTCGATCTCGCGCAGCCGCTTTTTTCCGTACAGGTAGTCGCCGTTCTCGGAGCGGTCGCCGTTCTTGGCCGCCCAGGACACGGTGCGCACCACCTCGGGACGCTCGGTCTCGACGAGCTGCTTCAGTTCCGCCTTGAGGCGCGCGTAGCCGGCCGGCGAGATGTAGTTCTTCGCCGGGGGCGGGCCCGGCTCGGCCCGGGAGGCCTCGTCCTGTTCGCTCTCACGCACGAAAGCCTTTGACATGGCTGGGAATTCTACTCTCCGGCCCGGTGACGCCGCGCTTGCAAGCCCGCCCGCCAAACCGGAGAATCGGGGGTGCGGGCCTGAAAGAGCCCGGCAACACCTCCGGGAGAACAATATGGCGCTCCAGAAGACGATCGAGAAAGACGACCTGCTGACCCGGATGCGGATCCGCGAAGTGCTGCTGTTCGGCCTCATTGCGCTGGCCGCGATCCTCGCCCAACTGCCGCACGAAATCCTGGAGGAATACGGCATCAACCGGAACTACCTGCTGGGCGTGCTCGGCAGCGGTATCGTGCTCGGCCTGTTTTTCTACCTCAGGTTCTTCTTCTTCCTCGCCGTGGTGCTGCTGATCCTCGCCGCGAACCTGGACCAGCAGATCTCCGAGTACATCCAGATTTCCAAGATCCCGGTCGTTCTGACGCTGGTGGCGATGGTCGGCATTTCGCTCATCAACTACGTGGTGAAGCTGATGCCGACGGGCCTGGAGCCCAAGGCGAGGGAGAAGAGCCCGGAAGGCGTGAGGGCACTGTTCTACGCCATCGAGAAGAGCAACCTGGTGTACGCGCAGAAGGTGCTCGAGATGAATTTCGACCCGAACGTGCAGCACGACAACGGCTACACCGCACTTGCCTATGCGGCGATGAAGGGCAACGGCCGCCTGGTGGAACTGCTGCTGCGCAACGGCGCCGACCCGACGGTGGTCACGAAGGAAGGCGACACGCCGGTGGAACTCGCGCTGCGCCTCGGGCACGCCGAAGTCGCGGACATCCTCAAGGCCGCCCGCCAGCAGATGGCCGCGGGCGAAGCACCGCCTGCCGCGGTACCGCAGGCGGGCTGAGGGCCGGGCGCGGCGATACTGTAAACTTATACATGTCCCCCGTGCCCCTACCCCTACCGGTAGGTCGCCGGGCCGCCCGACCCCAAGGGGTAGGCTGCGCTTCGCAAGCCTTCCAAGTCTTTGGAAGATTTGGATAAGAACCGAACTTCGGGTCCGCGCTCCGCGGAGCCCACAGTTAGTGGCTTCCGAAAATGAATAATCCGTTGTACGATCAAAGACATGTGAGACAAACTTGATGTGAGATAAGAAAAACAACATGAACACACAGGAAACACCCACCCGTAACGCCGAGAGCGCCACCCTGCCGGTGCAGGAGATCTGCCGCGAGGCGCTGCTCGAGAAGTACGCCAAGGGCGACGAGTCATCGGTCGACCAGGTCCGCCAGCGCGTCGCAAACGCCCTCGCCCAGGTCGAGGCCGAAGGCGAGCGCGCGAAGTGGGAACGGCGTTTCCGGACCGCGCTCGAGGACGGCTTCATCCCCGCCGGCCGCATCAATTCCGCCGCCGGCGTCGCGCTGCAGGCGACCCTGATCAACTGTTTCGTGCAGCCGGTCGGCGACTCGATTTCCGAGGTCGTGGACGGCAAGCCGGGCATCTACACCGCGCTCTCGGAGGCCGCCGAGACGATGCGCCGCGGCGGCGGCGTCGGCTACGACTTTTCCTCGATCCGCCCCAAGGGCGCCGAGGTCAAAGGCACGCATTCGCGCGCCAGCGGGCCGGTGTCCTACATGCGCGTCTTCGACCGCTCCTGCGAGACGGTCGAGTCGGCCGGCGCGCGCCGCGGCGCGCAGATGGGCGTGCTGCGCTGCGACCACCCCGACATCGAGGAATTCATCCACGCCAAGGACCAGGGCGACCTCGCCAACTTCAACATCTCGGTCGGCGTGACGGATGAATTCATGAACGCGGTCGAGAAAGACTTGTTCATCGAGCTGACGCATAAATCGAAACCCTGGCCGGGCGGAGACGCCTACCAGCGCGCAGACGGCCTGTGGGTCTACCGCAAGCTTCGCGCGCGCGAGCTCTGGGACCAGATCATGCGCTCGACCTACGACCATGCCGAACCGGGGATCCTGTTCCTCGACCGCATGAACCGCGACAACAACCTGTACTACTGCGAGACCATCGAGGCGACCAATCCCTGCGCCGAGCAGCCGCTGCCGCCCTACGGCTGCTGCTGCCTTGGGTCCATCGACCTGACGCGCTTCATCCGGGAGCCGTTTTCGGAAAAGGCCTCTTTTGATTTTCAGCGCTTCGGCAAGGTGGTCGGCGTTTCGGTCCGAATGCTCGACA
>MEQQ01000038.1:0-1799 GCA_001770285.1 Betaproteobacteria bacterium RBG_16_66_20
GATAGAAAGATTGCGCGCGGTGGCCGGAGACGCGGGTTGCCATTCCTGCCATACGCACATGAGTTGTACCGAGCATTGCCCGAAGCAGATTTCTCCGACGGCCGGTATTGCCGGATTGAAGCGAGAGGTTGCGGTTGCACTTCTCGGGGGAAAGCTTTGACCTTCAGGGCGCAAACCTTTCTGTGGGTGGCGCAGCGCGCGAGCGCGGCGGTACTCGCGCTTTGCGTCACGGTGCACCTCGCGACCATGATCTACGCGATCCGCGGCGGCCTCAGCGCGGCCGAGATCCTGTCGCGCACCAAGGGCAACGCGGGCTGGCTCGCGTTCTATTCGGTGTTCGTGCTGGCTGTGGCCCTGCATGCGCCGATCGGCCTGAGAAGCGTCCTGCTGGAATGGTTCGGCTGGCGCGGGGCCTCGCGCGACATTTTTCTCGTCAGTCTCGCGATGCTTCTCGCGGGACTCGGCATGCGCGCTGTATTCGGGGTGTTCCTGTGAGGGGCCACACCGGATACTGGGCGTTCCTCGTGCACCGCATTGCGGGAATCCTGCTCGCGCTGTTTCTGCCCGTGCATTTCTTCGCGCTCGGCAGTGCGCTCGAGGGCGCGGCAGCGTTCGATTCGTTCCTCGCCTGGACCGCCCGCCCGCTGGTCAAGTTCGCCGAGTGGGGTATCGTGGTGCTGCTCGCCGCTCACCTGGGCGGCGGCCTGCGCGTTCTGGCACTGGAGTTCCTGCCCTGGCGCGACTGGCAGAAAAGCCTCGCCGCCGCGGCCGCAGCGGCGGCGCTATCAGTTGGGCTCGCCTTCGCCCTTGCCCTGTAAAATTGTTCAATCGAGGAGGATGCTATGAAACTGTCCAAGCTGTTGCTGATTGCCGCGGGGCTCGCGCTTGCGGGCACCGCCCAGGCCCAGTCCTGGCCGCAGAAGTCGGTGCGCTTCATCGTCCCCTTCCCGCCCGGCGGCGCGACCGACATTTCGGCGCGGCTGCTCGGCCAGAAGCTGACCGAAATCTGGGGGCAGACCGTGGTCATCGAGAACCGCGGCGGCGCGGGCGGCGGCGTCGGTGCCGCGGAGGCCGCGCGCGCGGCGCCCGACGGCTACACGCTGTTTTTTCCCTCCGGCTCGGTGGTCACCGCGAACCAGCACGTCTACGCCAGGCTCAACTACGATCCGGAGAAAGACTTCGTGCCGGTGACAAATGTCGTGTCCGGCCCGCAGGTGCTCGTCGTGCCAGCCAACTCGCCGTACAAGACGGTGCAGGAACTGATCGAGTCGGGCAAGGCGTTTCCCGGCAAGCTCAACTTCGGCCACGCCGGCATCGGCTCGCAGACGCACCTCGCGGCGGAGAACTTCGTCTATCAGGCAAAACTCGACGCACAGTCCGTGCCGTACAAGGGCGAAGGACCCGGCCTCGCGGGCCTGGTCGGGGGCGAGACGCACTTCTTCCTGCCCAACGTGGCCGCAGCGATCGGGCACATCAAGGGCGGCCGGCTGCGCGCGCTCGGGGTGACGAGCAAGACGGAAGCTCCGCAGCTGCCGGGGGTGCCGCCGATCGCGAATGCGGTGCCGGGGTTCGAGAACACCGGTTGGTTCGGCATCGTCGCGCCGCGCGGCACGCCGAAGGAGATCATCGACAAGGTCTACCAGGACACCAAAAGGGCGCTCCAGGACCCGGTGATGAAGGAAAAGTTCTTCGCGCAGGGGCTCGCGCCTGTCGGCAACACGCCCGAAGAGATGGGGCGCGCGATGAAGGCCGAAAGCGAACTTTGGAAGACCGTGGTGCACGCGCGCAAGATCCAAGTG
>MEQQ01000038.1:1844-2614 GCA_001770285.1 Betaproteobacteria bacterium RBG_16_66_20
CCTGAAGCTGCTGCCGCCCGACATCAAGCAGGGGTTCGATGCGCTCGCCGCGCGCGAGTCGGACGCGGGCGCGAAACGCATGCTCGGCACCATGATCCAGAACATCAGGGTCGCCGAGGACACCGCCAACCTGCTGTGCCAGGACACCGGTATCCCGATCTACAGCGTCCGGATCGGGCGCGATGTCGAAGTGGACGGATTCGGCCTGAAGGAGGCCATCCGGCGCGGCTGTGCGCGCTCGACGCGAGAGTACTCGTTCCGCTCTTCGATCGTGCATCCGACCACGCGCGTCAACGAACAGACCTCGACCGGTCGCGGGGTGCCGATCGTTCATTTTGAATTCATAGATACGGAAAAAATCCTGGAAATCGAAATGATTCCCAAGGGCTCCGGCTCGGAGAACAACTCCTGGCTGAAGATGGCGATACCCGCCGAGGGTGCGGACGCGATCAAGACCTTCGTCGTCGATTGCGTTCTGGACGCGGGCGGCAAGACCTGCCCGCCGACCATCGTCGGCGTCGGCGTCGGCGGCACCGCGGACCTCTGCATGCATCTGGCCAAGACGGCGGCGACGCGTGCGCTCGGCACGAGCTGCGAGGATCCCGAGGGCGCGAAACTCGAGCAGGCGCTGACGCGCGCGGTCAACATGCTGGGCGTGGGCCCGCAGGGCCTGGGGGGCGATTCGACCGCCTTCGCGGTGCACGTCGAGACCGCGGCGACGCACATCACCATGAACCCGGTGGCGGTCAACATGCAGTGCCACTCGGCGC
>MEQQ01000038.1:2745-23090 GCA_001770285.1 Betaproteobacteria bacterium RBG_16_66_20
CGCGGCGACGCACATCACCATGAACCCGGTGGCGGTCAACATGCAGTGCCACTCGGCGCGCCGCGCGCGCGCGACTTTCCGGCCCGGAGGGATCGAATATGCTTACTAAGCTGACCGGGTTGCTGCTCTTTCTGTCTGTTGCATTTCCTGCTTTGGCCGCTGAAGTCGCGGGCGTGAAGCTGGAGGACAAAGATCGTGTTGCAAATTCGGATCTGACGCTGAACGGCGCCGGCCTGCGCAAGCGCGCGTTCTTCCAGGTCTATGCGATCGGACTCTATCTGCCGGAAAAGAAGACGGCGGCCGCAGAGACAGTCGCCGTCACGGGGCCAAAGCGCGTCGCCATTCACATGCTGCGCGATGTCGGTGCCGAGCAGTTTACGGACGCGCTCATGGACGGCATGAAGGACAACCACAGCGAGGCGGAGATGAAGGCGCTCGAGCCGCGCGTCAAGCAGCTCGCCGCGATCATGTCGGAAATGAAAGAAGCGAAAAAGGGCATGCGCATCACGCTCGACTGGCTGCCGGCCGCGGGCACCGCGGTCACGGTGGACGGAAGGGCGACGGGTGTTCCGATCCCCGGCGAGGATTTCTACCGCGCGCTGCTGAGGGTCTGGCTCGGCGACAATCCGGTCCAGGCGGACCTGAAGAAAGCGTTGCTCGGAGAGACGCAGTAGCCGTGGCGCACCATGAACTCAGTCCGCCGCTGAGCGAAGCGCAGGCGCGCGCGCTGCGGGTCAACGACACGGTGACGCTCAACGGAACCCTTTACGGCATCCGCGATGCGACGCAGATCCACATGTTCGACCGCGGGCGCAAGACGCGCTTCGATCTTTCCGGTCATGCCGTCATCCATACCGCGCCCAACG
The DNA here is from genome assembly GCA_001770285.1 of Betaproteobacteria bacterium RBG_16_66_20. GTDB lineage: Bacteria > Pseudomonadota > Gammaproteobacteria > Burkholderiales > SG8-39 > RBG-16-66-20. The sequence goes on from MEQQ01000038.1 coordinate 3,612, forward strand.
TGAAGCAGGTCGCGCGCAGCGCCCGCTGCCCGGCGGGTTACCTCCCCGCCTGCATCGGCACCACCACCAGCGACCGGATGGAGCGTTTCACCCGGCCGCTGATGGCGCAGTACGGCGTGCGGCTGGTGATCGGGAAAGGCGGATTGCGCGACGAATCCCTGCAAGCCCTGAGAGAACTGGGAGGGGCATACCTGGCGATCATCGGCGGGGCGGCGGCGCTCGAGACCACCTGGGTCGAGGCGATCGAGGACGTGGACCTGGACGACCTGCACCCCGAGTCGCTCTGGAAATTCCGCGTCAGGGGCTTCGGACCGCTGGTGGTCGCGATGGACAGCCACGGCGGCAGCCTGTATGCACAGGTAAAGAGCGATTCGCACGGGCGCCGGGCGAAGGCCCTGGCAAGCCTCGGCGTAAAGACGTAATAGAATCCCGCATTCCTACAGGAGGGAACATGAAGTCGACGATCCGTTTTATTGGTGCACTTCTGCTGACGCTCGCCGGCGCGGCGCAGGCGCAGAACCTGTCCATCGCCACCGGCGGCACCGGCGGCGTCTACTACCCGCTCGGCGGCGGCATGGCGGCCGTGCTGTCCAAGTACGTGCCCGGGATGCAGGCCACCGCGGAGGTGACCGGCGGTTCGGTCGCCAACCTGCAACTGATCGGCACCGGCAAGCCGTATATCGCCCTCAGCCAGGCCGACGCTGCGATCGACGCGGTCAAGGGGCAGGACAAGTTCACCGGCAAGCCGATTCCGGTGCGCACGCTCGCGGTGCTGTACCCGAACCGCATGCACGTGGTGTCGATCGAGGGTAGCGGCGTCACCAAGATGGCGGATATGAAAGGCAAGCGCGTCTCCACCGGCTCGGGCGGCAGCGCTACCGAGGTGTTCGCGTTTCGCGTCATCGAAGCCGCGGGCCTGGACAAGGACAAGGACATGAAGCGCGAGCGGCTCGGCGTCGCGGAATCCGTGAACGCGCTCAAGGACCGCAAGATCGACGCGTTCTTCTGGGTCGGCGGCCTGCCGACGGCGGCGGTGACCGACCTGGCGAATTCGCCGGGCGTGAAGATCAAGATGATCGACATCGCCCACCTGGTGCCGGCGATGACCAAGAAGTACGGCAACATCTACATCAAGGACGTGATCCCGCAGCGGATGTACAAGGGCATGGAGGCCGATAACCAGGCGGCCACGGTGACCAACCTGCTGATCACTCATCAGAACATGGACGACAAGACGGCCTACACGATCATCAAGACGCTCTGGGAGCATCGCGTCGATCTGGTGCGCGTGCACGCCGAGGCGGTCAACATCAAGCCCGAGAATCAGAAGGCCGAGGCTTCGTCGATTCCCTGGCACCCCGGCGCGATCAAGTATTTCGCGGAGCAGGGCATCAAGATCAGGTGAGGCCCGCGGGCACCGGAGCCCCGTCCAGCCCGCTGGCGGGGCTTTTCATTTTGGGGGATCGATGAGCGAAGACGCCACGCTGCTGCACCAGCCCGCGCCCGAAATCAGCGCCGAAGCGCTGCAGCGGGCCGAGGAGATGATCGAGCGGGAAGAGGGCGTCCATAACAAGCTTTCGGGCTGGCTTGCCGCGTTCGTCGCTGCGGTCGCGGTGACGATGTCGCTGTTCCACCTCTACACCGCCTACGCCATCGTGCGTCCCGAGCACTTGCGCGCGATCCACGTCGCGTTCGTGCTGTTCCTGTCGTTCCTCATTTTTCCCATCGCCAGGCGCTTCCGGCACCGCGTCATGTGGTGGGACTGGCTGCTGGCGCTCGCCGGCGTGGCGACCACGGTGTACCTGATCGCGGGCGGCGACGAATTCTTCGATCGCTCCATCGTGCCGAACGACTGGGACATCGTGTTCGGCGTCGCGCTCGCGCTGCTGATCCTCGAAGCGATGCGGCGCACCACCGGCTGGATCCTGCCGTTGGTCACCTCGTGTTTTCTTCTTTACGCCTTCTTCGGCGCGTACCTGCCGGCGCCCTGGACGCACAAGGGCTACGAACTTCCGCGCCTGGTCGGCCACATGTACATGACGCTGGAGGGCATCTACGGCACCGCAGTCAGCGTTTCCTCGACGCTGATCATCCTGTTCACGATCTACGGCGCTTTCCTGCAATTTTCGGGGGCCGGCAAGTTCTTCATCGATTTTTCGTTTTCCGCCATGGGCGGCAGGCCGACCAGCGCCGGGCGCACGGTCACGCTGGCCTCGTTCCTGCTGGGCGGCCCGTCGGGCTCGGGCGTGGCGACCACGGTGACGTTGGGAGCGGTGGCCGCGCCGATGCTGGCCAAGGTCGGCTACAGCAAGGAGGAGGCGGGCGGCCTGCTGGCCGCAGGCGGCCTGGGGGCGATCATCTCGCCGCCGGTGCTGGGGGCGGCGGCCTTCCTGATCGCCGAGTTCCTCAAGATCTCGTACCTCGACGTGCTGCTGATGGCGGTGATCCCCACCTGCCTCTACTACCTGACGCTGTTCGTGATGGTCGAAATAGACGTGCGCAAATTCGGCATGAAGGACGTGCGGTTCGAGCAGGTCGAGTCGGCCTGGAGCCTGACCAAGAAGTACTGGTTCCACTTCCTGTCGCTGGTCTCGATCATCGTGTTCATGCTGATGGGATTTTCGCCGGAACTGTCGGTGTTCTGGGCGACCGTGGTGGCTCTGGTCACCAGCTTCCTGCGCCGGGATTGCACGCTCCTTTCCTATGAGCTGCTGCGCGGCCGCGAGCCGTTGCTGCGCGGTTTCGTCGATTCAGGATTGATCAAGGCATTGGATGGTGGTTCGCGCGCGGTGCTGAATGTGGCGGCGACCTGCGCCGGCGCCGGGCTTATCGTCGGCGTGGTGACGCTCACCGGCCTGGGGTTGAAATTCAGCTCGATCGTGCTGGCCTACGCCGGCAATTCGCTGCTGCTCACGGCGATCTATACCGCGCTCATCGTCTGGATCGTCGGTCTCGCGGTGCCGGTGACCGCGTCGTACATCATCTGCGCCGTGATCGCGGCGCCCGCGCTGATCGCGCTCAAGGTGCCGGAGTTCGCCGCGCACATGTTCATCTTCTATTACGCGGTGTTGTCCGAGGTCTCCCCGCCCACGGCGCTGTCGCCGTTCGCCGCGGCGGCGATCACCGGCGGCGATCCCTACAAGACCACCCTGCAATGCTGGAAGTACACGACGCCCGCGTTCCTGGTGCCGTTCATGTTCGTGCTCGAGCCGAGCGGCCAGGGACTGCTGCTGATGGGCTCGACCAAGGCGCTGGCCGGCGCCGACTGGGGTTCGATTGCGTGGGTCACCTTCAGCGCCGCGGCCGGCATCGTCGCGCTTGCCTGCGGTTTCCAGGGCTGGCTGCTGAAGCGCGCGAGCTTCCTGGAGCGCGCGATGCTGATCGTCGCCGGCTTCGCGCTGGTGTACACGCATCTTGTGTCCGACATCATCGGCTTCAGCTGCATTGCCGCGGTGGTGACGATGCAGTGGATGCGGCGGGATCGCGCGCCGGCCTGAGTGATGCGTGAAATCTCGACCGACATCCTGATCCTCGGCTCCGGCGGGGCCGGCCTGTTCGCCGCGCTGCACGCGCACCAGGCGGCGCCCTCGCTTTCGATCACGGTCGCGGTCAAGGGGCTGCTCGGCAAATGCGGCTGCACGCGCATGGTCCAGGGCGGCTACAACGTCGCGCTGGCGCAGGAAGATTCGATCGAGCGCCACTTCATGGACACGATCGAGGGCGGCAAATGGCTGCCCGACCAGGAGCTCGCCTGGAAGCTCGTCACGCTGGCGGTCGAAAGGATCAGGGAGCTGGAGAACGAGCTCGGCTGCTTCTTCGACCGCAATGCCGACGGCAGCGTGCACCAGAAGGCGTTTGCCGGGCAGAGCTTCGACCGCACGGTGCACAAGGGCGACCTCACCGGCATCGAAATCATCAACCGGCTCGCCGAGCAGGTCTGGGCGCGGAACATCGCCCGCCTGGAAGAGCATCGAGCGGTCGAATTGATCAGGACCAGGGACGGTGGCGCCATCGCCGGCGTGCTGATGATCGACATGCGCACGGGCGAATTCGTCTTCGTGCGCGCCAAGGCAGTGCTGCTCGGCACCGGCGGCGGGCCGACCATGTACAAGTACCACACGCCCTCGGGCGAGAAAAGCTGCGACGGCCTTGCCATGGCGCTGCGCGCCGGGCTGCCGCTGCGCGACATGGAGATGGTGCAGTTCCACCCGACCGGCCTCTACGCGGGCACGCACACGCGCATGACCGGCACGGTGCTTGAAGAGGGCCTGCGCGGATCGGGTGGCTACCTGCTCAACGGCGCCAAGGAACGCTTCATGCCGAAGTACGACCCGAAGGCCGAGCGCGCGACTCGCGACTTCGTCTCGCGCGCGATGTACTCGGAGATGAGAGCGGGGAAAGCGAATCCCAATGGGGGGCTTTATATTTCAATGGGTCATTTGGACAAGAGCATGGTTGCGAAACAGTTTCGCGGCATGGTCGAGCGCTGCGCGGACTGCGGTTTCGACCTCGTCGGCGGCCTGGTCGAAGTGGTGCCCACCGCGCACTACATGATGGGCGGCGTCGAATTCAGTCCCGACTGCAGCACCGCGCTGCAGGGCTTGTTCGTCGCCGGCGAAGATGCGGGCGGCGTGCACGGCGCCAACCGGCTGGGCGGCAACGGCGTCGCGAATTCGACCGTGTTCGGCGCGGTGGCTGGCGATACGATGGCCGAGTGGGCAGGGAAGGAGGGCTCGTTTTCGGAACCTGACCGTGCGTGCATTGAACAGGCACTTGCCAGGTGTGAAAAACCCTTCAACTCGGGAAAATTCTCTCGCGCCCCGCTTGAACCTCTGCGCGAGCGGCTCTACGAAGCGATGTGGGACAAGATCGGAATCATCCGCGATGCAAGCGGCCTGCGATCCGGACTGTCGGAACTCGCCGCGATTGAAAGCGAATTGAACACCTGCGGAATCGCGGACGCGAGTCGCGCCTTCAACCTCAGCTGGCACGATTGGCTGAACCTGAAGAGCCTGGTCGAGACGAGCCGCGTGATCGCCGCGGCGGCGCTTGCGCGCACCGACTCGCGCGGCGCGCACTTCCGGGAGGATTTCCCTGAATCAGGGCCGCTCGAGAGTTCTTCCTATACGAGTCTGCGAATGAACGGCGCCGAACTGGAAATCAGGACAAAACCCGTAACATTCTCGCGGGTGCGCCCCGGCCAGACGCTGGTCCGCTAGCCAAGTTGTTTCCTGAAAAATTCCAGCGTGCGCTGGCGCGCGAGCTTGGCGGCCTCGGGATTCCAGGAGCCGCGCTGGTCGCAGTTGAAGCCGTGCCCGGCGCCTGGATAGAAATGCGCAGTGATCGCCGGGTGCGCGGCGGCGATCTCCTTGGCCTGCGCGAGCGTCGGTGACTGGTCCGCTTCGCCGAAATTGCACATCACCGGAATTTTGGGCCGCTCGCCGATCAGGCCGTGCATGCCGCCTCCGTAGTAGGGCACCGCGCAGGCGAGCCCGCTCACTCGCGCCGCCGCCATCCAGGACACCGTGCCGCCGTAGCAGTAGCCGACAATGCCGACCTTGCCGCCCTTGGCCGCTTCCGCGATCGCGGCTTGCACGTCCAGCATGCTCTGCTTCCAGTCGAGCTTCTGCATGATCGCCACGCCGGCCTCGATCTCGGGCTGCGAGTAGCCGGTGTCGTAATTGCGCCGGGCGCGGTCGAACATCGCCGGCGCGACCGCAAGGTAGCCCTCGGCCGCGAAGCCGTCGGTGACCTGGCGGATGTGGCTGTTGACGCCGAAGATTTCCGGGATCACGACCACGCCGCCGCGCGGCTTGCCTGCGGGCGTCGCGATGTAGGCGGCCAGATTGTGGCCGTCGGCGGCCTTGAGTTCGATGAACTTGCCCATGCCTGTTCTCCTGGTGGATTTGCTGCGCTCGGTGACACGCTAGAATCGATATTATGAGGAAAAAACCCGGGCAGCTGCGGCAATTGGTGCGAAATGCGCTCTAGCGGGCGGGCGCGCACCGCGGGATGAACATCGACTCGCCGGGCGACGCGGCGCTGCTGGACGCATTTTGCGATGCGTTGTGGCTCGAGGACGGGCTGTCGAAGAACACGCTTTCCTCGTATCGGCGCGATCTGGAGCAGTTTGCTTCTTTCCTGAAGAAAACGCCCCTCGAGAAAGCAAGCGAAGAAAAGCTGTTTGCGTTTCTCGCCGTGCGCAGGGGCCGCGCCTCGAGCGCCGCGCGCATGCTCTCGAGCCTCAAGCGCTTCTATGGCTGGTGCCTGCGCGAGCGCCGCATCCGCGCCGATCCGACGCTGAAGCTCGATCCGCCGAAACGCACGCCGCGCTTTCCCAGGACGCTGTCGGAGGCCGACGTCGAGGCGCTGCTCGCCGCGCCCGATGTCAACACGCCGCTCGGCATGCGCGACCGCGCCATGTTCGAAGTGCTTTACGCGGCCGGCCTGCGCGTCTCGGAACTGGTCGGGATGAAGGTGTTCGAGGTGAACCTCGAAGCGGGCGTGGTGCGCGTCATGGGCAAGGGGTCGAAGGAGCGGCTGGTGCCGCTGGGGGAAGAGGCCGTGGATTGGGTTCGCCGTTACACGAAAGAGTTCAGATTCTCGCTGCTGAAGAAAGGATCCTCCGACCACCTGTTCATTACCAGTCGCGGCGCCGGCATGACCCGGCAGGCGTTCTGGCAGAACATCAAGCGCTACGGCGCGCGCGCCGTCCCCGGCAAGCCGCTCTCGCCGCACGTGCTGCGCCACGCCTTCGCCACGCACTTGATCAACCACGGCGCGGACCTGCGCGTGGTGCAGATGCTGCTCGGGCACGCCGACATCTCCACCACCCAGATCTATACCCACGTCGCGCGCGAGCGCATGAAAGCGCTGCACGCCAAGCATCATCCACGGGGTTGAGCTTGACGGCTGATTCCTGATGGCTGATACCCCGGCTACGACGTTCCTCAAGGCGCACGCGGTCGGCTACACCGAGCATCATTACGAGTACGTAGAGCACGGCGGCACCGGGGTGTCCTCCGATTCTCTCGGCGTGCCGGAGCATGACGTGGTGAAGACGCTGGTCATGGAGGATGAAGACGCGAAACCGCTGATCGTACTGATGCACGGCGACCGCAAGGTTTCGACCAAGAACCTGGCGCGGCAGGCGGGAAGGAAACGCATCGCGCCGTGCAGGCCCGAGGCCGCGCAACGCCATTCGGGATATCAGGTCGGCGGGACGTCGCCGTTCGGCACGCGCAAGAAGCTGCCGGTCTACATGGAACGCTCGATCCTGGACCTGCCGAAGATCTACATCAACGGCGGGCGGCGCGGATTTCTGGTGGGAATGGCGCCGGGCGAGATCGTGCGCACGCTCGCACCGCGGCTGGTCGAAGTCGCGCTGGCCGAGGATTAGCGCTTGCCGCGCTCGATCGAGACGCCGACGAACTTGGCGTTGGGCAGGATGCCTATCTTGGCGGCGCTGACCCGCACCCACGGCGCCTTGAAATCGTCGGTCAGAAGCCTTGCGATCCGGTCGGCGAAGGTTTCCACCAGCTTGAAGTGGCCGCTCGCGGCGAGCGCCTTGATGCCGAGCGCCACCTGCTCGTAGTCGATGGTATCGGCGACGCGGTCGGAGGCGAACACCGCCTCTCCCGGTATGCCGATGTCGAGGTCGATCGAGACGACTTGCGCCACGTGGCGCTCGCGCTTGTGGATGCCGATCAGCACTTCGACCCGCAGGTCGCGAACCAGGATGGAGTCCATGAAGGAAGAGATTATAGAATCCCGGGATGATGCAGACCGCGCTGATTGCGCTTGCCGCGTATTGCCTTGGGTCGGTTTCCTTCGCCATCCTGGTCAGCAGGCTGATGGGATTGCCCGACCCGCGCAGTTATGGCTCGAAAAACCCGGGCGCGACCAATGTGCTGCGCACCGGGAACAGGGTGGCCGCGGCGCTGACGCTGATCGGCGATGCGGGCAAGGGCGCTTTCGCAGTGGGGCTGACAGTGCTCTACACGGGCGAGAGCGCCATCGCCGGGTTCGACGCGCCAATCGCGGGTGCGCTGGCGTTCCTCGGCCATCTGTATCCGGTATTTCACGGCTTCAAGGGCGGTAAAGGCGTTGCAACGGCCGCCGGCGTGCTGCTCGCGCTCAATCCCTGGCTTGGTCTCGCCACGCTCGCCACGTTCGGCATCATGGTCGCTTTTTTCCGGATGATTTCCCTCGCCTCGATCATTGCGGCGACCTTCTCGGTGTTCTACGCATTGTTCCTGTTCGGCGAAGCGCCGATTGTCCCTACGGTAGCGGCGATTGCGCTGCTGCTCGTCTGGCGCCACCGTGAAAACATGGCGCGCATCCTGCGCGGCGCCGAACCCCGGCTTGGAGAAAAGAAAAAATGAGCGGCTAGGTAAGTGCCGCGAGGTCCCAGCGCGGCCGGACGGTGAAGGCGTGTTGCGCCGGCGAGACCGCTTTTCCGGCTTGCAGCCGGAGCGCGGCGGCGAACGCGATCATGGCGCCGTTGTCGGTGCACAACTCAGGCTCGGGGTAATAGACGTCGAAGCCTTCGCGGCGCGACTGTTCGTCCAGCGCGGCGCGCAACTGCTTGTTGGCGCCGACCCCGCCGGCAACCACCAGCCGCGTGAGGCCGGTCTGCAGCATCGCCAGGGTGCATTTCGCGACCAGCACCTGCACCGTCGCGTCGACGAAGGCGCGCGCAAGATCGGCGTGGGAAACCGGGTTTTCGTTCCTGATCAAGGTGAGCACCGCGGTCTTCAGGCCGGAGAAGCTGAATTCCAGGTCGCCGCTCGCGATCATCGGGCGCGGCAGCCGGTAGCGCCCCGGCTTGCCGGATTCGGCGAGCTTCGACAGCGCGGGCCCGCCGGGATAACCCAGGCCGAGCAGCTGCGCCGTCTTGTCGAACGCTTCACCGGCTGCGTCGTCCTGCGTCTCCCCGAGAAGCACGTAGCGCCCGACCTCTGCCACCCGCATCAGCTGGGTATGCCCGCCCGAAACCAGCAGCGCGACAAACGGAAACTGCGGCGCGCGCGCCGAGAGCAGCGGCGAAAGGAGATGGCCCTCCAGATGGTGGATGCCGATGGCGGGGACGCCAAGCGCCTGCGCGAGGCTGCGCGCGAACGCCGCGCCGGCGAGCAACGCGCCAGCCAAGCCCGGCCCTTCGGTGTAGGCGACCGCGCCGACGTCCTCGATTCTCCGTCCGGCGCGCGCGAGGACCTGCCTGCTGAGCGGCACCAGCCGGCGGACGTGGTCCCGGGAGGCGAGCTCGGGGACGACCCCGCCGTAGGCCTCGTGCATTGCGGTCTGCGAATGCACCGCGTGGGCGAGCAGCGTCCCGGCGGCCGCTGGCCGCAGGCCTGCCTGCGGGGCTTCGTACAGCGCCACGCCCGTCTCGTCGCAGGAGGTCTCGATGCCGAGGATCAACATGGGGTACCGGGAGATTCTGAGGCAGATTCTGATACAATTTCGCCCTTTCCGAATTTCCGGGGATACAGGATCCGCATGCCGACCGTACGCATCAAGGAAAACGAGCCCTTTGAAGTGGCGATGCGCCGCTTCAAGCGCACCGTGGAAAAAACCGGGCTCCTGACCGAGCTGCGCGCGAGGGAGTACTACGAAAAGCCGACCACGGAACGCAAGCGCAAGCTCGCCGCCGCCGTGAAGCGCCACCACAAGCGCCTGCGCAGCCAGCTGCTGCCGAAGAAGATGTACTAGGAATAGACCCGATCATCCCCTTACGGGGGATTCCAGGGCGCCCCGGCCTTCCGGGGCGTTTTCATTTCAGGGATTGCTGCATGCCGCTCAAGGACCAGATCACCGAAGACATGAAAACCGCGATGCGCGCCAAGGACGGCGCGCGCCTGTCGGCGGTGCGCCTGCTGCTCGCGGCGATCAAGCAGAAGGAAGTGGACGAGCGCGTGGTGCTGTCGGACGCGGATGTCCTCGCGATCATCGACAAGATGGTGAAGCAGCGGCGCGAGTCGATCGCGCAGTTCGAGAAGGCCGGCCGCAACGACCTGGCCGAAGTCGAGAAATTCGAGATCGGGGTGCTCTCGACCTACCTGCCGCAGCAGCTGTCCGAGGCCGAGGTCGTGAGGGAAATTGAGGGAGCCATTGCAGAGACCGGAGCCAAGGGCGCCAAGGACATGGGCAAGGTCATGGCGCTGCTCAAACCCCGCCTCGCGGGCCGCGCCGACATGGGCAGGGTATCGGGACTGGTGAAGTCCAAATTGCAGGGCTAAAAGCCTAGAATTGGGGCTCCATCCGCGAGCCCGGCATTGATACCGCGCATTGATTCCTGAATCGTTCAAGCAGGACCTCCTCAACCGCGTCGACATCGTCGAGGTGGTGTCGCGCTACGTGCGGCTGAAAAAGGGCGGCGCGAATTTCCAGGGCCTGTGCCCGTTCCACAACGAAAAATCGCCGTCGTTCACGGTCAGCCCGGCGAAGCAGTTCTACCACTGCTTCGGCTGCGGTGCGCACGGCAACGCCATCGGCTTCCTGATGTCCTACGGCGGCCTCGGCTACGTCGATTCGGTGAAGGACCTCGCCGCCATGGTCGGCATGCAAGTGCCCGAATCGCAGCCGCGCTCGCGCGAGCAGGCCGAGCGCGAGACCGAGCGCAAGGAGCAGGAAACCAGCCTCGTCGCGGTGACGGAAAGCGCGATGGAGTTCTACCGCGCCGAATTGAAGAAATCGCCGCGCGCCATCGAGTACCTGAAGGGACGCGGGCTCACCGGCGAGATCGCAGCCCGCTTCCGCATCGGCTACGCGCCGGACGACTGGCAAGGCCTGAAGGGCGTGTTCCCGGACTACGAGCACAAGTCCCTGGTCGAGGCGGGCCTGGTGATCGCGAACGAAGGCAAGCGCTACGACCGCTTCCGCGACCGGATCATGTTCCCGATCCTGAACGCGCGCGGCGCGGTGATCGGCTTCGGTGGCCGGGTCCTTGGGGAGGGTGAACCCAAGTACTTGAATTCCCCCGAGACGCCGCTGTTCGAAAAGGGGCGCGAGGTCTACGGACTGGTGCAGGCGCGCGATGCCATGCGCTCCAGCGGCCGCGTGCTGGTGGTCGAGGGCTACATGGACGTGGTCGCGCTGGCGCAGTTCGGCGTCGGCTATGCGGTCGCCACGCTCGGCACCGCGACCACGCCGGTGCACGTCTCGAAGCTGCTGCGCCTCACCGACGAGCTGGTGTTCTCGTTCGACGGCGACCAGGCGGGACGCAAGGCGGCCTGGCGCGCTCTCGAAGTCAGCCTGCCGCTCGCCACCGACGCCAAGCCGATCCGGTTTCTGTTCCTGCCGGCCGAGCACGACCCGGATAGCTACATCCGCGCGCACGGCAAGGACGCCTTCGAGCAGCTGGTGCGCGAGGCACCGACGCTGTCGGAGTTTCTGATCGCCGAGCTCCGGTCCGGGCACGACCTGAATACGCCAGAGGGCCGCGCCGGCTTCCTGGTCGCCGCCAAGGCGCACCTGGAGAAACTCGCCGCGCCCGCGCTACGCCTGCAGTTGTTGCGGGAGTTCGCATCCCTTGCGCGCGTTTCAATCGAGGACATCGAGAAAATGCTGAATCCGGGTGGTACTCCCGCGTATCGTAGGCCCGCGCCGGCCAAGGTCCAGGCGCGGCCCGCCCAGTCGCACGAATGGAAGCTGCTTGCGTACGTGGCGGCGTTTCCGGGCATGGCAACCGAGATCGATTTCTCTGCTATCGATTCGGAGACCATGGATGGGCAAGTTCTTGCCGAACTCGCTGAATGGTGCCGGACGGGCGCTGCAGCCGCAAACAGCGTTGACGCGATGCTCATAGAGAGATTTCAAGAGGAGCCGTACGCTGATTTTCTTTTCAATGCGCAGGCCTATGCCTTGCAACTCAAGTTGACCCCGGAGGAGGCCCGGGAGCAGGTTGTTCAGGAACTTCGGAAACTGGATATCAGACGCAAAAAGCGGGAACGAGACGAACTGCTGCAAAGGTTGCAGAAGGGATCGCTCACCAAGGACGAGCACGTCAGATACGGCATGATGATTGCAGAGATAAAGCAACTCGAACAAAAGCTTGCCTCCGACGGTCAAAGCTGAGACTTGGCGCGCTGCATAGGGTAGAATCGCGCCCTTTTTCCGCTCCTGTCGTTGCGGAGTGTTCACGAGGCAAGAATGGCCAAACTCAAGCGCAAGTCGAAGCCCAGCCGAGTCCGCAAGGCCAAGAAGAAGACGCGTAAAATCAAGGTATTGAAGAAAAAATCGGCAGCGCGCGCGCGCGTTGCCGCGAAAAGGCACAAGGCGGCAAAAAAGCCGCTGAAGAAAGTTCCGGCCAGGAAAGCGGCCGCGCCCCACGCCAAGGCGGCTGCCGGCAAGACGTCGGTCAAGCCGGCCAAGCCCGAGGACAGGAAAGGCAAGACCACGGGCAAGACCCCAGGCAAGACCCCGGCCAAGCCCGCAATCAAGAGCGCGAAGCAGGCGCTCGAGCTTCTCGAAGCCAATGTCGCTGCCGCGAAGTCGAAGGTGAAGGGGCGGCCGGGCCGCAAGGGCAAGAAGGACGCCTGGCTGATCCCGCCGGAACTGCCCAAGGAAGACGCCGAGACGCGCCGCACGCGCCTGAAGAACCTGATCAAGCTCGGCAAGGACCGCGGCTTCCTCACCTACGCGGAGATCAACGACCATCTGCCCGATGACCTGGTAGACGCGGAGCAGATCGAAGCGATCATTTCGACCTTCGGCGACATGGGGATCCAGGTCTACGATCAGGCGCCCGACCAGGAGCAGCTGCTGATCAGCCCCGACCAGCCGGCGGCGACCCCGTCCGACGATGACGTCGAGGAGCAGGCCGAGGCCGCGCTCTCGACGGTGGACTCCGAATTCGGCCGCACCACCGATCCGGTGCGCATGTACATGCGCGAAATGGGCTCGGTGGAACTGCTCACGCGCGAAGGCGAGATCGAGATCGCCAAGCGCATCGAGGACGGCCTGCGCCACATGATCCAGGCGATCAGCGCCTGCCCGACCACGGTGCAGGACATCCTCGATCTGGCCGGCAAGGTGGAAAAGGACGAATCGCGCATCGACGAGGTGGTCGACGGCCTGATCGACCCGAACGCGAAGGAAAGCTTCGACCCGAAGAAGGCCGCGCCGCCGACCGAGGAAGAAGAGGAAGAACAGATCGAGGAGGAGGAGGGCGCCACGGAAGAGGAGGAGAACGCCGCGCAGACGGCGAACCTGCTCAAGCTGCGTACCGAGGCGCTGGAGAAGTTCGCGCGCATCCGCCGCCTGTTCGAGAAAAAAAAGCGCGTGCTGGAGAACAAGGGCTCGCGCGACAAGGACTACCTGCGGGTGCGCGACCAGATCGGCACGGAACTGATGACGATCCGCTTCACCGCGCGCACCGTGGAGCGCCTGTGCGACAGCGTGCGCAGCCTGGTGGAGGAGATCCGCTCGCACGAGCGCCAGATCCAGGACATCTGCGTCAACAAGGCGCAGATGCCGCGCCCGCACTTCATCAAGATCTACGCCGGGGCCGAGGGCTCCAAGCGCTGGCTGACGGCCGAGTTGAACGCCGGCCACCCCTGGAGCGAGGCGCTGGTGCGCCTCGAGCCCGCGGTGCTGGAGCTGCTTGGCAAGATCCAGGGCGTGCAGCACAAGATCGGCATCTCGATCAAGGACCTGAAGGACATCAACAAGCAGATGTCGACGGGCGAAGCGAAGGCGCGCCGCGCCAAGCGCGAGATGACCGAGGCCAACCTGCGCCTCGTGATTTCGATCGCGAAGAAATACACCAACCGCGGCCTGCAGTTCCTCGACCTGATCCAGGAAGGCAACATCGGCCTGATGAAGGCGGTGGACAAGTTCGAATACCGCCGCGGCTACAAGTTCTCGACCTACGCCACCTGGTGGATCCGGCAGGCCATTACGCGCTCGATCGCCGACCAGGCGCGCACCATCCGCATCCCGGTGCACATGATCGAGACCATCAACAAGATGAACCGCATCTCGCGCCAGATCCTGCAGGAGACGGGGTCCGAGCCCGACCCGGCGACGCTGGCGCTGAAGATGGAGATGCCAGAGGAGAAGATCCGCAAGATCCTCAAGATCTCGAAGGAGCCGATCTCGATGGAAACGCCGATTGGCGACGACGACGATTCGCACCTCGGCGACTTCATCGAGGACCAGTCGACCATGGCGCCGGCGGATGCCGCGACCTACGCGAGCCTGCGCGATGTCACCAAGGAAGTGCTGGACACGCTGACGCCGCGCGAGGCCAAGGTGCTGCGCATGCGCTTCGGCATCGAGATGAGTACCGACCATACGCTGGAGGAAGTCGGCAAGCAGTTCGACGTCACGCGCGAGCGCATCCGGCAGATCGAGGCCAAGGCGCTGCGCAAGCTGCGGCACCCCTCGCGCTCGGAGCGGCTGAAGAGCTTTCTAGACCAGGAAGGTTAGGCTCGGAACAAGCGCGGGGGAGCGGGAGCAGGAAGAGGGAAGGAAAGGGCCGCCGGGCCGCGAAACCCGGGCGGCCCTTTTCATTTGAGCCTCGCGAGGGGCGCGCCTGCTAATACTTCCTGACCGGCTGGGGAGCGGGTTTCTTGGGTTGCTTGGGTTTCTTTTTTTCGCGGTTGCTGCGTTGCTGACCCTTGGCCATTCGGCTTCTCCTCTGAGTGGTTGCGTGTACGAGCATGCATAATCGCATGCTTTTCCCGCCCTGCCGGGCGCCTGCCCGTTTTCGCGGGATCGACAGTAAGATGCGCGGGGAGGGCCGGTAGCTCAGCTGGTTAGAGCAGGGGACTCATAATCCCTTGGTCGTTGGTTCGACTCCAACCCGGCCCACTCTTCATTGCGAATTGACGGTACGATCAACGGGCGGCACAGCATCGAGGGAGGCTGACGCCATTGGCAGACGGTAGTTTCAGACAGCGACTCGCAGCGATTCTCGCCGCCGACATGGCGGGCTATTCCCGGCTGATGGCCGGCGATGAAAAGGCGACTGTGGCTGCCCTCGATTCAGCCCGCAGTGTTTTCAGAACGCATATCGAAGTCCACCATGGCCGGGTGATCGACATGGCCGGCGACTCCGTGCTGGCGGTATTCGACACAGCAACCGGCGCGGTTGCCGCTGCGCTTGCGGCTCAGGAAGGCCTTGCCGCAATCGTGGCGGACGTACCCGCGGATCGCCGCATGCGGTTTCGCATCGGCGTGCATCTGGGCGACGTAATGGAGAAGACCGACGGTACGGTGTATGGCGACGGGGTCAACATCGCGGCCCGATTGGAGGGACTGGCTGAGCCTGGGGGGATTACGGTTTCGGATGCAGTCCAGGGCGCCGTCCGGGGCCGGGTGAGCGCGACGTTCATTGATCAGGGCGAGCAGAACGTCAAGAATATCCCTCATCCGGTGCGGGCATTCCGCATTCAGGCGGGTGACCTCACCTTTCCATCTTCGCGAGCCGTTGGCGCCGAGCCGGGGATCGCGGTTCCGGACAAACCTTCGATCGCTGTATTGCCTTTCAGCGTCTTGTCCGAGGACAGCCGAATCGGTTTCCTGGCCGACGGTCTTGCGGAGGACGTCATTGCCCTGTTGGCGCGCGTTGCAGGATTTCTTCTGATTTCGCGCGCCTCATCGTTTGTGTTCCGGGACCGTGACGCAAACATTTCGCAAATCGCACGCCAGCTCGGCGTCCGATATATTGTTGAGGGCAGCGTGCGTCCCATGGGTGATCAGGTGCGGGTATCGACCCAGCTGACGGAAGCGGAAACGGGACGCGTATTATGGTCTGGCCGTTTCGAAAGCAAGCGCGACGAAACGGCGGATCTGCAGGACGATATTGCGCGCGGGATCATTTCCGAACTTGAACCCGAGCTCACCCGCGCCGAGATCGCGTTGATTCGGCGGCAGCGACCCGAGAATGTCGATGCCTGGGGATGTTATCGCCAGGCCTTGGGCGCGATCGCCTTGAAGGGGTGGAACGAGGACGCGATCGCCGAGGCCCGGTCGCAGCTTCAGCGTGCAGTTGAGATAGACCCGACGTTCGGCCTTGCGCGCGCTCAATTCGCACTTCTTACCGCTATTGGCAGAAACACCGGGCTAATCCCGGGTTCGTCGATTCTGGAGAGTGATGCGATTGAAGCTGCCGAGCAAGCGATGTTGCTCGATGAAGGCAGCTCGGAAGTGCTCGGCTACGCGGGCTGCGCCCTGGCCGACCTTGGGCACCATGATCGCGGCGCAGAAATCTTGCAGCGTTCACTGGAAATCGACCCAAGCAACGCACAGGCCCATGTCGCCCTGGGCGCAACGCACGCCTTGCTGGGCCAACTCGATGCCGGCATCGAAAGAATGCGCTACGGCATGCGTATCAGTCCGCGTGACCGGCGCCTCGGCTTCTGGGGTTGGGCGCTCGCCGTCTTCCTGCTGCGCGCCGGACGTGCTGAAGCGGCTTTGCAAGAGGCGCGTACCAGTGCCGGGCGTGATTCAAGGCTTCATCTAGCTCGTGTTCTGGAGGCGGCGGCGCTGCAAAGCCTGGGACGCAGCGACGAGGCGCGCGACGCGCTTGCCGCTGCCCGCCATATTCGCGCCGTGCTGACGTTGAATGAAGTGGCGCTATCACATGGACGTCGCATCGCCAAACAAATTGAGCCGTTGTGGCAAGGCGGCTGAGGGCGGGCCGATAACGCTTCGATTTAAATGCGAAACTTCAACTCATAATCCCTTGGTCGTTGGTTCGACTCCAACCCGGCCCACCAACCGACTCGACATGGCAACCGAGCATGAACCCGACTCCGGCCTCTACGGTCACGCCGACGCGCTCGATGCCCTGAACCGGAGCGTGCCGCTCGAACAAAAGCTTGCCGCGATCCACGAGGCGCTGTATGCGCAGGTGGACTTCGTGGACCGGATCTCGGTCGCGGCGTACGACCGCGCGACCGACCTCCTGAAGACGTTCCTCGCCAGCGCCCCGGGGCGCAATGACCTGGTGCGCCACGAGGCGCGCCTGTCGGAATTGCCGTCGCTTGCGGAGATCCTGCGGACCGGCCACCCGCGCGTCGTCAACGACCTCGGCATCTTCCACAGCGGGCGCCACGTCCACACCAGGATCCTCGAGGAAGAGGGCTACCGTTCCAGCTATACGGTCCCCATGTACCTCGACGGCTCGTTCTGGGGATTCATCTTCTTCAACTCGCGCATCTCAGGCCGGCTCTCGGCAGCGGCGCTGCTTGTGCTCGACGTGTACGCCCACCTGATCTCGGCGGTCGTGACCGCCGAGATGCTCGCGGTGCGGGTCCTTGCCGCCGCGGTCAAGACGGCGCACGACATGGTCCACTACCGCGATCCGGAAACCGGCGCGCACATCGACCGCATGTCCCGCTATGCGCGCCTGATCGCGCAGCATCTCGCCGCGACCGGCGCCGCGAGCCTCGACGACGCCACGATCGAGCGCATTTTCGAGTTCGCTCCGCTGCACGACATCGGCAAGCTCGCAGTACCCGACCGCATCCTTCTCAAGGCCGGACGGCTGTCGGACGCGGAGCGCGAGGAGATGAAGCAGCACACGGTGCGCGGGCTGGAGATGATCGAGGCGATCGCCCACAACTTCGGCCTGGAGCAGCTCGACGGACTCGACCTGCTGCGCCACATCGCGGAATCGCATCACGAAACCATGGACGGGGGCGGTTATCCGCACGGACTGCACGCGCGCGCGATCCCGCTCGAGGCGCGCATTGTCGCCGTCGCGGACGTCTTCGACGCCTTGTCCAGCAGGCGCCCCTACAAGCCTTCGTGGTCCAACGACGAAGCTTTCGCATGGCTGCGCAGGATGGCGAGGACCAAGTTCGACGAGGACTGCGTCGAGGCACTGGTCTTCAACGCGAACAAGGTGGAGCAAATCCAGGCGCAGTTCCGGGACTCCGGCGAGGAGCCCCCGCCCGGCCCGAGTTCAGACCTTGGCACGTAGAGAAAAGGGCGCCCCCGGGATTGCGGCCATCCACGGCATGTTCTTCCTTTCGGGGATGGGCGCGCTGGTTTTCGAGAACGTCTGGTTCAGCCAGACCGGATTGATCGTCGGCAACAGCGTCTGGTCGGCGGCGCTGGTGATCGGCGCGTTCATGGCGGGCCTCGCGCTGGGCAACGGCCTCGCCGTGGCGCTCGCGCGGCGCTGGGGCAATCTGGTGCGCGGCTATGCGATGGTGGAATTGGTGGCCGCGCTGTCCGGCGCGCTGCTGGTTCTGGCGTTTCCGTGGTTGCCGGCTGTTTTTCGACCGCTGCTCGCAGCGTTTCTGGATGAGGCTTCAGTCCTCAACCTGATGCGTACGGCGATCGCGTTCGGCCTGATGGTGATACCGGCGACCGCGCTGGGAACCACCTTGCCGCTGCTATCCAGGCCCCTGGAATCGGCGACCGGCAGTTATGGCGTCGCGCTGGGGCTCTTGTACGGCGTGAACACGCTTGGCGCCGTGGCGGGAACCCTGCTCGCGGAGCTGGTTCTCATTCCCGGACTGGGTCTTCGCGGCAGCGGACTGTTCGCTGCGGGATGCAATCTGGCGGCGGCATTCATTGCACTGCGCGTCGCGCGGCATCCGCTGTTCGAAGTGCCTCCGTACCTGGGGCAGGCGACGCGCGCGTTGCTCTCAACGGATGGCAGTCGCCTTGTGGCTGCGGCCTTCCTGGCGGGCGGCATACTGCTCGCGCTCGAGGTGATCTGGTTCCGCTTCCTGCTGCTGTTTCAGAATGGCACCACGCTGATCTTCGCGACCATGCTGGCCGTGGTCCTGTCGGGCATCGGTCTGGGCGCCATGCTTGCCTCGCGCTTGTCGCGCCGCGGCTGGCTGTCCGCCGGCGTGGCGCGTCTCGCGGCGGCGGGCGGGGCGGCGGGCGTGGTTGCAGGCTATGCCGCGTTCGACGGGGTCCTGCAGACGATGGTCGGGATGGAGGCCGACTCGATCTTCCCGGCGGTGCTGCTGTCGGTCCTGCTGATGGGCCCGGTCTGCCTGTTGTCCGGCCTGCTGTTTACGGCGCTGGGCGAGCAATTGCGCATCCGGATGGCGGATGCGGCCGCGACCACCGGCATGCTCACGCTGGCCAATACCCTGGGGGCAATGGCCGGCTCGCTGCTCGCGGCGTTCATTGTTCTTCCCGTGCTGGGCCTGGAGCGCTCGTTTTTCTTCCTGGCAGTGCTCTACGGGCTGATCGTCCTGATCGTTCCGTCGCCGGGGGCTGCGCCATGGCGGCGCGCCGCGCCCGTGCTCGCAGCGGCATTGGCGCTGACCCTGTTTCCTTTCGGCAGGATGGTCGAGCGCCATTACAAGAGCGTCGAGGCGCGCTACGACGCGCGGCTGATCGCAGCCCGGGAGGGCATGGTCGAGACCGCATTCTATTTGCAGCATGAATTCCTCGGCGAACCGCTGTTCCACCGGCTGGCGACGAATGCGTTTTCCATGTCCGCTACCGCGATACGCTCGCACCGCTACATGAAGCTGTTCGCCTATGTTCCGGCGGCGC
>MEQQ01000039.1:0-4688 GCA_001770285.1 Betaproteobacteria bacterium RBG_16_66_20
CGGAGGCGCTGCTCGCGCGGCTATCGGGCAGATGCTCTACCTGGAGGCGAAGTACGCGGAGTACGGCCGCTATACGGCGGAGGCGCGGGCTGTGGCCTGACCTCGAGGACCAGCGAGCGGCCGGCTGGTAGAATGCGCCGCACGCAACGGAGGCGCTATGGCCATGAAACGTCAACAGATTCTCGCGTCGCTGGCCGAGCGCCGGCCTGAGGTGGCCGCGCGTTTCGGGGTCAAGCGTCTTTCCCTGTTCGGCTCGGCGGCGCGCGACGAGATGGGCGAGGGCAGCGACGTGGACGTGCTCGTGGAATTCGAGGGGCCATCGACCTTCCGGGGTTACTTCGATCTCAAGGACTACCTCGAGGCGCTGCTGGGAAGAACCGTGGACCTGGTGACCGAGCGTGGGCTCAAGCCGCGGGCGCGCCGCCACGTGGAGCGGGATCTGATCCGTGTCGCGTGACTGGCTGCTCTATCTGGACGATCTGATCGACAGCGCGGAAAAGATGCAGCGCTTCCTGAAGGGCCGGGCGTTCGAGGGATTCGCCTCGGATGAGATGCTCTTCGACGCCGTGCTGTTCAACCTGGAGGTGATCGGCGAGGCCGTCAAGAAGCTTCCCGAGGAAGCGAAGGCCGCCGTTCCGGAAGCGGACTGGTCGGGTCCGGCGCGGATGCGCGACCTGATCGCGCATCATTATTTCGCCGTCGATCCGCAAATCGTGTGGGAGGCGGCGACGCAGCACGTGCCCCGCATGCTGGCCCACGCGAGGCAGCTCAGGGAACGCTTCGATCGCGGCGCGGCGTGAAGGTTTTCCCAGGGGCGAGCGCGCCGCCGGCTGGTTGAGTGGCCACTGAATGAGCGTTCTGCACTGCACCCGCAAGCTCGCGCAGAAGCTCGACGGGGTATCAGCCGCACCCATCGAGGAAGCCGGCGCGCTCGGTGGTTGGCACGCGACTCTGGCTCGATTTGACCGGCTGCAGTGCGTGCTGTTCTGCCACGACGACACGCGTTATTGCCTTTTTCTGCCGCGCCTGCGTGCACCGCAATTTGCGGAACTGGGTCGCTGGCATCGGGATCTGTTCCTCGCCTCGCTCGCCATGGAGGGTATCGCCGATCCGGCGATCGCGCGCGCGGGGCTCGTGCTCGGACCGCCCCGGTACGATTCGAAGACCGATCGCTCGGTGCTGGGTACGATGAATATCGCGCTGGCCGATCTTCAGGCATACGTAGAGGACGCCGCCCATATCCTCGCGGTCGATCCGCTGCTGGTGTCGCGCCGGCTCAATAATCGCCCGGTGATGGCGAATGGCAAACCGCTCTGGCCCGGAAAAGCCATGCGCGGGAGAGTGACCCGGCTTTAGCAGTCGGCGCTACACTTCGGCGTCCGACGCCGAGTGCGTATGATTCACCGGAGAGCAGGGCGCCAAGGAGGTGAACGATGGAAGTTTTCCCGGGTGTTTCGGTGGACGCGGGGGTGCGGTTCGGCAAGCCATGCATCGCGGGCACCCGCATGGACATCGCAACGGTGGTCGCGGCGCTTGGGGCCGGTGAGAGCTACGCGGATGTGGAACGCGATTACAGCCTGACCCGCGAACAGGTTCTGACCGCGCTGCGCTATGCTGCGCACGTGGCGGCGCACCTGCCTCCCGCGGTGAAGGCCGCGTGACGGTATTGCTCGACGAGAACTTCCCGCTTCCCCTCTATCACCAACGACACTGAGTTCGAGAATCACCCCGCCGACTATCGCGCCCAGGTGGTCATCTCCCGCGTTCCGCAGCGCCTGCCGACGGCGCGACGCGTGGAGATATGGTTCGGCGCGCTCGAAGCGTTCCTCAAGACGAAACCTGCGGGACGGCTTTTCGATCTGCACGAGTCGGGCCCGATCATCGAGTGGACGATTCGCAAGAGCCGATAGGTCTGGGCCGGCGGCACGCGCTGGGCGCTGCGCGTGAATCCGTCGAGCGGCAATCTGCATCCCACCGAGGGCTACGTGCAGATCGGCGGGATCGCGGAGCTGGCCGCCGCTTGACCGTAGTTCTACGAAAACGTAGAATTTTCTGAGGAGTCAAGGATATGGAAAAGGAAACCCAGATTTCAGCCCTCGTCTCGGCGGCCACCCGGGAGCTGCTCGAGCGGCACGTGCGCGCGAGCGGGGTGAAGAAGGGCCACCTCGTCGAGCAGGCGCTGCAGCATTACCTGGTGGCGCTGGAGCAGCTGCCCGCCGACGTGATCGTGCACCCCAGGCTCGTCGTGACGCGCAAGTCCGGCGAGGCGATCCTGAAGGCGACGCGGACCGGCAAACCCACCAAGGCGCTGCGCGAGCTGATGCGCTGATGGAGATCAGGGCGCTGCGGGAGGCGGACGAGCGTTCCGCGTTCCGCTCCGGCGACCCGGATCTCGACCGCTTCTTCCAGCGCTTCGCGGCGCAGAACCAGTTCCGGCACTACGTCGGCGTCACCTACGTTGCGGTGGACGGCGGGCGCATCCTCGGCTTCGCCACGGTCGCGCCGGGCCATGTCGAGATCGAGGCGCTGCCCGCCGCCGCGCGCCGGACGCTGCCCCGCTACCCGTTGCCCGTTCTGCGCCTCGCGCGCCTCGCCGTCGATCTGCCGGCCCAGGGGCAGGGGCTCGGCGGGCAGCTTCTGCGTTTCGTGCTCCAGCTCGCCATGCGGATGGCCGGCGACTTCGGCTGCGCGGGTGTGGTGGTGGACGCGAAGCCCGGCGCGGTGGAGTTCTACGCGAAGCACGGGTTCCTCGCGCTGGAAGCGGTGCACGGCCAGTCGGAGGCGCGGCCGCGCCCCACGGCGATGTTTCTTGCGATGCGCGCCATTCGCGAGGCGTCGGCAGGCCGGTAGCGGCAGGAGCGGTCGAGGGCGTGAAAAAGCGGTTCAGGTAACCGGGCCGTTCGTCGGGCAGGCAGCGCAAATAAAAACAGCGAGGCGCGGAAAACTCGCCTCGCTGCCGTGCGGCGTCCGGCGCCGCGGTCCGTTCGTCCTGCGACGGATTCGAACTACTTGCCCGTGGTCGTGACGCTCTTGCCGTCCTTGGTGGTGACGGGTCCGCCGCCCTTGGTCTTGACTTCCGCGCCTTTGGCCTTCGCCTTGGGGGCCTTGGCCGGCTTGCTGGCCGCCGGCGCCGCCTTGGGCGTTTCCTTGACTGCCTTGGTCGTGACGCTCTTGCCGTCCTTGGTGGTGACGGCTCCTCCGCCCTTGGTCGTGACGTCCTTCGTCTGGGCCACGGCGCTGGCGCTGACGGCCGCGAACGCAGCGGCGATGACGACGGATAACAGTTTGCTCATTACTTTTCTCCCCTTTGGTTGGTGTGCGGGGGTGGCGTCTTGGTGCGTTTTCCCCGTCGGGCAATTCTAGAGCATCCGCGCTGCTATAATGCGCCCTCGCAGTTAGACCCCTCCAAGCTGGCTGAGGCCGGCTTTTTTGTTTCTGGAATCCTCAAGTGATCGTCGCCTCCGGCATTGCCATGCAGTTCGGGGCCAAGCCCCTGTTTACGGACGTCGCCGTGAAATTCGGCGGCGGGAACCGCTATGGCCTGATCGGGGCGAACGGCTGCGGCAAGTCCACGTTCATGAAGATCCTGGGCGGGGAGCTGGAGCCGGGCGCGGGGACGGTGGCGATCGATGCCAACGAGCGGGTGGGGCGGCTGCGGCAGGACCAGTTTGCGTACGAGGGCGAGCGGGTGCTGGACGTGGTGCTGCAGGGCCACGCGGAGATGTGGGCGGCGATGCGCGAGCGGGATGCGATCTACGCGGATCCGGACGCGGACGAGAAGGAGTTCATGCGCGCGGCGGATCTCGAGCACAAATACGCGGAGTACGGCGGCTACACGGCGGAGGCGCGGGCGGGCGAGCTGCTGCTGGGGCTCGGGGTGCCGACGGCGCAGCACCAGGGATTGATGAGCGCGGTGGCGCCGGGCTGGAAGCTGCGCGTGCTGCTGGCGCAGGCGCTCTTCGGCGACCCGGACATCCTGCTGCTGGACGAGCCTACCAACAACCTCGACATCAACAGCATCCGCTGGCTGGAGGACGTGCTCAACCAGCGCGCGAGCACGATGGTGATCATCTCGCACGACCGGCACTTCCTCTCCGCGGTCTGCACGCACATGGCGGACGTGGACTACGGCGCCATCCGCGTCTACCCGGGCAGCTACGACGACTACATGGAAGCCTCGACCCTGGCGAAGCAGCAGCAGCAGAACGCCAACGCGCGCGCCAAGGACCGGATCTCGGACCTCGAGGAGTTCGTGCGGCGCTTCCGCGCCCACAAGGCGAAGGCGCGCCAGGCGACCTCGCGCATGAAGATGATCGAGAAGCTCAAGGTGGAGGACGTGAAGCCCTCCAGCCGGCAGTACCCGTTTATACGGTTCCAGGTGGATCCGAAGGAGAAGCTGCATCGGCTGGCGGTGGAAGCGAAAGGGGTTTCGAAAAGCTATTCTTCTTCTGCCCCTCTTTTCAAGAACCTGAATTTCTCGGTGGAAGCCGGAGAAAAGATCGCCATCATCGGTCCGAATGGCATCGGTAAGACGACGTTGCTGCGTTGTATTGCGGGAAATCTTGAAGTCAATGATGGAACAGTGAAATGGGCGGAGAAGGCGCGCGCGGGCTACTGGCCGCAGGATCTTGCCGACGAATTCAAGGCCGATGGGAAAAATGGAGAAGAGCGTCTGGCCGACTGGCTGG
>MEQQ01000039.1:4715-6061 GCA_001770285.1 Betaproteobacteria bacterium RBG_16_66_20
AGCAGGACGACCAGATCGTGCGCGCGACCCTCGGGCAGCTCCTCTTCTCGGGCGACGACCAGAAAAAAATGCTCAGGGTGATTTCCGGCGGCGAGGGGCAGCGCATGATGATCGGCAAGCTCGTGCTGCAGATGCCGAACGTGATGCTGCTGGATGAGCCGACCAACCACCTCGACATGGAATCCATCGAGTCGCTCAACACCGCGCTCGACAAGTACCCGGGGACGCTTATCTTTGTGTCCCACGATCGCGAGTTCGTGTCCTCGCTTGCCACTCGAATCATCGAGCTGCGGCCCGGCAGGAAAGAGGGCGATGCGGCGACGGTGGTGGATTTCCGCGGCAGCTACGACGAGTACCTGTCGGGCACAGGCGTCTGCGCGGAGTTGGCTGCCTAGGAGTCCGACCGGAAACGCGCTGCATGAAGTGCAGTGCACAAAGCGTCTAGCGGCAAGCAATCGGGGTTATGATTTTTCATTCCCTGACAATTGCCGATGACGCCAGAACTTCCGCCCGATCCCGACGGCAGGCCGAACGCGGCTGCGCCCGATAGCAGCACGACTGCGGGCCGCGCGGTGGAGATCCTGGCCGCGAACGCCCGCACCCTCGGGATGGTTCTCGACAACATGTCGGACCTGGTCGCGATGCTCGACACCGAAGGCCGGCGTCTCTACAACAGCCCGTCCTACAAGGCGGTATTCGGCGACAAGGACCTGGCGGGCACGGATTCCTTCAGCGAAATCCATCCGGAGGACCGCGAACGCGTGCGGCGCGTGTTCCGGGAGACGGTGGCGAGCGGCGTCGGGCAGCGCACCCAGTACCGCTTCCTGCTCGCCGACGGCAGCATCCGCTACATCGAATCGCAGGGCGACGCGATCAAGGACGCCGAGGGCAAGGTGACGCAGGTGGTGGTGGTGGCGCGCGACATCACCGAGCGCAAGAAATCCGAACAGGCGCTGGAGGAGAGCAACCGGCAGCTGGTGGCCACGGTGCACGAGCTCGAGCGGCGCCACCGCCAGAATCTCGTCCTCGGCAAGCTGGGCGACCTGATGCAGATGTGCAAGTCGGCCGAGGAATCGCGGGGGGTGGTCGCGCAGTACGTCGACGAGCTGTTTCCCGGCACCTCGGGAAACCTGTACCTGCGCAACTTCGCCAACGACCTGCTCGAGACGGTGGCCGCCTGGGGCGAGGCGGGGCCCGCCGGCGATCCGGTCATCGGCAAGGACGACTGCTGGGCGCTGCGCCGCGGCCAGATGCATGTGGTGGAGGACGCGGGCTCGAAGCTCGTCTGCCAGCATCTGATCGCCGCGCCGCGCGGTCCCTGCCTGTGCGCGCCGATCATGGGGCAG
>MEQQ01000039.1:6144-9833 GCA_001770285.1 Betaproteobacteria bacterium RBG_16_66_20
CGCAGCGGGCCTGGGCGCTCGCCGTGACCGAGCAAATCGCCCTCGCGCTCGTCAACCTGCGGCTGCGCGAGACCCTGAGCGCGCAGGCGGTGCGCGATTCCCTGACCGGGCTCTACAACCGCCGCTACCTGGAGCAGGCGCTGGAGCGCGAAGTCCTGCGGGCGGCGCGCAACAGCCGCACGGTGGGCGTGATCATGCTGGACCTCGACCACTTCAAGGCCTTCAACGACACGCACGGCCACGAAGCCGGCGACATGCTGTTGCGGCTGCTGGGAGACTATCTCGTGACCCACGTGCGCGCCGAAGACATCGCCTGCCGCTACGGCGGCGAGGAGTTCGTGGTGATCCTGCCGGAAGCGTCCCCGGCGATGTCGCGCAGCCGCGCGGAAGAGCTCTGGAAGGGCGTGCAGGGCCTGCACGTCAATTTTCACGGCGAGCTGCTGCACGGCGTCACCGCCTCGGTCGGCGTGGCGGCCTTTCCCGAGCACGGCAAGACGACGGCCGAGCTGCTGCGCGCCGCCGACGGCGCCATGTATGCCGCCAAGCGCCTGGGCCGCGATCGCGTCGAAATCGCCGAACAGAAGTGATGCCGATTTTCGGCGTGCGCTGCGCCTGAAATGAAGCCGCATCTGCGCGGCGGCGGAGGGCCCTAGCGTATAGTGGCCGCCAGGGAGCAAGGCTCCAGCACGGAAATCCCATGAAGCAGTCCAGGTTCGGTTCGATGATTGCGGCGGCTTTGGTGTCCGCGGCGGCGGGGGTGGCGGCGGCGCAGCAGCCGCCGGCACCGGTCGCCTACAAGGTCGGCTACGTGAACACGGAGCGCGTCATGCGCGAATCCCGCGTCTCGCAGCAGGCGCAGAAGGGCCTCGAGGCGGAATTCCAGAAGCGCGACCGGGAGATCGCCGCTGCCGAGGAACGCCTGCGGCGCATGCTGCTCGACCTGGAGAAGAACGCCGCCGGCCTCTCCGCGGCGGAGCGGCAAAAGCGCGAGCGCGAGGCGGGCGAGCTGCAGCGCGACATCGAGCGGCGCCGGACCACGTTTACCGAGGACCTGCATCAGCGGCGCGCCGATGCGCTGAAGCAGATCATCGACAAGGGCCACCTCATGATCCGGCGCATCGCCGAAGCGGAAAAGTTCGACGCGGTGTTCGTCGAAGCCACCTACGCCAATCCGCGGATCGACATCACCGCCAAGGTGATCAAGGCGCTCGACGCCGCGCGCTAGGCGATCCCCGCGCGCCGCAGGCGCGCGCGCAGCGCGTCCATCTCTTCCAGCATGTCCGCCACCAGCGCGGCGAGTTCGGGCGCGGCGTCGTAGGTGCGCTCGATCTCGCGCATGCGGCGCACGCGCGCGAGGGTGGTGGCGGTGAAGCGCCATTCGGCGTCGGCGGCGCCGGGGCGAGCGCCGGCTACGGGCACCAGGCCTTCGCGCACCCGCACCACGAGCCAGTCGCGCTCCAGCGCGCAGACCGAGCAGAGTTCTTCCAGGGTGAGGCAGGCGTCGTCATCGGGCATGAGGTGCTCCCTTACTCGCGGGACTGGCGCTCCTTGCGCGGATCGAAATCGAATTCTTTCGCCAGGGTTTCGTAGAGTTCCTTTTGCTTCGGCGTGGCCGCGGGCGGCGCGACGATGCGGATGTCGACGTAGAGATCGCCGGGCGGATCGGAGGGCAGGCCCTTGCCGCGCACGCGCAGCTGTCCTCCGGCCTGCGCGCCTGCGGGAATGCGCATGTTGATCGCGCCGCCGGGCAGGTCGACGGGGATGACCGCGCCGAGCGCCGCTTCCCACGGCGTGACGGGCAGGGTGAGCAGCAGGTCGCGGCCGTCGGTGCGGAAGCGCGCGTGCGGCTTGAACTGCACTTCGAGCAGCAGGTCGCCGGGCTTGCCGTTGCCGACGCCCGGCTCGCCCTGGCCCGAAAGGCGGATCACCTGGCCTTCGCGGATGCCCTGCGGGATTTTCACGTTGAGCGTGCGCTCTTCGAGCACGATGTGGCCCCTGGGGTCGAGCTTCGGCGCGCGCAGGCTGATCCGGCGCGAGGCGCCGGCGAAGCTGTCTTCGAGCTCGAGCAGGATGCGCGCGTGATGGTCGTTGCCGGGATAGGTGGCGGCGCCGTCCGCGCTCCGGCCGCGCCGCTGCGCGCCCTCGCGGCCCATCCTGCCGAAGATCTCGGAGAAGAAATCGCTGAACTCCGCGGATTCGGGCCTGCCGCGGCCGTGCTCGGAGAATTCGAAGCCCGCGTCCCAGCCCGGCGGCGGGTGGAAGTCCTCGCCCGGCCGGTGCCGGCCGAGCTGGTCGTAGGCGGCGCGCTTCTCGGGATCGGAGAGCACCGCGTTGGCCTCGTTGATCTCGGCCATGCGCTTGCCGGCGTCGGGCTCCCGGGAGACGTCCGGGTGGTACTTGCGCGCGAGCCTGCGGTAGGCCTTCCTGATCTCGTCCGCCGCCGCCTCGCGCGCCACGCCCAGCGTCTGGTAGTAGTCCCTGAATTCCAAGCGAGCCCCGCCACGTTCCCCGGGAACAAAGCATATATCATCGCCGCGCATGAACGCCGCTACCGGCCTGTTCCTCAGGGTCACGCTGCCGCTCGCGGCGCTGAATTTCATCAACCAGGCCTCGCGCACGGTGATGTCGATCATCGGCCCGGTGCTGGCGGTGGAATTTTCGCTGTCGGCGAGCGAGCTCGGCCTGCTCGCCGCATGCATGTTCGCTTCCTATGCGGTGGCGCAGCTGCCGGTCGGCGTCGCGCTCGACCTGCTCGGGCCGCGCCGCGTGCAGGCCGCCTTCAGCCTGGTCGCGGCCGCCGGCTTCGCCGTGTTCGCGCTGTCCAACGGCCTCGCCGGCTTCGCGATTGCGCGCGTGATCCTGGGCGTCGGCGTCTCGGCCGGGCTGATGGCGATCCTCAAGGCCAACACGCAATGGTTCGCGCCCGCGCAGGTGGCGAACATGACCGGGATCGCGATGGCGGTGGGCTCGATGGGCAGCGTGCTCACCACCGCGCCGGTCGAGGCGGCGCTGCCGCTGCTCGGCTGGCGCGGGGTGTTCTGGCTGCTGGGCGGCCTGTCGCTCGTCGCGGCGGTGTGGATCTTCGTCTCGGTGCGCGACCAGCCCGCGCCCGCCGCGCGCCGCGGGTTCAAGGCCGAGCTCGCGATCATGGGGGCGATCTTCGGCTCGCGCCTTTTCTGGCGCTACGGGCCCGCCGTCGCGATGCTGTCCATCCTCAACTTCGCCTATCTCGGCCTGTGGGCCGGGCCGTGGCTGCGCGACGTCGCGGGCTACGACGGGCCGACGCGCGCGCTCACGCTGCTGCTCTATACGCTCGGCATGCTGGCGGGCGGCCTCGTGATCGGGCATGCGAGCAGCCGCGCCCAGGCGCGCGGCCACCCGGCGATCCTGGTGCCCTCGCTGTGCATCGGCGGCCTCATGGCCGCCCAGATCGGGCTCGCGCTGCAGCCCGGCGGCGCGGCGGCCGTGACGCTCCTGTGGGTGGCGTTCGCCTTTTTCGCCTCGGGCGGGGCCTCGGGTTATGTCGCCGTAGGCCAGATGTTTCCGCCCGAGCAGATGGGCCGCGTGTCCACCGCCATCAATACGCTGACGCTGGGCGGCGCGTTCCTCCTGCAGGCGGCGATCGGCTGGATCCTCGACCTGTGGCCCCGCACGGCGGCCGGCGGCTGGGACCCGCGCGGCTATTCGGC
>MEQQ01000039.1:9855-11916 GCA_001770285.1 Betaproteobacteria bacterium RBG_16_66_20
GTGCAGCTCGTCGTCGCCGCGCGCCTCGCGGGCTGGGCGACGCCCTGGCGCCGGCGGATCGGGCTCTGACCCCGATTCGATTTCATTCGGCATAGAATCGCCGACAATCGCGGCCAGGGGGGCCATGGCGTTTCAGGACGAGGATGTTTATGCCCTTACCGACAAGGGCAACGCCGAACTGAAGTCGGCGGGGACCTCGCTGTCCGCGGCGGAACTCCAGGTCCTGGTGCTGATCGACGGCAAGGCGACGGTGGCGCAGATCGCCCAGGCGGCGCGCAACCTGGCGCCGGCCGCGGTGAACGAGATCATGCGCAAGCTTTTCAGCGGCACCCTGATCACGACCGCCACCGAACCGAGCTCCGACGGCCTGGAGTCGGGTTTCTTCAGCATCGCCGTGCCCGCCGGTTTTTTCAGCAATTCGGCGGCGCAGCCGGACCCCGAGGTCGACCAGGGCGTCTCCACGCTGAAGCAGAAGGGCTACTACGTGCGCATCGCGCGCCGGCCGGCCGCGGCGCGCGAAGTGAAGCAGGGCGAGCAGCTCACGGTCCTGGTGGTGGACGACGACCCGGACCTGCTCAAGCTGCTGCGCACCTACATCAAGATGGAAGGCTTCGCGGTGCGCACGGCCGAGAAACGCGACGACATCATCGCCGCCTTCCGCCAGCCGCCGCGGCCCGACCTGGTGCTGCTCGACGTGCAGCTGCCCGACGCCAACGGTTTCGACGTGCTCGCCAAGATGCGGCTGCACCCGCTGCTCAAGGCGGTGCCGGTCATCATGCTGACCGCGGAGGCGACGCGCGAAGCGGTGCTCAGGGGCCTGCAGGCGGGCGCCGACGGCTACGTCACCAAGCCCTTCGAGCCGGACCACGTGGTGGCGGCGGTGAAGGCGGTGCTCGGGCTCTCGGGCGCCGCGCAAAGCAAAGCGGCGGAAAGCAAACCGAAGTAGACGCAGGACCGCGGCGGCCGCTACGCCGCCGCTCGCAGCGGCCGCGCCGGCCGCTTCGCCACCAGGAAGAACACCGAGCCCAGCCCCGCAAGCAGCGCGAGCACGGTGAATCCGGCGCGGTAGTTGCCGGTCATGTCGGCCAGTATCCCCGCGATCATCGGGCCGCCGACCTGGCCTACGACGATGATCATCAGGGAAAGCCCGAGGATCATGCCGATCGCGCTGCGGCCGAAGTAGTCGGCGCGGATCGCCTGCATCAGCGGCCCGCGCAGGCCCCAGGCGGCGCCGTGCAGGATGGCGTAGGCGACGATCATCGCCGGGCCCGTGGCGAAGGTGAGGAACAGCAGCCCGCTCATGTGGCCGAGCATGCACAGCGCGGACAGGATGCGCTTGTCGAAGCGGTCGCCGATCCACGCCCCCAGGCCCACGCCGCCGAGCTGCGCCACCGTCTGCAGCATGATCACGAGCGATGCGAGCTCGATGCTGTAACCGAGCCCTTCCTTCATGTGGGTGATGGCGTGGGTGTTGACGCCCTGGACGACGAACAGGGCGAAGCCGTGGCCGAGCGACACCAGCCAGAACGCGGGCGTGCGCAGCGCCTCGCGCGCCGTGAAATCACGCGTGCTCGCGTCGTTCTCGTATTTTGATTCCGATACCGGATCCCGGGAACGAAACCCGGCCCCGTCCATCACTTCGCCGATGTCCTCGGGCCGGCGGCGGATCACGAAAGAAAGCGGCAGGCAGGCGGCGATGATGATCACGCCCGAGGCGAAGGCGGTCGCGCGCCAGCCGAAGGCCGCCAGCGCCCAGGCGACCAGGGGCAGGGCGAGGCCGCCCAGGGCCATGCCGATCTGCATCGAGGACAGCGCGCGGGCGCGCTGGCGTTCGAACCACATGATCAGCGCGACGTTGAGCGGAAAGAAGCCGCACAGGCTCGCGCCCAGCGCGGTGACGATGAAGGCGCCGTAGAAGGCGAGCAGCGAATCGATGTAGCTGAGCAGGATGAAACCCGCGCCGAAGATCACCACCCCCGCGCGGATCACCCACTGCGCCCCGAAGCGGTCGATGAACCAGCCGATCAGCGGCCCGAGGATCGCGGCCTCGACCTGGTGCAG
>MEQQ01000040.1 GCA_001770285.1 Betaproteobacteria bacterium RBG_16_66_20
CTCGCGATCCTGATCGCCGTGCCGTCGATCTCGCTCTACCTGCCGAGCCTGATGAAGTAGCCGGGCGTTTCCCGGTGCGCTAGATCTCGACTTTCGTTCCGAGCTCGATCACGCGGTTGCTCGGCAGCCTGAAGTAATCCGCGGCGTTGCCCGCGTTGCGCGCCATCATCGCGAACAGCTTCTCGCGCCAGAACGCCATGCCGCTCGGCAATTCGGATACCGCCACCACGGTCTCGCGGCTGAGGAAGAACGAGGTGCTCATCATTTCGAACTCCAGGCCGAGCGTGCTGGCAATCTCCAGCGCGCGCGCGATGTCGGGTTCGTTCATGAAACCGTAGCGCAGCCACATGCGCCAGCAGCCGTGGCCGAGCTTCACTACCGCCACGCGCTTGTCGAACGTGACCCAGGGTTCATCGGTGACCTCGACGGTGAGGAACACCACGCGCTCGTGCAGCACCTTGTTGTGATTGAGGTTGTGCAGCAGGGCGTGCGGCGTCGCGTCCGGCGTCGCGGTCAGGAACACCGCGGTGCCCGGCACGCGCGTCGGCGGCTCGACGAACATCGAATCGAGGAACGGCTTGAGCGGCACCGAGGACGCGCGCAACCGGTTGAACAGGATGCCGCGCCCCTGCCGCCACGTCGTCATCACCGTGAACACGCAGGCGCCGATGACCAGCGGGAACCAGCCGCCGTCGGCGACCTTGAGCAGCGTGGCGGAGAAAAACGCCAGGTCCACGGCAGCGAAGAATCCGGTGGCGAACAGGCACAGCCAGAGCGGATAGCCCCAGGCAAAGCGGATCACGAAGAAGGCGAGCAGCGTGTCCACCAGCATGGTCGCGGTCACCGCGACGCCGTAGGCCGAGGCGAGCCTGGAAGAAGAACCGAAGCCGACCACCGCCGCGAGCACCGCGGCCAGCAGCACCCAGTTGATCCCGGGGATGTAGATCTGCCCGCGCTCGCGTGCCGAGGTCTGCACCACCGTAAGGCGCGGCAGGAAACCGAGCTGGATCGCCTGCTTGGTGAGCGAATATGCGCCCGAGATCGTGGCCTGCGACGCAATCACCGTGGCGGCCGTGGCGAGCCCCACCATCGGGTACAGCGCCCATCCCGGGAACAGCAGGTAGAAAGGATTCTGCACTGTCTCCGGGCGCGCGATCAGGATCGCGCCTTGCCCGAAATAGTTCAGCACCAGCGCCGGCGCTACCAGGCTGAACCACGCGATCCGCACCGGGCCCTTGCCGAAGTGGCCCATGTCGGCGTAAAGCGCTTCGGCGCCGGTCACCGCCAGCACCACTGCGCCGAGCACGACGAAGGACGCCACGCCGTGGCTGCCGAGAAAGGCGAGCGCATGCAGCGGATCGAGCGCAACCAGCACGCCGGGATGCTGCGCGATGCCATGGACACCCGCGGCACCGATGGCGAGGAACCACAGCAGCGTGATCGGCCCGAACAGGCGGCCCACCGCAGCAGTGCCGCTCGCCTGCAACGCAAACAGGCCGATGATCACCACCACCGCGATCGGCACCACGTAGGGCTTGAAGGCCGAGGTCCCGACCTCCAGCCCCTCGACCGCCGACAGAACCGAGATGGCGGGCGTAAGAACTGCGTCGCCGTAGAACAGCGAAGCGCCGAAAACGCCGATCAGGATCAGCGGCGCACGCCACTGCGGGTGGCCCTTCACCGCAGTCGAAGCAAGCGCAATCAGCGCCATGATGCCGCCTTCGCCGCGGTTGTCGGCGCGCATGATCAGCACCACGTACTTCAGCGACACCACGACCATCAGCGCCCAGAACACCGTGGACAGCCCGCCCAAAACATTGTCCGGGGTCAACGGGATGCCGTGGCTCGGCGCAAAGGTCTCCTTGAGCGCGTACAGCGGGCTGGTGCCGATGTCGCCGAAAACGACGCCGAGCGCGAGCAGCGTGAGCGCGCCGGTGGAGGAACGGGAAAAACGGGGATCGGACGGATTCACCTGCCGCGTATTTTACGGGCAGGCATGGCGGGCGTAAGAACTGCATCGCCGTAGAACAGCGACGCGCCGAACACCCCGAGCGGCATGCGCGTCGCGCGCCACTCGGAGTGGTCCTTCACCGCCGCGGAGGCGAGCGCGCGCAGCGCCATGATGCCGCCCTCGCCGTTGTTGTCGGCGCGCATGATCAGGATCACGTACTTGAGCGATACCACGATCATCAGCGCCCAGAAGATCGCCGACAGGCCGCCCAGGATGTTCTCGGTACGGCGAGGTTGAGCGCGGCGCGTGAGGACTTTTGATCGGTATCCATCTCGAGGCCTCGTCCCCAATAGAGAGAGGAACGATGTCGCGGCGGACGCTACTCTTGCACTGCACAAAAATCAAACAGACCTGGCCGGAAATACCCATGCCTGCGTGAAATCATGGAGATAGCGCGACTTGCATTCAACAGACGGAATACAATTTCTGCGTGAACGCTGCAGGCGCGAGATGGAATCGCCAGGCCGCGTCCAGAATGAACGGATCCGGACCATGGCCAAAGATCAGAACAATAAGCGCACGGTGCTGATCGTCGAGGACGACGACGACATGGCGAACCTGATGCAGCGCATCCTGGAGAAGGACGGCTGGACGGTGCATCGCGCGGCCGACGGGAAAGGGGCGAAGGATTTGTTCGGCCGCATTGCGCCGCCCACCCTCGTTACGCTGGACATCTACCTGCCCGACACCTCGGGCGTGGAACTCATCTTGCAGGTCAAGGGCACACCCGGCTGGGAACGGGTGCCGATCGTCATGGTGACGGCGAAGCCGAAGGACAAGGAGGTCAACTGGGCGATCAAGTCGGGCGCCAAGGCCTACCTCGTGAAGCCCTTCAAGGCGGCCGCATTGCGCGATTGCGTGCGGCGCGTCACCCGCGACTGAGGACGCCCGATGCCGCTGTGGGTCACTGCGCCATGGAAAGCGGAGCCGACCTGAGCGGCGTACTTTTCGAGGACACCGGAAAGCTGCCGTTTGGGTTGCCTGGATTTTCTTTTTCGAAGTTCCGAGGAAGGAACCTCGAGCGAAAGCAAACCCCTGGCGGCATCAATGACGATCCGGTCCCCGTTCCTCACCAGCGCGAGCGGCCCGCCGGTGGCGGCTTCCGGCGACAGGTAACCGACCATCATGCCGCGCGTCGCGCCCGAAAAACGACCGTCGGTGACGAGCGCCACTTTCTCCCCGACGCCCTGCCCGTAGAGCAGCGCGGTGACGCCGAGCATCTCGCGCATGCCGGGGCCGCCTCTCGGTCCTTCATAGCGGATCACCAGCACTTCGCCCGGTTGGTAGCTGCGCTTGCGCACCACCTCGACGCAGGCTTCCTCGGAATCGAATACGCGGGCGGGCCCCTCGAAGCGCAGCGATTTGAGGCCCGCCACTTTCAGCAGCGCGCCGTCGGGCGCCAGATTGCCTTTCAGGACCACGAGGCCGCCGCTCTTCTGCAGCGGGGCCTTGTGAATGACGAATCCATCGGCGCCAGGATGTCCTTTCAATTCGTCTTCGAGTTTGGTTCCAAATAGCGTAAGGCAATCGCCGTGCAGCACCCCGCGTTTCATGAGTTCCTTCAGCACCGCGTAGACGCCGCCGATTTGGTGCAGGTCCCTGGCGAGATATTTCCCGCCCGGTTTCATGTCGGCGATGAGCGGCGTGCGTTTCGAGACGCGCGCCAGATCGTCCAACGAAAATCGGATGCCCGCCTCGTGCGCGATCGCGGGGATGTGCAGCCCGGCATTGGTCGAGCCGCCGGTCGCGGCCACCGCGGCGCAGGCGTTCTCCAGGCTCTTCCTGGTTACCAGCTCGCGCGGCAGCGGGCCGCCCTTTTTCAGCAGTTCCATCGCCACGCGCCCCGCCTCGCGCGCCTGCGCGGCGCGTTCGGGCGCGACCGCAGGCATGGTCGCCGAGCCGGGCAGCGCCAGGCCGAGCGTCTCGGACACCATCGCCATGGTGTTGGCGCTGAACTGGCCGGGACAGGATCCCAGTCCCGGCAGGCAGACGCGCTCCAGCGTATCGAGCTCCTTGCGCGTGACCGTCCCCGCGTAAACGCCGCCTACCGCCTCGTAGGTATCGAGCACGGTCACATCCCTGCCGTGCAGGCGCCCGGGAAGCGCGGCGCCGCCGTACATGAACACCGACGGCAGGTTGAGCCGCACCATCGCCATCATCATCCCGGGCAAGGTCTTGTCGCAGCCGGCGAAGGTGACCAGCGCGTCGTAGGCATGGCCGCGCGCCACCGCCTCGACGCCGTCGGCGATCAGCTCGCGCGAGAGCAGCGAATAGCGCATCCCGCCATGGTTCATGGACATCGAGTCGGCTACCGCGATCGACGCAAAATCGAACGCCACCCCACCCGCGTCGCGCACGCCGACGCAGGCTTCGCGCGCGAGCGCGCCGAGCAAGGCGTTGCAGGGCGTCACGCGCCCGTCCGTGGAGGCGACCCCTACGAACGGGCGCTTGATGTCCGCGTCGGACAAGCCCAGCCCGCGCAGGAAAGCGCGGTGCGGCGCCCGGTCGAGGCCCTCTACCGTGACCCGGGACGGCAGAATCGGGATTACTTTCGATTTTCCGGTGTTCATTTTCCCGGACCTATTCTAAGCTGCGCCCCAGGAGGAACCCATGACCCGTATCGCAGCCGCACTGCTGAGCCTTTTTGTTTTGCATGGAATTGCGCACGCGCAACCCTATCCCGTCCGCCCGGTCAAGATCATCGTGCCGTACGGTGCAGGAGGGCCGGCCGACATCTACGCCCGCTTCATCGGCGCCAAGCTCTCCGAGACCATGGGCCAGCCCTTCGTGGTCGAGGACCGTCCCGGCGGCGGCGCGGTCGTAGGCACCGACGCAGTCGCGAAATCGGCGCCCGACGGCTACACGCTGCTGATGATGTCCAATACCCACACGGTCAACGAGACGCTGATCCCGAAGAAGCCCTATGACCTGATGAGAGATCTCGCGCCGATCACCGGCGTCAATTATTCGGACCTGCTGATGGTGGTGCACCCGGGCGTCCAATCGAACAACCTGCGCGAATTGATTGCGCAGGCGAAAGCCCACCCGGGCAAGCTCAACTACGCCTCCTCGGGCCCGGGAACGCCGTACCACATGGCCGGCGAGCTGTTCAAGCTCATGGCCGGCGTGGACATCGTGCACGTACCCTACAAGGGCAGCGATGGCGCGCGCACAGGCATTCTCGGCGGCCAGGTGCACATGATGCTCGACGCCATCACCACCATGGCGTCCAACGTGCGCGCCGGCAAAGTCAAGGCGATGGGCACCACCGGCAAGACGCGCTCCACGGTTCTGCCGGACGTGCCCACTCTCGCGGAAGCCGGGGTGCCGGGCTACGAGTCCGGCATCTGGCTCGGCCTGATGGCGCCCGCGGCCACCCCGCGGCCGATCCTCGAGCGCCTCAATGCCGAAGTGAACAAGGTGATCAACGCGCCCGAGGTGAAGGCCGCGTGGGGCAAGCAGGGCGCGATGCCCATGGGGATGTCGATTGCGCAGTTCGACAAGTTCCTGCGTGACGAAATCGTCAAGTGGGCACCCGTCGTCAAGGCAACCGGGATGAAGGTCGAATAGCTATGCGTGCGCGATGCGCTCGTCGGCGAACGCGAGGCGGTCGACGACGGTGTTCAGCAGCGAGATCGACAGGTGCAGCTGGCAGTTGGTGCTGAGCTTCTTCATCGCGCCGGGCCGGAATTCGGCGATCAGCGCGTCGGTCATGGTCTCGACCGTCGCCTGGCGCGGGATCGCGCCCGCCTTCACGTAGGCCATCTCGCCGAAGTACGAACCGGTGCGCAGCACGTTCAGCAGCCGCCCCAGTTTCACCACCTTGACCTCGCCGCTGGCGAGGAACAGCAGTTCCGACCCCTTGTCGCCCTCGCGCATCAGCGTCGTCTGCGCGGGAACCCGCGCCCATTGGCTGGCGTGCACCAGCTCCCAGATTTCCGCGTCGTTGAGTTCCTTGAGCGCCTTGAAGCCGCGCAGCGCGGCGAATTTCTCGCGGTCCGAGATCTCCTGCACGTAGATGCTGAGGCGCCCGAGTTCGGCCAGGTCGAAGGCGAGATCGGCCCAGTCCGGATAGCGGTTCTGCGGCGCCTTGCGCAGCATCCGCATGACGATGCGGTCCACCTCATGGTCGAGCTCGGGCCGGCATTCGCTCGGCGCCGGCGGATCGTTGCGGACAATGTTGGCGAGCAATTCCGGCACCGAGTCCCCGGAAAAGGGCCGCTTTCCGGTGAGCAATGCGTAGAGCACCACGCCGAGGGAGAACATGTCGCTGTGAAAGCCGAGCGGCTCGCCGCGGACCTGCTCCGGCGACATGTAGCTCGGGGTGCCGACATCCCGGATCTGCGTGAGCTGCGTGTTGCTGAGCAGGGCGGCGCCGAAATCCACGATCTTGATCGCGGTGCCCTCCGAAACCATCAGGTTCGCGGGCTTGATGTCGCGGTGGATGATCCCCTGCCGGTAGGCGTAGTCCAGCGCGCCGCAGCACTTGAAGGCGATTTCGAAGACGTCCTCCACGCGCAGCAGTCCGTCAGGCTGCGCCGCGCGCGACAGGTTGCCGCCCGGCACGTACTCGAGCGCGATGTAACCGGATTTCTCGTCGATCGACGCCTCGTAGATCGCCGCGATGTGCGGATGCTGGAGCCGGCCCGCCAGCGACGCCTCGTTCATGAACTGGTGGCGGCTGCTCGCGTTGATGCCGCCGCCGGCGAACAGGCTCGCGTCGAGCACCTTCAGCGCCACTTCCTGGCCAGAAAAGGTGTCGAGCGCCTTGTAAACGGTGCCCGAGCTGCCCCTGCCCAGCCGATCGATCAGCGCAAACTTGCCGATCCGCTGCGTCTGCTCGCGGATGGTGGTCTCGACGTCGCCCTGGACACTCTTCGTCATCATGCCGCTGCAGCGCCTAGACGATGCGATCGAGCGGCAGCTGGAACAGCCGGATCCGGTCCGCCGGGCGCCTGATGTCCTGGTTTGCGCGCTGGATTGCGCCAATCAGGCGCTCGAGCGGCGCTTCATCTTCGAACGCGATCATCACGACCGCGTTGGTGCTGCCGTAGGGCCCGGCGCCGAGGTGCGGTTCGGTGCCGTGGCCCTTGCCCTTGGCGTGGTCCCAGCGCGTGAAGTAGTCGATGTCGGTATCCTTCAGCAACTGCATCACGCGATCGACGAAAAATTCGGTGCATACGACAAAGGTCATTTTCATGGCGTCGGACTCTCAGAACCGGGCTGGGGCGATACCGTAGATTGTCGATTTGCGCCTTGAACCGGTATTGCCCCAGATCAACGTTCTATCATCACGCTTGGCCCGGAGGCCGCTAATGCGACCGTCGAAACTGCCCAAACCCCTGGCCGCCTGCAACGTCTGCCATGCGCTGAGCAACCTGCACGAGTCCCTGAACCACCGCTGCGACAAGGTGGTCAGCGGCAGGCGCTGCTACGGCACCTACAAGAGCGCGATGACCTACCTCTGGGACGAGTGTGAGTCCTGCGAGGCGACCGGGAAGGTAGGGCCGCAGACATGCAGCGCGTGCGGGGGATTCGGCTGGACGATGTACGGCTAGGCTAGGCGTGCTTGAGCACGGCGCGGATCGTCTCGACCACGATTTTCTTGCTATAGGGCTTGGTGATGTAGCCGTCGGCGCCGAGCTCGAGCCCGCGGCGCACGTTTTCCTTCCCGGTGACCGCTGTCAGCATGACGACCGGCAGCAGCGCAAGCTTCGGATGGCGGCGCAGGGCCGCCAGAATCTCGAAACCGTCGCCGTCGGGAAGCCTGATGTCCAGCAGCAGGATGTCGGGCAGCCGGCCCGCGCCCAGCTCTGTGCGCAACTCATTCTGGCCTGCGGCCAGACGCACCTTGTAGCCGCCCATGCTGACCCGCATGTCGGCGATCGCCGCCTGGTCCGGATCGTCCTCCACGACAAGCACCGATATTTCGGCAGGGGTTTTCCCGAGCGGCTCGCGGTTCTTGATGCGGTCGAGCGCCAGGAAGGCGCCCTTGTCGCCGAGCGCCGCGGCCGCCTGGCCGGCCTGACGTTCGATGCGTTTGCGGTCTTCCGCAGGGAGCGGCGCTGCCGCCGCCCGCGCCGCCTTGAACAGTTCCGTGAAATCAAGACTCTGCGTGCTGTCGGCTTCTGTCGAGCTCACGTAGCCGAGCTCCTCCATTTCGCCAAGCCAATCGGCAAGCAGAGCGTCGGGAAATTGTCGCAGGCATCCGCGAATGACGTCCCCGTGGGTAACTCCCTCGATCACCGCGAGGATTCGCTGATACTCGAGCGGATAGGTCTTGTCCGGGTTGGTGAGTATCTGCTGGCCTGCGGGATTGCGCCGATAGGTGCGGTCCGGAAGCGCCATGTCGCCAAGCCTATACCTTCGCTGTCGCTCGCGTAATCATGCATGCCGATCCCTTATCTTGTTGTCCTGTCCTGATCAGGGCCCATCCCGGTCCGCTAACGCATTGCGCGGCGGGCGCTGGTGACGGCGAGAAAGATTTCGCGCAGGAATACGATCAGGCAGCCGGTCAGCGCGATGTCGCCAATGCTGGCGGGAGGGAACATGTCGATTGCGGGGCTCTGAGCAGTCAGTGCTGTATCCGGTTCCGGAAGTAAGCCTTGAGCAGCTCCATGGCGACCGGCGAGGCGAAGAAGAACGGCAGCATGAGCAGCCAGTCACCCGCGCCAAGCGGCACGGTGTCGAAGAACGGCCTGAGGAACGGCAGGTACACCACCATCAGGACCAGCAGGAACGACACCCCGACGGCCCAGACCATCCAGCGGTTGGAGAATACGCCGAT
>MEQQ01000041.1:0-1060 GCA_001770285.1 Betaproteobacteria bacterium RBG_16_66_20
GGATGACGAGGTCGAACTCGTCGAAGGCAACGTCTATTTTCCGCCGCACAAGGTCGACAAGACCTTCCTGCGCGATTCGCCCACCCACACGATATGCGGCTGGAAGGGCACGGCGAGCTACTACGACATCGTCGTGAACGGCGACGTCAACAAGGACGCCGCCTGGTACTACCCGGTGACCAAACCCGAGGCGGAGCACATCGCGGGCTACATTGCCTTCTGGAAGGGCGTCGAAGTCGAGTAGGGGTGTCACTCCCCACGGTCGACACGTTGTCGCTCCCGCGCAAGCGGGAGCCCATGGCTAGACCGTAACGGCTACGCGCTCGCGAAGAAACTCGGGCGCGAAGTCCGCGCCATTGGGCCAGCCGAGCGTATGAAGAACGATCGAGAACTGCTTGAAGGTCTCGATGTTCTGCAGCGGTTCAAATACGGGACCATAGAGCTCCGCAGAGAGATCGACCTCACCGGCGGCACCGTCGCTGAACTTGAGCCAGACGACGTGGTCCCGGACGTATCGCGCTTCAATGACGTGAACAAACATAGTCCTACTCCAACGGGTCAATTGCCTTCAGCGGCCGCCTGTTCTGCGCCAGATTCCAGTCGGCGGCAAGCTCAGCCTTGTGCAAAGAATACCATTCCATGACCAGGTTGAGCGCACGGCGCGGGAACCTTCCGGTCACGCGACCGGACTCGATGTCAACCGTGATCTCGAACTCCGCGTACTCCGCGTGAAAATGCGCGGGCGCATGGTCCCGGTGGTACATGTAGATCACGATTCCGAGAAAGCGGCTGAGTTCCGGCATGGCTTCCCGGGATCAACGAAGCATGCGCATTTGCGTTGACGTCTGCCGCCTCCCGAAGGGGCGTTTCAGCTCCTAGACCTTGCCTGTTATCTCATCGGAGAGCTTCACGCTTCCGCTTTCTAATGGGCGCATACCACCCGACAGCAACTGCGACCAATGCGTAAAAGATTGGCACAACGAAAATGCCGGCGTCTGGTTTCTTGTCCCCGATGGCGCTGCCCATCATGAGAAGAAAGAGAACAAACGTAACGGAGCCA
>MEQQ01000041.1:1090-1260 GCA_001770285.1 Betaproteobacteria bacterium RBG_16_66_20
AACTGTGCCACATGTCGTGCCGCGCGACCGTGAAACCGAGCAAAGCAGGCAACAGGTAGAGGTTTCGCACCATCGTTTCGAGGAGCCTGCCGTTCGCCTTCTCCAGTTCGCCGACTCTGTAGAGCGACAGCGCCCACCAGAGATAGTGAATCGGCTCCCCGACGTCGTCA
>MEQQ01000041.1:1384-12707 GCA_001770285.1 Betaproteobacteria bacterium RBG_16_66_20
TACCGACGCTTCTCTTTCTCGAGCGCCCGCTTGAGCCGCATCGCCCGGTCGCGGAATCTCTTTTGTATCACAGGTAACGTTTTGGTCTGCGGCGGGCCGGCATCGACAATTGAACTCGCGCAATGCTGGCGGCCCGTCCGCAGCACCTAAAGTTAGAAGGCAACGGATTCATTTGGCCAAGGCCAACGCATCCTGTGGATACGCAATTGCACCGGCACCAAGAGCTTCTAGCTTCGATTTTTTGGTGACGGCGTGAAAGTTGGTATCACTCGTGACAAAGAAGCCTCCACCATGCTTGATATGACACCAAAGCCCCAGAACGTCGCATTTGGCGTTTCGCCATGTCTTGTCGATTGCGTCGTCTGGCAATCCCCTTGCTTTAGCATAATCCACCCACGCGAACTCAATGCTGGGAAACAAAATCTCGTGGAGTTGTTGCTCTAGGTTGTCGGTCTCGTCGGCAGCAACGCAGTGGTCCCAAAAGCAAATGTCAAAGTAAGCTAGCGGCGGCAATAGTTCCAAACCGTCGAATCCGATGGCTTTTAGCTTGTCCTTGAATTCGGCAAAATTCTTCGCGTAGCCTCCGGCTCGTTGGCGCTCAGACGCCCCAATCGCAGATACAGCGACCTTCACACCGTTGCTGCCGTTCATTTCGACCAGAGGACGGACGAACTGGCCGTTTGGGCGAGCGTCCTCCACGTCGATGATGCAATTCGTATCCAAGGTGAAGTGCTTAATTGCCATCTAACGTCCGCGATGACGCGCACGAGCTAGCGCCGACGGCGCTTGCCAAGTGTCGCTGTCAATCGCGCGGTTAGCACTCAGTGGTTGCAGTCCGTCGAGACAGAAGCGGATCAAGAAATAAAATGCTTCTCGAATTGCTCAACTCCCTGCGGGATCGACATGCAGTGTAGAGCGGATCTGGTCCAGATATGTCTCTCTACCTTGAACCAATTGGGGTCGTCGAAGGTGCCGCCAGAGATCGAACGCGCAGTCGGAACCCTCTCGAATGTAAATGTGACGTTGGTGCCGCAACGCGGACAGAATTCTAGCCGCAGCCATCGGCCACTTTCATCAGAGCGATGCTCGTAACTGCTAAGCGAACCGCCGGTTATCTCAACATTTTCACCACTGAAAACTGCCACCAAGGCATTTGCGCTGCCGGTACGACGTTGGCAAAAGGTGCAGTGACAAATGTGAGATCGCAAAGGGTTGCCCTTCACGCGATACCGAACGGCGCCGCAGAGACAGCCTCCCTCATGGACCTCAGACATACAGTTGCTCCTTTCTCACACCATTCTGCTGAGTGCTAACT
Organism: Betaproteobacteria bacterium RBG_16_66_20; assembly: GCA_001770285.1. GTDB lineage: Bacteria > Pseudomonadota > Gammaproteobacteria > Burkholderiales > SG8-39 > RBG-16-66-20. The sequence goes on from MEQQ01000041.1 coordinate 2,700, forward strand.
TAATGATTAGCCTGCATGCGTCAGATGCTAGAAGCTTGCGCTGGTAGAAGCAAGCGCGCACCGGTAGAAACTGGTTTCTGCCGGCAGGTTTCCATGTGTAGATGCCTTTCGCATTGCGCCAATCAGGGAGAAACCACGCGCGCCGCGATCCCCAGGCGCTTCGCATCTCCCCAGGCGATCTCCCAGAGTTTCTGCTCCGGACGCCATACCGCGCCGAGGCGCTTGGCGCGTTGGCGCAATTCGGCTTCCCCGTAGGAGATGCGAAGCGCGACGATGTCGTCGTCGCGGCGTCGCAGGGCCCTGGGTTTCGGCTGCCACGGCGCAGAGGAGACGATCAGCTCGACGGTCTTGTATTGGCGGGACGCCTTGGCGTCATACAGGTACCGCACGCAGACAAGACGCTCACCGTAGCGCTCGACCAGCTTCCGGGTTCCCTTTTGTCCCGGACGCAGCGTTGCACGCGTCTCCATCGCCCCTACAACGAACGGGGCGCAAAACGCGTTGACGATGGGTCCCCGCGTTCGCGGGGACGACGGCGGTCAGGCGCGTTCGAAGATCGCGGCAATGCCCTGGCCGCCGCCGATGCACATGGTGACGAGCGCGTAGCGCTTCTGGGTGCGCTGCAGTTCGTAGAGCGCCTTCACCGTGAGGATCGCGCCGGTGGCGCCGATCGGGTGGCCGAGGGCGACCGCGCCGCCGTTCGGGTTCACCTTCGCCGGATCGAGGCCGAGTTCCTGCGTCACCGCCATCGCCTGCACGGCGAAGGCTTCGTTGGATTCGATCACGTCCATGTCGGCGGGCTTGAGGCCCGATTTCTCGAACACTCGCTTGACCGCGGGAATCGGTCCCAATCCCATGACGTTCGGCTCGACGCCGGCATGCGCATAGGCGACCAGGCGCGCGATCGGTTTTGCGCCGGCCTTCGCTGCGGCGCCGGATTCCATCATCACGATCGCAGCGCCTGCATCGTTGAGCCCGGAGGCATTGGCCGCGGTCACGGTGCCGTCCTTCTTGAACGCGGGCTTGAGCTTCTGCATGTCCTCGATCTTCACGCCCTTGCGCACGTGCTCGTCGGTGGTGAACTGCTCGACGCCCTTGCGGGTCTTGAGCTCGATCGGGACGATCTGGTCCTTGAAAAGGCCTTTCTCCAGCGCATTGCCGGCGCGCTTGTGCGATTCGAGCGCGAACGCATCCTGCTGCTCGCGCGTGAAGCCGAATTTCGCGGCGATGTTTTCCGCCGTTATCCCCATATGGCCGTTGCCGAACGGGTCGTGCAGCGCGCCGGTCATCGCATCCACCACCGCGCCGTCGCCCATCCGCTGGCCCCAGCGTCCGGCGGGCAGGAAATACGCCGCGCGGCTCATGCTCTCGGCGCCGCCGCCGACGACGATGTCGGTGTCGCCGAGCAGGATGTGCTGCGCGGCCGAGACGATCGCCTGCAGTCCCGAGCCGCACAGGCGGTTTACCGTGAGGCACGGGGTGCCGACCGGCAGCCCCGCATCGATCGCGGCGACGCGCGCGAGGTACATGTCCCGCGCTTCGCCATGGATCACGCTGCCGATCACGACGTGGCCGACGGACGCGGGATCGATCTTCGCCCGTGCCACCGCCTCCCTGATCGCGATCGCCCCGAGCCTGGTCGGCGCCACGTCCTTGAGCGAGCCGCCGTAGTCGCCGATCGCCGTGCGCGCGCCTGCCACCACCATAACTTCACGTGTGCTCATGCGACTCTCCCGAAAAGATCGTGCTGGTCCGAGCGTTCGATGACGACGTCGGTGAATTCTCCCACTTTGCCGCCCTTGAACCGGACCACGCCGTCGATTTCCGGCGCGTCCGCACTCGAGCGGCCGATGCCCGGCTCATCGACAAGCACCTTCAGCGTCCTGCCCATTTTCGACTTCAGCTTTTTCGCACTGATGCCCGCTTGCAGTTCCATGAACCGCCGGCGCCGCTCCTCCCTCACTTCCTCGGACACGGCCCCCGGCAACTCGTTCGCTTTCGCCCCCTCCACCGGCGAATAGGCGAAGCATCCCACGCGGTCCAGCTGCGCCTCTTTGAGAAAGGTCAGAAGCTCATCGAATTCGGCCTCGGTCTCGCCCGGGAACCCGGCGATGAAGGTGCTCCTGATGGTGATATCCGGACAGGCCTTGCGCCAGGCATGGATGCGCGCGAGCACCTTTTCCGCCGCCGCCGGCCGCTTCATGAGCTTCAGGATCCTCGGACTCGCGTGCTGGAACGGGATGTCGAGATAGGGAAGGATTCTGCCCTCCGCCATCAGGGGGATGACGTCATCGACGCTGGGATACGGATAGACGTAGTGAAGGCGCACCCAGACACCAAGATCACCGAGGGATTTGCATAGTTGTTGGAAATTGGTCTTGATAGGCTTTCCCCCGTGAAAGCCGGTTCTATATCTAACGTCAACCCCATAAGCGCTCGTATCCTGCGAGATCACGAGCAATTCCTTCACGCCCGCGCGCACCAGGTTCTCGGCCTCCTGCATTACTTCGCCGATCGGACGCGACACGAGGTCGCCGCGCATCGAGGGGATGATGCAGAACGTGCAACGGTGGTTGCAGCCCTCGGAGATTTTCAGATAGGCATAGTGGCGGGGGGTGAGTTTTATTCCGATATCTGGAATCAAATCCACATAGGGATCGTGCGGCCTGGGCAGGTGCTCGTGCACCGCCTGCATTACCCCCGGAGTGTCATGAGGTCCCGTAATCGCCAGTACGGACGGGTGCACGCCTTTGATCAGGTCTTTTCTTACTCCCAGACAACCCGTAACCACGACCTTGCCGTTCTCGGCGAGCGCCTCGCCGATCGCTGCCAGCGATTCCTCGACCGCGGCGTCGATGAAGCCGCAGGTGTTGACGATCACCAGGTCGGCGCCGGCGTAGTCGGGCGCGGTGAGGTAGCCCTCGGCCCCCAGCTGCGTGAGGATTCGTTCTGAATCGACCAGAGCTTTGGGGCAGCCTAGAGAGACAAACCCAACCTTCGGAACCGCCACTACTTATTGGGTTCGTTCTTGTTGTTCTGCGGCGCGGGGAAGCCCGGGAACTGGAAGCCGGTGAACATGTTGCGCGCCTGGCTCTGCATCTGCTCCTGGAACTGCGCGAACATCTTCTGGCTCTGCTCCATGTACGCCTGCATCAGGGTCTGCATCGCCGGCCCCTGCAGGTTCATGAACTGCGACCAGAGCTCGTTGGCGTGCGCGAATTGTCGCCGTAGAGCTTCTGCGACTGCTCCTGCAGCACTTTCTGCATCTGCTGGAACCCAGCGAGGTTCTTCTCCAGGTACGAACCCATGAAACCCTGCATCGCGCTGCCATAGGAACGGATCATCTGCGACAGCAGGTCGGAGGAGAACATCGGCATGCCGCCCGACTCCTCGTCGAGAATGATCTGCAGCAGGATCTGGCGCGTCAGGTCCTCGTTCGACTTGGCGTCCAGCACCTGGAACTCCTCCTGCTTCAACACCATCTGCTTGACGTCCGCGAGCGTGATGTAGCTCGAGGTCTTGGTGTCGTAGAGCCGGCGATTCGGGTACTTCTTGATCAGCCGGACCGGATGTTCCATTTTTTCCTCAGGACTTGCGGCCATTCAGTCTACTCCTTAGTACATGTGCTGGCCGCCGTTGATCGAGATGTTGGCCCCGGTCACGTAGGCGGCTTCATCCGAGCACAGATAGATGATCAATCCGGCGATTTCCTCGGGCTTGCCGAGGCGCCCGACCGGAATCTGCGGCAGGATCTTGGAATCGAGGATCTCCTTCGGGATCGCGGTCACCATCTTGGTGCCGATGTAGCCCGGCGAGATGGTGTTCACGGTCACGCCCTTTTTCGCGACTTCCAGCGCGAGCGCCTTGGTGAAGCCGTGGATGCCCGCCTTGGCCGCCGAATAGTTGGTCTGGCCGAAGGCGCCCTTCTGTCCGTTCACCGATGACACGTTGATGACGCGGCCCCAGTTCCGGTCCACCATCCCGTCCATCACCTGCTTGGTCATGTTGAAGCAGGAATCGAGGTTGGTGCGCATCACCGCGTCCCAGTCGTTCTTGGTCATCTTCTTGAACGTCATGTCGCGCGTGATGCCGGCATTGTTCACCAGGATGTCGATGTCGCCGCACTCCTTCTGGATCTGCGCGCATTTCACCGCGCTGTCGTCAAAAGACACGACGTCCACGGGGTAGGCGGCGAAGCTGTAGCCCTTGCCCTTCATCTCGTCGAGCCAGGCCTTGTACTTGGTGTTCGACGGCGAGTAGGTCACCACCACCTTGTAGCCCGCATCGGCCATCTTGGTGCTGATCGATTCGCCCAGCCCGCCCATGCCGCCAGTCACGACGGCGAGTTGTTTCTGCGTCACGTACTTCCCTTCCACCTGTGTGAGGATCTGCCCTCGCGGGCGAGTCTACTACATCATGTGCATGCCGCCGTTGACCGAAATGTTGGCCCCGGTGATATAGCCCGCCTCCTCGGAAGCGAGGAACGCCACCACCGCGGCGATCTCCTCGGGCCTGGCCAGGCGCCCCATCGGGATCGACGCCACGATCTGCTCGCGCACCTCGGCGCGGATCGCCATCACCATGTCGGTCTCGACGTAGCCGGGCGAGACCGTGTTCACGGTGACGCCCTTTTTCACCACTTCCTGCGCCAGGGCCTTGGAGAAACCCGCCATGCCGGCCTTGGCGGCCGAGTAGTTGGTCTGGCCGAACTGTCCCTTGATCGCATTCACCGAGGAGATATTGACGATGCGCCCCCAGCTGCGGTCGACCATGCCGTCGATTACCTGGCGCGTGACGTTGAACACGCTGTTCAAGTTGGTATTGATGACCTCGTTCCAGTCACGCTCGGTCATGCGCTTGAAAAGCGAGTCGCGCGTGATGCCGGCGTTGTTGACCAGGATGTCCACATTGCCGACCACCGAACGCACGTTGTAGAACATCCCGGCGCAGCTGTCGTAGTCGGCAACGTTGCCCTCGGCGGCATGCACCCGGAAGCCGTCCTTGCGCATCGCGCCGAGCCATTCGTCTTTCCTCTCGTAGCCGGGCAGGCACCCGGCTACGATCGTGTGCCCGGCGAGCGCGAGGCGCCGGCAGATCGCGCTGCCGATCCCGCCCATGCCGCCGGTGACGAACACCACGCGCCGCGGAACGGGGAGAACTCCCACGCCATCCGGTTTTTCCGTGTCCTTGGCCCGTTCCATGACGTGCATTGCGGTATCCCCTTATCGCTCGACGGCCAGCGCAACGCCCATGCCGCCGCCGATGCAAAGCGAAGCCAGCCCCTTGTTCGCGTCGCGCTTCAGCATCTCGTGCAGCAGCGTGACCAGGATCCTGCAGCCCGAGGCGCCGATCGGATGTCCGAGCGCGATCGCGCCGCCGTTCACGTTCACTTTCGAGAGGTCCCAGCCCATCTGCCGGTTGACCGCGATCGCCTGCGCGGCGAAGGCCTCGTTGATCTCCATCAGGTCGAGGTCCTGCGGCGCCCAGCCGGCCCGCGCGAGGCAGCGCTTGGAGGCCGGCACTGGACCCATGCCCATGTATTTCGGGTCGACGCCCGCCGAGGCGAACGCCTTGATGCGAGCAAGCGGCTTCAGCCCCAACTCTTTGGATTTCCTTAGTGAACACAAAACAACAGCAGCCGCGCCGTCGTTGATGCCGGAGGCGTTGGCCGCGGTCACGGTGCCGTTCTTGTCGAATGCCGGCTTGAGGCCCTTCATCGCCTCCATGGTCGCGCCGTGGCGCGGATACTCGTCGGCGGCGAAAACCACCGGACCCTTCCTCGAGGGCACCTCGTACGGAACGATCTCGTCATTGAAGCGGCCGGCTTTCTGCGCGCTTTCGGTCTTGTTCTGGCTTTTCACCGCGAACTCGTCCTGCTCCTCGCGCGTGACCGCGTACTCCTTGGCCACGTTCTCGGCAGTGACGCCCATGTGGTACTGGTTGTAGACGTCCCACAGGCCGTCGACGATCATGGTGTCCACCATCTTCGCGTCGCCCATGCGGAAGCCGTCGCGCGAGCCGATCAGCACGTGCGACGACTGGCTCATCGATTCCTGGCCGCCCGCGACCACGATGTCCGAATCGCCGTTGGCGATCGACTGGGCGCCGAGCATCGCCGCCTTCAGGCCCGAGCCGCACACCTTGTTGATGGTCATGGCCGGCACCATGTCGGGGAGCCCGGCCCAGATCGCCGCCTGCCGCGCCGGGTTCTGGCCCACGCCCGCGGCCAGCACCTGGCCCATGATGACCTCCGAAACCTGGTCGGGCGCGACGCCCGCACGCTCCAGCACCTTCTTGATGATGTGCGCGCCGAGCTTCGCTGCAGGAACGCTCGCAAGCGAGCCGCCGAACTTGCCGATCGCGGTCCGGGCCGCGCCCACGATGACGATTTCTTCCATGGAATTCTCCTAGTTTGCCTTCTGCTTCACGTAGCGACCGGGTGCCGGCTCGAGCGGCGGATATTTCGCGCTGCCGGTCTGAGCCGGCGCCTCACGGGTTTTACCGCTCTTGCCGCCCTTGAACTGTTCGATCCATTGCGACCACAGCGGCCACCAGCTGCCGCGCTCTTCCTTCGCCTGCGCAAGCCAGGTGTCCGGATCTTGTGAAAAATTCTCTGAAATCCAATAACTGCGCTTGCCGCCCGAGGCCGGATTGATGATTCCCGCGATATGCCCGCTCGCGCCGAGCACGAACCGCTTGTCGCCGCCGAGCAGCTGCACCGAGCGGTAAGCCGCGCGCCAGGGCACGATATGGTCCTCGCGCGTCGCCACGATGAACGCGGGACGGTCCACCTTGCCCAGGTCCACGCTCACGCCGCAGTTCTGCAACGCCCCGGGAACGCACAGCTTGTTGTCGAGGTAGGTGTTTCTCACGTAGCTGCAGTACATCGGGCCCGGCAGGTTGGTGCTGTCGGCGTTCCAGTACAGCAGGTCGAAGGCCGCGGGCGCGCCGCCCATCAGGTAATTGTTGACCACGTAGTTCCAGATCAGATCGTTGGCGCGCAGCATATTGAAGGTCGATGCGAGCTCCGCGCCGGGCAGAATGCCGCCTTTGCCGATCGCCGCCTCGCGCGCCGCGATTCCCTTCTCGTCGATGAACACGCCGATCTGGCCGGGCGCCGAAAAATCGAGCATGGTGGCGAAATAGGTGACGCTCTCGACGAGATCGTCGCCTTTGGCGGCGAGCACCGCGAGTGCCGCGCCGAGCAGGGTGCCGCCGACGCAGAAGCCCAGGGCGTTGACGCGGTCACATTGGGTAATTTCTTTTGAAACTTCAAAAGCTTTCAAAATGGATTCGACGTAGTCGTCCCAATCGTAATGCCCTTGGGCCGGGCCGACGTTGCGCCAGGACACCATGAACACGGTGTGGCCCTGCTCCACCGCGTAGCGCACGAAGGAGTTGTCGGGCCGCAGGTCGAGGATGTAGAACTTGTTGATGCACGGCGGCACCATGACGAAGGGCCGCGCGCCCACCAGCGGCGTCGCCGCGCGGTACTGGATCAGCTGCATCAGCTCGTTTTCATAGACCACATCCCCCGGCGTGAGGGCGAGGTTGCCGCCCACCTCGAAGGCCGATTCGTCGGTCTGGCTGATGCGTCCCCGGTGCGTATCCGCGATCAGGTTGGCGATGCCGCGCGTGATGCTTTCACCGCTGGAATCGAGCGCCTGCTTCAGCACCGCGGGGTTGGTGGCCGCAAAATTCGCCGGGCACATGGCGTCGGACCATTGCTTCACCGCGAACCGCAGCCGGTCCTTGGACTTGGCGTCGAGTTCCGCGCTTTCGGCGAGATCGCTGAGAAAGCGCGATGCCAGCAGGTAGGATTGCTTCACATAGGCGTAGTACGGGTTATCGCGCCATTCCGCGGCCGCGAAGCGGCGGTCTCCCGGTTCGGGCGCGACCAGGGACCCGCCCGCCCCTGACTGGCCCAACATCGAGGTCCAGAGCTGCGCCTGCTTCATGAGGTACCCGGATTGCAGCGCCGCAAACCGCGCCGGATCCTGGAACAGGGCGCTCATCCAGGACGCGGGGTCCGGAATCTCCGGGGGATTGTTGGCGAGGCTCGGGAGATGCGGCTGCAGAGGAAGAGGCCCTTGGTTGATCCAGCCAACCGCGGATTTTGCACCGCACAAATCGCTAATGCAAGCCCCCGATCAGGGCCCTTGCGAGCGCGATCGAGCCGATGCCCAGCGCGATCAGAATGCTCTGCGACAGGGTCGCGCGCAGCTCGGGCCGGCGGTGCAGGCCCGGGATCAGGTCCGCGACCGCCACGTAGATCATGCTCGCGGCGACGATCCCCAGCAGGACCGGCGTCCAGCCCTGCAGGACCTGCAGCGCGAAGTAGCCGAGCACGCCGCCGGCCAGCGTCGCGCCCGAGGAAAGGATGTTCAGCCAGAACGCCTTCAGCTTCGAGTAGCCCGAATTGAGCAGGATCACGAAATCCCCCACCTCCTGCGGGATTTCGTGCGCCACGATCGCAAGCGCGGTAATGATCCCGAGCTGCGTGCTCTGCAGGAACGCGGCGGCGATCAGGATGCCGTCAAGGAAGTTGTGGATCGTGTCGCCGACCACGATCAGCGCGCCCGAGCGGCCGTGGTCGTGCGCCGCCTGTTCCACCACCTCATGCTCGTCGTGAGAGTGACGCCACAACAGCAGCTTCTCGAGCAGGAAGAACACCAGAATGCCGCCGAGGATCGCCAGCGCCGCGGTGTGCGGGTCGCCGTGCTCGAAGGCATGCGGGATCACCTCGAGGAAAGCGGCCCCGAGCAGCGCGCCGATGGCGTAGGACACCAGCATCGGGATCCACGAGGCACGCAGGAAAAGGGCCAGCGCCGCCGCACATACCGAAAGCACCCCGCCGGCGATGCTTGCAGCTACGATCCACGTGAGCGTCATGGGGGCCGGGATTGTACGCGACTAGCTGAGCCAGATTACCGCGGCCATGCGTTCGCTCGCCCCGTCCCTCCGGTAGGAGTAGAAACGCGCGGGGTCCGCGGCCGTGCACAGCCCGCCGCCAAAGACGCGCGTGACGCCGCTCCGGGCGAGGCGCTGGCACGCAACCGCAAAAAGATCCAGGTGCCAATGGCCGGGACGCACAGGCTGGAAGGCCGCAGCTGCGCCCGCGTCGCGCTCGAGGAATGCGTTGCGGACTTCCTCGCCGATCTCGTAGGCGTCCGGGCCGATCGCCGGCCCGAGCCAGGCAAGCACGCGTGCCGCGGGCACGCCCATGGCGCCGACCGTGGCCTCGATCACGCCGGCGGCGAGGCCGCGCCAGCCCGCATGCGCGATCGCGACCACTTCCCCGCCGTCGTGCGCGAGCAACGCCGGCATGCAATCGGCCGCCGTCACGGCGCAGACGACGCCCGGCTCGCGCGTGAACCAGGCGTCCGCGGCGACGCCAGCCTGCGAGCGCGCGGCGTCCACGACCCCGATGCCGTGAACCTGCCGCAGCCACTTCGGATCGGCCGGCAGCAGTCTGCGCAACCGCGCGCGGCCCGCTTCGCCCGTCATGTCGCCGAGCACGCGCGTCGTCACGAGCCCGTGTACGCGAGGCGGAACCGGCCAGTGCGGAACAATGGCGTCAGCCGTCATGCCGCAACCGTGCAAGAAGATTTGCCATGTCCTCGGGAAGCGGCGCGCCCCAATGCATGCGCTTGCCGCTGTGCGGATGAAGGAGTTCGAGTTCGGCCGCATGCAGCGCCTGGCGCGGAAACGCGATCCCGTGGCGGGTGCCGCGGCGGTAGACCGGATCGCCCACGACCGGACAGCGGATGTGCTGGAGGTGAACGCGGATCTGGTGCGTGCGGCCGGTATCGAGACGGCATTCCAGCAGCGCGGCATTGCCGAAGCGCTCCAGCACGCGGTAACTGGTGCGCGCCTGCTTGCCGCGCTGGGTCACCGCCATGCGCGTTCGCACGCGCGTGTCGCGGCCGATCGGCGCGTCGATCGTGCCGCGCGCCGGCGGGTCCCCGTGCACCAGCGCGAGATAGCTGCGCTTGACGCTGCGCGAGG
>MEQQ01000041.1:12720-23061 GCA_001770285.1 Betaproteobacteria bacterium RBG_16_66_20
TGCGCGGTGAGGTTTTTCGCCACCACCAGCAGGCCGCTGGTGTCCTTGTCCAGGCGATGCACGATGCCCGCGCGAGGCACCTGGCGCAGAGCGGGCGCATGCGCGAGCAGCGCGTTCATCAGCGTGCGGTCCGGATTCCCCGCGCCGGGATGCACGATCAGTCCGGCCGGCTTGTTGATCACGATCAGGTGCGCATCCTCGAACACGATGTCGAGCGGCATGCGCTGCGCTTCGGGCATCGCCACATCACGCGCGGGCGGGGGCGCGAGCTCAATCCTTTCGCCTCCTATAGTTCTTGAACTGCTTGCCACATGAGAACCGTCAACCAGGACACATCCGGTCTTCAACCACGTCTGCAGCCGGTTGCGCGAGTACTGGGGAAACATTTTCGCCAGCGCCTGGTCGATCCGCATCCCGGCGAGCGCGCGCGGCACCACGGCCGAGAGCGGCGCGGCGAACGCATCTTCCCAGCCGGACTCATTGGGCGATTCGGGGAGCGGCTCCTCAGCGGCGGTATAATTTTTCCCCATGAGACGCAGTTTACTTGCTCTGATCGCAGCAGCCGCCCTCGTCGTCCTCGCCAGCGCCGGCGGCTGCGGCCTGCTGCCCTCGGATAGCGACGAGACGGCGGGCTGGTCGGCGCAAAAGCTCTACGGCGAGGCCAAGGACGCGATGTCGAGCCGGGCCTGGGACAGGGCGATCAAGCTGCTCGAGAAGCTCGAGGCGCGCTATCCCTACGGGCGCTTCGCGCAGCAGGCGCAGCTCGACGTCGCCTATGCCTACTGGAAGAGCGGCGAACGCGCCTCGGCGATCGCGGCGGCGGACCGCTTCATCAAGCTGTACCCCAACCACGCCAACGTCGACTATGCCTACTACCTCAAGGGCCTGGTCAATTTCAACGAGAACACGGGAATACTCAGCATTCTCGACAACCCCGACATGACCGAGCGCGATTCCAAGGGTTCGCGCGAATCGTTCGAGGCGTTCAAGGAGCTGGTGAACCGTTTTCCGGACTCGAAGTACACCGAGGACGCGCGGGGGCGCATGCGGTATCTGGTCAATTCGCTCGCCCAGTACGAGGTGCACGTGGCGCGCTACTACATGAAGCGCGGCGCCTACGTCGCCGCTGCCAACCGCGCCCAGTTCGCGGTGCAGAGCTACCCGCAGGCGCCGGCGCTGGAAGAAGCCGTTTTCATCATGGTCAAAGCCTACGACGCGCTCGGCATGGCCGACCTGCGCGACGCGGCCGACCGGGTGATGCGCAAGAACTTCCCGGAAAGCAGATATCTCACCGGCAAAGTGACGCGCGATGCGCCGTGGTGGAAGCTCTGGGACCCGGATTGGTGATTAAAGCCTGATGTTCTCGTCCGCGATATAGGCGCGGATGACGCTTTCCACGTCGGGATCGGGCTTGAAGCCCATCTCCAGCGCGCGCGGCGTGCGAAAGCGCGCCGGCCAGGTCTTCACGATCGCCTGGATGCGCGCATCGGCCTTGTAGACCACGCGCTTGGCCACCGCATCGCCCGCCAGCTTGCGCATCGCCTCGACCATCTCGGCGACGCTCGCCGTGATGCCGGGAAGGTTCAGCCAGCGGCGGCTGCCCCAGGCCTCGGCGGGAAGCTCCCAGGCATGGATGAACGCCTCGACCACCCGCCCGGGCGACAGCAGCCAGACACCGGTTTGCGGTGCCACTGGGCATTCGGAAATCACCCCGTTGAGCGGCTCGCGGATGACGCTGCTCGCGAACGAGGACGCCGCCGCGTTCGGCTTGCCCGCGCGCACCACGATCGTCGGCAGCCTGAGCGAGCGTCCGTCGATGTATCCCTTGCGCGAATAATCCGTCACCAGGTATTCGCCGATCACTTTCTGCGCGCCGTAGGAAGTCTGCGGGTTGGCGATCGTCGAATCGTCGAGCACCTCGGGCAGGTCGCCGCCGAAAGCCGCTACCGAGCTCGTATACACCAGCCGCGGCGGCTGGTTGCCGCTTGTTCCGATCCGGCGCATCTGCTCGAGCAGCAGTTCCATGCCCTTCAGGTTCACCCGCATGCCGAGGTCGAAATCCGCCTCCGCCGCACCGCTTACCACCGCCGCAAGGTGGAATACCGCGTCGGTGTCTGGCGTACAGACGCTCGTGATGGTGCCGGCATTGGATACGTCACCGGTTACAGCCTTTACTTTTTTCTTGTCCAAATCTTTTATTCCGGAAGGAAATGCGCCGTCCAGCAATGTGATGCCGGTGATCGCCTTGCCGCCCAGTTGCCCGCGCGCGAGCAGCGTCCTCGCGAGCCTGAAGCCGAGGAAGCCGCCGCCTCCGGTGATGAGAATTTTCATGCCGGAATTCGAGCGAAGAACGCCTCGACGTCAGCGAGTTCGCGCGTCTGTTTCATCGGCGGCAGGCTGGCGCGGATGGTCCTGCCGTAGGCTTTGGTGTACAGCCGCGGATCGCACAGCACCAGCACGCCGCGGTCCTCTTCGTCACGGATCAGGCGCCCCGCGCCCTGCTTCAGCTGCAGAACCGCCTGCGGCAGCTGGAATTCCATGAAGGGATTGCCGCCCTCGGCGCGCAAGGCTTCGATACGCGCCGCGAGCACCGGATCATCGGGCGGCGCGAACGGCAGCTTGTCGATCAGCACCACCGAAAGCGCCTCGCCGCGCACGTCCACCCCCTCCCAGAATGACGCCGCCCCCAGGAGCACCGCGTTCCCCAATCGTCGGAAACGAACCAGCAACTCGCTGCGCGAACCGGTGCCTTGGACGAGGAGCGGGTAGTCGATCCGGTCCTTGAGGTATTCGTGCGCGCGCCGCAGCGCCCGGTGCGAAGTGAACAGCAGAAAGGCGCGTCCCCGACTCGCTTTGAGCACCGGCAGCGCCGCCTCGGCCACCGCTTCGGTGTAGCCCGGATCGTTGGGATCGGAGGGCAGGCCCTTGGGCGCATAGAGCAGGGCCTGGCGCTCGAAGTCGAACGGACTCGGCCAGGCGCGCGCCGCGGCGTCCTCGATTCCGAGTTCGCGCTTGAAGTGCGAGAAATCCTCGCCCACCGCGAGCGTCGCCGAGGTGAAGATCCAGGCGCGCGGGTGATCCGCCATCTGCTTGCGGAAGAGCTCGGCGGGCACCAGCGGCGTGACGTGCAGCTGCACCGATTGGCCGAACACTTCCACCCAGCGCACCTCGTTCGCGGCACCCTGCTCCCGGACCCGCGCCAGCAGCCCCTTTGCCTCCGCCGCGCGGCGCGCGCAGGCGCCGAGCCCCTCGGATCGCTCGGCCTGCTCGGAAAGCGGCTTGCCCAGCGCATCCAGCGCGCCGACCAGTGCCTGGAGCGCATCGGGAAAACCTTCCACGCGCAGCGCCTGCGCCCAGCCCAGGCGCGGGCCGCTACGCGCCAGAGGCGCGTCCTTTCCCGCGGCACGCCCTTCACCCGGGAAGCACAACCGCAGGTCGCGCGCCGCCTTGTCCAGCTTCGATGCGATCCGGTCCAGCTCCGGCGAGGCGCCGCCGGCAGCGCGCAGTTCGAGCCGCGCATCGCGCGCGAGTTCGATCAGCTGCGCGCTCGACACGCTGTCGCCGAAGAACAGCCGCGCGGTCTCCGGCAGCTGGTGCGCCTCGTCGAAGATCACCGTGTTGCAGGAGGGCAGCAATTCAGAAATGCCCTCGTCGCGCAGCGCCACGTCGGCGAAAAACAGATGATGGTTGACCACCACCACGTCGGCCGCGAGCGCGTTCTTGCGCGCGCGCATCACGAAGCAGTCCTGGTACTTGGGGCAGTCCTGGCCGAGGCAGTTTTCGCGCGTCGAGGTCGCGTGCTGCCAGACCGGCGCGTCCTCCGGGACTTCGGCGAGGTCGGCGCGGTCGCCGGTCACGGTGATCGCCGCGAAATGCCCGATGCGGCGCAGCCGCGCCGCGTCGTCGCGCGATTCGAGCCGGCCCTCCGCCTGCGCGCGCTCCAGGCGATACAGGCACACGTAGTTCGCGCGGCCCTTGAGCAGCGCCGCGACCGAACCGGAAGCGAGGGCATCGCGCACCGCGGGCAGGTCGCGGTCGTAGAGCTGGTCCTGCAGGGTCTTGGTGCCGGTGGAGACGATCACCTTGCCGCCGGCGAGCAGCGCGGGGACGAGGTAGGCGAAGGTCTTGCCGGTGCCGGTGCCGGCCTCGGCCACGAGCATGCCGCCCGCTTCGATCGCGGCGAGAATCGCCTGCGCCAATTCGACCTGCTGCGCCCGCGGCCGGTAGCTGCCGACCTGAGCGGCGAGCGGGCCGTCGGCCGCGAATGCGCGCTGCAGCAGGTTCAGTTCCGGAGCTCCTCGACCTTCACCCAGATGCGTCGGCTTTCGCTGGTGCGCAGTTCCCGCGCCGACAGGATGCCGCGCTCGCCGCTTGCGCTCGTGCCGCCCGTGCCGCCGAGTTCAATCCACTGCCCGAGCCGGCCGCTCACCGTGCTGACGGCGCGCTCGGCCTGGATCGCGCCCGGGTCGCCGGAGGCGAAGCTCTGGCGCTGTGGGGCAATCTCCAGGAACACGGTCGACCCGGACAGGCGCGGCACGACCTCGAACCCGGTCGCGGTCTCCTGCACTACGGTAGTGTCGGAGATCACCGTGCCGCCCGGAGTGCGCACGACCTGATGCTGGCGCAGCGGCCGCGACTCACCGGTGGAGATGAGCGCGCGCCCGCCTTCGAGGACCTGGACGCGCTGGTCGACGCGGTCCTCGCGCAAAGTGCGGGTGTCCTCGATACGCGCCTCGATGCGCGAGCCGCGGCTCGAAACCGTGCCGCCCGCCTCGACCCCGCCGCGCGTTGCCTCGCCCAGCGAGTCGAAACGCACCGAGATGGTCAGGCGCCTTGCCGGCGTGTCGATCGCGTTCAGCGCCGCGCGAATGTCGGCCAGATTGCGCGCGCTGGTGCGCACAATCAGTTGATTCGACTGGCCCGACATCACTCCGCCCGGCTCCAGCAAGGGCCGCAGGACCGGGAGCACCTGCTCGACCGTGCGATGCCTGAGCGGGATCACCTCGAGCGTGCCCTGGGCGAGGACCGCCGGGGCAAAGAAAAAAAGCAGCATCAGAAAGCGTGTCATCAGGGCCTTAACGCACGGCGAAGGTTAGTGGTTGCTCTCGGAATGCATCTGCGCTAGATTACTTGAATTATGGGCTGCAATAAGCTGTTTTATATTGCTTTTTCATTCCTAATTTCGGGGTGCGCAGTGTTCAGCCCTACACCCCCCACCCCAGCGCAAACGTCCGCATCGCAGCCGGTACCAGGACCGGCCGCTCCACGCGCCGAGCGTTCCGAGGCGTTGTTGCAGGCATTGCTCGCGCTCGGTCTGGATTACCGCTACGGCGGCAATTCGCCGGTCACCGGATTCGACTGCAGCGGACTGGTCGCGCACGTGTATCTCGAAGCCTGGAACATCCGCCTGCCCCGCAATACGGGCGCGCAGAGCAAAGCCGGGATGCCGGTCAGTCTAGCGGAACTCCAGGCGGGCGATCTCGTGTTCTACGACACGTTGAAGCGCCCGTACTCGCACGTCGGCATCTATCTTGGCGACGGCAAGTTCGTGCACTCGCCCAAGTCGGGCGCGCAGGTGCGCATCGAGTCGCTGAAGAGCACGTACTGGACGCAGCGCTACAACGGCGCGCGTCGCGTCGAGCCCTCCCTTTAAGGGGCCGCGGAGGGCAATAGAGCGAGGTTAGTGCGAATAATTCTCATTGACTAAATGGATGAGAGCAATTATCATTTCTATTATTGCCCTCATGAGGAAATCAAGTGACTGTTTCATATAAGCAATTTTGTGTTGCTGCGGTTCTGGCCGCGACGACCAGTGTAGCGTTCCCTCAAGACAACAAAGTCCTGAACCTGTACTCCTCGCGCCACTACCAGACCGATGAGGCGCTCTACAGCAACTTCACCAGGCAGACCGGCATCCGGATCAATCGCATCGAGGCCGGCGAAGATGCGCTCATCGAGCGATTGCGCAACGAAGGCGAGCGCAGCCCTGCGGACGTGCTGGTCACGGTGGACGCGGGCCGCCTGTGGCGCGCCGAACAACTCGGATTCTTCCAGCCCGTGAAATCGGCGCTGCTGGACGCCCGCATCCCGGCCAGCCTGCGCGAGCCGGGCGGCCTGTGGTACGGCTTCTCGCTGCGCGCGCGGCTGATCGCCTACAACAAGGCGCGAGTGAAGCCGGCCGACGTCCCCACCTACGAGTCGCTCGCCGAGCCGAAGTGGAAAGACCGCGTCTGCATGCGCTCCTCGACCAACATCTACAACCTGTCGCTGATGGGCGCGATCATCGACCACCTGGGCGAACAGAAGGCCGAGCAATGGGCGCAGGCGGTAAGAGCGAACCTCGCGCGCGAACCCAGGGGCGGCGACACCGACCAGCTGAAGAGCGTCGCCGCAGGCGAATGCGACCTCACGCTCACCAACCAGTATTACTACGCTCGCCTGGTGCGCTCGGACAAGGCGGACGAGCGCGAGATCGCCGCAAAGCTGGGCGTGGTGTTCCCGAACCAGGCAAGCTGGGGCACGCACGTCAACATCTCGGGCGCCGGCGTGATGAAGCACGCGCCGAACCGGCAGGCGGCGGTGAAGTTCCTCGAATACCTCGCGGGCGACGAAGCGCAGCGTTACTTCGCCGACGGCAACAACGAGTGGCCGGTGGTGGCCGGCGTGAAGCCCGACAACCCGGTGCTGAAGCTGTTCGGCGCCTTCAAGCAGGACGCGCTGAACGTTGCGGTCCTCGGCCGCAACCAGCCCGGCGCGCAGAAAATCTACGACCGGGTGGCCTGGAAATAGCGCTTCAGGACGATCAGCACGGGCACCAGGCCGATCGCGACGATCACCAGCGACGGCACCGCGGCCTCCGCCAGGCGCTCGTCCTTGGCCAGGTTGTAGGCCTCGATCGCGAGCGTGTCGAAATTGAACGGACGCAGGGCGAAGGTCGCCGGCAGTTCCTTCATCACGTCCACGAACAGCAGCAGCGCTGCGGCTGCGAGGCTGGAGGCAAGCAGCGGCGCGTGCACGCGCGCGAGGGTCCCGGCGGGCGTCGCCCCGAGGCTGCGCGCGGCGTCGTCCATGTGCGGCGTCACCTTCGCCAATCCCGCCTCCACGGTCTGCAACGCCACCGCGAGGAAGCGCACCAGGTACGCATACACCAGCGCGACGATGGTTCCGGTCAACAGCAACCCGGGCTTTACGCCAAACGCGGTTTCGATCCCGCCGGCGATCCAGTTGTCGAGCCGGCCGAGCGGCACCAGCACCCCGATCGCGATCACCGCGCCGGGAATGGCGTAGCCGAGCGCCGCGGCGCGGTTCGCCCAGGAGACCGCAATTGCAAGGCGGCCGCGTGAAAGGCGCGCGGCATAGGCCATGCCGGTCGCGAGCAGCACGCCCGCCGCCGCCGCAATTCCTGCAAGCATGAAGCTGTTGCCGACCAGGGCCAGCAGGCGCGCGTTGATGTGTACACCCTCGTGAACACCCACGCGCGCCCCTAGGTCGGACCAGGCCAGCTGGACCAGCAGCCCCGCGGGCAGCACGAACCCGAGGAGCACCGGCGCGGCACAGGCGGCGAATGCCAATGCCGCGGCCATTCCCGAAAGACGCTGCGGCGGCGAGGGCTTGCGCATTGCGCTCGCATACGCGGCGCGGCCGCGGTTGGCGCGCTCCAGCGCGAGGACCACGAAGACGAAGGCGAGCAGGCACACCGACAACTGGCCGGCCGCGGCCGTGTCCCCCATGGACAGCCAGGCCTTGAAAATTCCCGTGGTGAAAACCTCCAGCGCAAAGTACGAAACGGTGCCGAAGTCGGCGAGCGTTTCCATCAGCGCGAGCGCGGCGCCCGCCGCGACTGCGGGCCGCGCGATCGGCAACGCGACGCGCCAGAAACTGCCCCACGCCGAATAGCCGGCGAGGCGGCCCGCCTCCAGCGCACTGCGCGAGACATCGAGAAACGCGGTGCGCGCGAGCAGGTAGACATAGGGGTAGAGCGCGAACGAGAGCATCGCCGCCGCTCCCGGGATCGAGCGGATTTCGGGAAACCAGTATTCGCGCGCCTGCCAGCCCGTCGCCGCGCGCAGCAGCGTCTGGACCGGCCCGGTGAACTGCAGCCAATCGGTGTAGGCGTACGCCATGACGTAGGCCGGCATCGCGAGCGGCAGCACCAGCGCCCACTCGAGCAAGCGCTGTCCCGGAAAACGGTAGGCAGTGACCAGCCATGCAGACAGCACGCCGATCGAAAGCACCCCCGCGGCGACGCATGCGACCAGCGACGCGGTGTTCAGGACGTAGTCGCCGAGCAGCGTGCGCGCAAGATGCGCCCAGGTTTCGCTGGCCGGGCCGAGGACGCTCGCCACCACTGCCAGAATCGGCAGCAGGATCAGCGCTGCCGCCCCGAGCGAGACGACCCCTAGAAATCCAACTCTTTGAAAATAAAGCACTCCTGATTCTAACAAGAATTATTCTTGTTAGAATAACAGGAATGCAAGCGCTGCTCGATATCCAGGACCTGCGCCACGCCTATGAGGGGCAAGCCGACGGCCACGAGGCGGTGCGCGGCTTGTCGTTCTCACTCGAGCGCGGCACGATCGGCTGCCTGCTCGGGCCCAGCGGCTGCGGCAAGACCACCGTGCTTCGCTGCATCGCGGGTTTCGAGACGCCACGCGCGGGCCGCATCCTGCTCAACGGCGTCGTGGTCTCCTCCGCGCAGACCAGCCTGCCGCCGGAGAAGCGCCGCATCGGCATGGTGTTCCAGGAGCATGCGCTTTTCCCACACCTGACCGCCGCGAGAAATATTGCGTTTGGCCTGTCACACGGCGATGTGTCCGAAAAGCGCGTGCAGGAACTCGCCTTGCTCACCGGCATCACCGAACTGCTGGGGAAATATCCGCACGAGCTTTCCGGCGGCCAGCAGCAGCGCGTTGCGCTCGCGCGCGCCCTCGCGCCGCGCCCGGAACTGCTGCTGCTCGACGAGCCGTTCTCCAACCTCGATACCGGCCTGCGCGAGCGCCTCTCGCACGAGCTGCGCGACATCATCAAGGCCTCCGGCGCCACCGCGGTGCTGGTCACGCACGACCAGAACGAGGCGTTCGCGATGGCCGACGAGGTCGGGGTCGTGCACCAGGGCCGCATCGAGCAGTGGGACTCGGCGTACAACCTCTATCACCGTCCGGTCAACCGCTTCGTCGCCGACTTCGTCGGCCAGGGCGCGTTCCTGCCCGCCAAGGTCCTGAACCCGAGGAGCGTGGAAATCGAGCTCGGTGTTCTCGAAGGCAATATCCCGAGCGCATGCCAGATCGGATGCGACGCCTGCGGCAAGGGCTGCCTCGCCGACGTGCTGCTGCGGCCCGACGACGTGGTGCACGACGACGACGCGCCGACCCGCGCCGAAGTGGTGCACAAGGCGTTCCGGGGCGCGGAGATCATGTACACGCTGAAGCTGGAGAGCGGCAGGAAGGTGCTGGCGCTGGTGCCGAGCCACCACAATCATGCGCTCGGCGAGCGCATCGGCATCCGGCTCGACGTCGACCACGTGGTCGCGTTTGCGCCCCAGAGTTAGCCTATTTCTCTTCGTCCTTCAGGAAGAAGTCGACCGAAATTTCCAGATTGAAGGCCTTGCCGCGCAGGCCCGGCGGAATCGTCGCCTTCGCCTTTGCAGTGCGGATCATGGCCTGCGCTTCATCGTCGAGCACCGCGCGGCCGGCACCCTTGTTCACGGTGAGCGATGAAATCGCGCCGTCCTCGCCGATCGCGATGCGCAGGTCGACTCTGCCTTCCCAGTTGTTGTCCTGCGCGATGCGCGGATACTTCTTGTAACGCCGCGCGAGGTCCATCAACGCCAGCCTGAACTGCGCGACGGTGCCGGGATCGGGCCCGCTCGCCGCCGGCAATTGCGGTACAACCGGAGGCGGCGCTGCAGGTGCTACTGGAGCCACGGCGGCGGATTCAACTGTCTGCTTCTCGGGCTCGACGCTCTGAACGCGCTCCGGCGCCGCGGGCACTCGCGCCGGTTGCGGTACCGCTTTAGCGGCCGGCGGGGGCCGCGGCCGTTCCGCGGGCTGTGCCGGCGGTTCGAATTTCGGCAACGCAGGTTCAGGCGGCTGCGGTTTCGCGAGGCGCGCGGTGAGCGACGGTGGCGCCGGGCGCGCTCGCTGCGCTTTCTGCAAGACGGGAAGAATGAACAGCACGGCGAGGTGCAGCGCGAGCGATGCCGCCACCGCCCAGAGAAACAGGCGCCTGCCGGAATCGTTCGCGTAGTAGCCGCCCGCAAGCACCGCGGCCATGCCCTCCCCCGCTTCAGAGGCGGCGACTATACACCGTTCAATGCACGCCAGACCCGCTCCGGCGTCATCG
>MEQQ01000041.1:23068-25044 GCA_001770285.1 Betaproteobacteria bacterium RBG_16_66_20
GAGATGCTGCACGCCGTGCCCCGCGAGCGCATCGAGTACCGCATGCACGACCGCCGGCGTGGCGCCGATGGTGCCGAGTTCGCCCACGCCCTTGACGCCGAGCAGGTTGGTCTTGCAGGGCACGCTTTCATCGAATTCGTTCACCATCGGGGGAAACTGGTCGGCGCGCGGAACGCAGTAGTCCATCAACGAACCGGTGAGCAGCTGCCCGCTTTCGGCGTCGTACGCCACCTGCTCCCAGAGCGCCTGCCCGGCGCCCTGCGCGATGCCGCCATGCACCTGCCCTTCGACGATGGCCCGGTTGATGATGCGGCCGATGTCGTCGACGCTGGTGATTTTCGCCAGTTCGACGACCCCGGTCTCCGGATCGATTTCCACCTCGATCGCCTGCGCGCCGTTCGGCCACGAAGGCGCGGAGGGCGTCTGGGTCGCGGCAACACGGATCAGCTTCTGCGGCTGCTTTGCGGCGAGTTCCGCCAGGCCGATCGAACGATCGGTGCCGCCGATGGCGAATCGCCCGTTGCGGTACTCGATGTCGGGTGCCGCCGCTTCCAGCACCTCGGCGGCGAGTTCCTTGCCGCGGGCGACCACCTTGTGGCCCGCCGCCACCACCGCCGAGCCGCCGACGAACGCGGAGCGCGAACCGACGCTGCCGACACCGTTCGCCCGATCGGTGTCACCCTGAATTATTCTTATTTTATTAAGAGAAATCCCCAAAACTTCGGCGATCAGCTGCGTGTAGCTCGTTTCCAGGCCCTGCCCCATCGCCATCGTTCCGGAGAACACGGTCACCGTGCCGTCGGCCGCGACTTCGATGTCCACCGTCTCGGTGGGCAATGCGCCGGTCCATTCGAGGTAGGAGGCAAGGCCGCGGCCGCGCAGTTTGCCGCGTTGCTTCGAGCTCTTTTTTCTTTCTTCAAAGCCCTGCCAGTCGGAAGCGGCAAGAACACGCTCCAGAATCCGCTCGAACTCGCCGGCGTCGTAGGTGTCGCCGAGGTAGTTCCGATACGGGAACGCCGCGGCTGCGATGAAATTGCGCCGCCGGATCTCCGCCGGGTCGAGTTTCATCTCGCGGGCCGCCTTGTCGAGCAGGCGCTCGATCAAAAAGTTCGCTTCCGGGCGCCCGGCCCCGCGGTAGGCGCCGGTCGCCATCGTATTGGTGAGCACGCCGCGCACGAAGTAGTCCACCGCCGGCACGTGATAGACCGAGGTCAGCACCTTGGGCCCGATCATGAGCGGAACCATCGCGGTCGAGCCCACCGGCACCGCGCCGAAATTGCCCAGCATCTCGACCTTCAGCGCCAGCACCTTGCCCGCGCCGTCGAGTGCGAGCCAGGCATGGAAATGCTGGTCGCGCCCCATGTGCGCGGCGAGAAAATCCTCGCTGCGATCGCCGCGCCACTTCACCGGGCGCGCGAGCTTGCGCGCCGCGTAGCAGGCGATCGCGTCCTCGGGGTAGAGGCCGGTCTTCATGCCGAAGCCGCCGCCGATGTCGCCCACCACGACGCGGAACTGCTCCGGCGGAGTCTTGAACGCCGCTGCGAGCGATTCGCGCGTGCCGGTCGGCTGCTGGGTCTGCGTATACAGCGTCCAGCGCCCGCCGGCGTACTCGGCAAGCGCGCAGCGCGGCTCGAGCGGCATCGCCGAGACACGCTGGTTGTGGAGCGCGAGTTCGGTGACATGCGCCGCCTGCGCCATCGCTTTCGCCACCGCGGCGGCATCGCCATAGCGGGCCTGCGCGGAAATGTTGCCCGGCGCATCCATCCAGATTTGCGGCGCGCCCGGCTCGATCGCGCGCGCCGGATGCACCACACAGGGCAGTTCCTCGTATTCGACCGCTACCAGTTCGGCAGCGTCCTGAGCTTGGGCGCGCGTCCCGGCAACAACTGCCACGACCGGGTGGCCGGCATAGAACGCGATGCCATCGGCGAGCGGCGTGCGCGGCGGCGCGCCCATCGGCGCCCCGTCGGCGCGCT
>MEQQ01000041.1:25093-25275 GCA_001770285.1 Betaproteobacteria bacterium RBG_16_66_20
CGGCCGCCGTGTACACCGCGACCACGCCGGGCGCCCTGCGCGCGTCCCCCGCGTCGATGCTCGTGATGCGCGCATGCGCGTGCGGCGAGCGCAGCACCACCATCCACGCCTGCCCGGGCAGGTCACGGTCGTCGCTGTACAGCCCCTTGCCCACGAGCAGGCGATCGTCCTCGACGCGTTTC
>MEQQ01000041.1:25326-44733 GCA_001770285.1 Betaproteobacteria bacterium RBG_16_66_20
GGTGCGCTCATGGGAATAAAAACGCCCCGCTAGGGGCGCCGTTGCTATCTGGCGGAGAGAGAGGGATTCGAACCCCCGGTACCCTCGCGGGTACAACAGATTTCGAGTCTGCCGCAATCGACCACTCTGCCATCTCTCCGCGGTCGAACGAGGGCGGGATTCTATCAGGGCCGGCTGAGCTTCTCGGCGCCGCCCATGTAGTCGCGCAGTGCCGCGGGAATGGTGATCGAGCCGTCCGCGTTCTGGAAGTTCTCCAGGACCGCGATCAGCGTGCGCCCCACCGCTAGCCCGGAGCCGTTCAGCGTGTGCACGGGCTCGGTCTTGCCCTTGTCGTTGCGGAAGCGCGCCTGCATGCGGCGCGCCTGGAAGGCTTCGAAGTTGGAGCACGACGAGATCTCGCGAAAGGCATTCTGCCCGGGCAGCCAGACCTCGATGTCGTAGGTTTTCGCAGCCGAAAACCCCGTGTCGCCGGTGCACAGCGTGACCACGCGGTAAGGCAACTCGAGTTTTTTCAGGATCGCCTCGGCGTGGCCGGTCAGCTCCTCGTGCGCCAGGTAGGACTGCGACGGATGGACGATCTGCACCAGCTCGACCTTGTCGAACTGGTGGTTGCGGATCATGCCGCGCGTGTCCTTGCCGGCGGCGCCCGCTTCCGACCTGAAGCACGGCGAATGGCAGACGAATTTCAGCGGCAGCTTCTCCAGCGGCACGATTTCATCGCGCACGAAATTGGTGACCGGGTATTCGGCGGTCGGGATCAGGTACAGGTCGCGGTCCTCGATCTTGAACAGGTCGCCCTTGAACTTGGCGAGGCTGGAGACGCCGTCGGCGCAGGCGCCGCTCACCATGTAGGGCACGTAGGCCTCGGTATAGCCGTGCTCGGTCGTGTGCACGTCGAGCATGAACTGGGCGAGCGCACGGTGCAGGCGCGCGACACCGCCTTTCATCACCGCAAAGCGCGCACCCGCAAGCTTCGCCGCGGTGTCGAAATCCAGGCCGCCGAGCGCGGCGCCGATGTCGACGTGGTCCCTGGCCGCGAAATCAAACTTGCGCGCCTCGCCCCAGCGACGCTGCTCGGCGCAGTCCTCGGGCCGGCTGCCGACCGGGACGCTCCCATGGGTGAGGTTCGGAATCAGGGAGACGAATTCGCGCAGCCTGGCCTGCACCGACTCGTTCTGCACCTCCATCTGCTTCAGCTTGTCGCCGAAGTCGGCGGCCTGCGCCATGAGCGCGCCGACGAGCGCCTCGTCCTTCCTCGCCTTGGCCTGTCCGATCTGCTTCGAGACCGCGTTGCGCTGCGACTGAAGCTGCTCGGTCGTCGTCTGGATGTCCTTCCGGTGCTTCTCCAGCTTCTCGAATCCGGAGACATCGAGTTCATAGCCGCGCGTGCCGAGCCGCGCCGCCACCGTGTCGATGGAGTTCCTGAGCAGTTGGATGTCGATCATTTTCTTTTTCCCGCCGCCTCCGCGTTGCGGCGGCGCAGGTCCTCGAGTTTTTCCCGGATCTTTCCTTCCAGGCCGCGGCCGCTCGGCCGGTACCAGTCGACCGCCGGCATGCCGTCGGGAAAGTAGCTTTCGCCTGCGGCGAACGCGTCCGCCTCGTCGTGCGCGTAGCGGTAGTCCTTGCCGTAACCGAGGTCCTTCATCAGCCGCGTCGGCGCGTTGCGGATATGCAGCGGAACGGGCCGCGTCCCATCCGTCGCAACGAACGCGCGCGCCGAATTATAGGCGGTATAGACGGCGTTCGACTTCGCGGCCACCGCCATGTAGAGCACCGCTTCCGCGAGCGCCAGTTCGCCCTCGGGCGAGCCGAGCCGCTCGTAGGTTTCGGCGGCGTCCAGCGCAATGCGCAGCGCGCGCGGATCAGCCAGGCCGATATCTTCGGTTGCCATGCGCACGATGCGCCGCGCGAGGTACAGCGGATCGGCGCCGCCGTCCAGCATCCGCACCAGCCAGTAGAGCGAGGCATCCGGGTCGGAGCCGCGCACCGACTTGTGCAGCGCCGAGATCTGGTCGTAGAACTGCTCGCCGCCCTTGTCGAAACGGCGCAGGTTTTTCGCCAGGGTCTGCTCGACAAATGGACCGTCGATCATTTTCTGTTCCCTGTTCTCGGAAGCGGTCTGCAGGATCTCGACGGCATTCAGCAACCGGCGTGCGTCGCCGTCGGCGAAGCCGATGAGACGGGCGCCTGCTTCCTGATCGACTTTCAGCCCGGTCCTGCCCAGCAATTCCGACAGATCGGAATCCGAGAGGCTCTCCAGCACATAAACCGTCGCCCGCGACAGCAGCGCCGAATTGACCTCGAACGACGGATTCTCGGTGGTCGCGCCGACGAATGTAAGCAGGCCGCGCTCGACGAAAGGCAGGAACGCGTCCTGCTGCGCCTTGTTGAAGCGGTGCACTTCGTCCACGAACAGGATCGTCCTGCGGCCCGCAGTTGAAACCCCGCCGGCAAGCGCACGCTCGGCGGCCTGGACCGCATCGCGGATGTCCTTGACGCCCGAGAGAACCGCCGACAGCGCGATGAACTCGGCGTCGAAGGCCTGGGCCATCAGGCGCGCGATGGTGGTCTTGCCCGATCCGGGCGGCCCCCACAGGATCATGGAATGCGGTTTGCCCGACTCGAAGGCGACGCGCAGCGGCTTGCCCGGCCCGAGGAGGTGCTTCTGCCCTACGACTTCGTCAAGGGAGCGCGGCCTGAGCTTCTCGGCGAGCGGCGCCGCGGCCTGCGCCGCATTTTTCGAGCCGGCGAAAAGATCAGTCCCCTGCAGTTCAATCCCCAAGAACGTCGGCTCCCTTGGGCGGCGTGAAGCGGAAGGCCCCGGCGTCCAGCTGCGGGTTGCGCACCACATTGGAAAAGCGCAGCACGGTGGTCTGGCCGAAATGGTCCACCAGCTCCATCGCCGCGACGCCCGAGGCCGCCATGCCGAGGCGCATGCGCTCGAAGCCGGCCTCCTTCTCGCGCGGCTTCGCTTCCAGCCATTCCAGGCCGCCTTTTTCGCCGATTTCCGACATCTCGAAGGCCTTGTCGATGTCGGAGGAGCCTGCCAGCAGCGCCGCAGGCGTCGATCCGAGCACGCGCGATACGCGCCGCACGGTCACCTGGTTGAGATCGGCGTCGTGGATCCACACCCGGTCGCCGTCGCCGACGATGACCTGCTGCGGCTTGACATAGGTCCAGCGGAACCGCCCCGGGCGCAGGAAGGAAAAGCTGCCGGTGGATTCCTGCACCAGCTTGCCGGTCTTGTCGAACACTTTCTGCTCGAAATCGGCGCGCCCCGACTGCGTCGTGCGCAGGTAGCTTTGAAAGCGCTCCAGGCTGGAGGCATGCGCTACTGAAGCGGCGAAAATCGCAATCAGCAGCAGAAACGTCGTCCCCGCGAAAGCGGGGACCCACATGGATTCCCGCTTTCGCGGGAATGACAGCACCAAGCTCATATCTCTTACTCCACCTTTGCCGGCACCAGAACCTCGCGGTTGCCGTTCGACTGCATTGTCGAGACCAGGCCCGCGCGCTCCATGTCTTCGATCAGGCGCGCCGCGCGGTTGTAGCCGATGCGCAGGTGCCGCTGCACCAGCGAGATCGACGGGCGGCGCGTACGCACCACGATTTCCACCGCCTGGTCGTACAGAGGGTCCTTCTCGCCGGAAGGTTCACCGTCGGCGCCCGCTGCGCCTTCCTCTGCCGCCGGCTCGAGCACGTCCCCTAGATACTCGGGCTTAGCCAAGGACTTTAGATGTTCAACTACTTTATGCACTTCCTGGTCGGCGACGAAGGCGCCGTGGATCCGCTGCGGCAGTCCGGTGCCCGCCGGCAGGTAGAGCATGTCGCCGGCGCCGAGCAGCGCATCGGCGCCCGACTGGTCGAGGATGGTGCGCGAATCGACCTTGGATGCCACCTGGAACGCGATGCGCGTCGGAATGTTCGCCTTGATCAGCCCGGTGATCACGTCCACCGACGGACGCTGGGTCGCGAGGATGAGGTGGATGCCCGCGGCGCGCGCCTTCTGCGCGAGGCGCGCCACTAACTCCTCGACCTTCTTGCCCTGAACCATCATAAGATCGGCAAGCTCGTCGATGACAAGGACGATAAATGGCAAATGCGATTGAGGATTGCCCTCCGGATCGCTGAGCGTGCGGCCGTGATTCTCGGCATCGGTCACCTTGTGATTCAATCCCGATAAATTGCGGCAGCCGTGCCAGCTCATCAGCTTGTAGCGGCGGTCCATCTCGGCGACGCACCACTGCAGCGCGTTCGCCGCCTGCTTCATGTCGGTGACGACCGGCGCGAGCAGGTGCGGGATGTCCTGGTACACCGAGAGCTCGAGCATCTTCGGGTCGATCAGGATGAAGCGCACGTTCTTCGGCTCGGACTTGTAGAGCAGCGACAGGATCATGGCGTTGATCGCCACCGACTTGCCCGAGCCGGTGGTCCCTGCGACCAGCAGGTGCGGCATCTTGCCGAGGTCGGCCACCACCGGGTTGCCGGCGATGTCCTTGCCCAGCGCGAGCGCGAGCGGCGAATGGCTGCCGTGATAGGTCTCGGAGCCGAGGATCTCGGTCAGGCGCACCGTCTGACGATTCGGATTCGGGATTTCCAGGCCCATGCATGACTTGCCGGGAATGGTCTCCACGACGCGGATCGCGACCACCGACAGCGCGCGCGCGAGGTCCTTGACCAGGTTGACGATCTGGCTGCCCTTGACCCCGACCGAGGGTTCGATCTCGTAGCGCGTGATCACCGGGCCGGGATAGGCGGCAAGCACTTTCACCGCAACGCCGAAGTCGGACAGCTTCTTCTCGATCAGGCGCGAGGTGAATTCCAGCGTCTCGGCGCTGACCGTTTCCCTCCCCTTGTCCGGCTCGTCGAGCAGCTTCAGCGGCGGCAGCGGCGTGTCGGGCAGGTGCTCGAAAAGCGGCGCCTGTTTTTCCTTCTGCGCCCGCTCCGAGCGCTTGATCTCGACCGGCGGCGGCGCGATCACCAGCGGCGGGTGGTCCTCCTCGCGCTTCCTCTCGGCCTGGACGATGGTCTCGCGCTCTTCGCGCGCGTGCTCGCCGATTTTCTGGTCGCGGCGCCGCTCCCAGGCGCCGAGCGCGAGCGCGTATGCCGATTCGAGCAGCAAGCCGGTTATTTCCGCGATGCGCAGCCACGACACGCTGATGAACAGGCTGAAGCCCACGGCGACTGCGGCCAGCACGAGCAGCGTCGCGCCAGTGAAGCCGGCGAGGCCGGAGGCGAGGCCCGCGAGCACCGTGCCGATGATCCCGCCGGCGTCCTGCGGCAGGCCGCCGCCGAAGCCGTGCAGGCGAAGGGATTCGAGCGCCGCGCTCGCCACGATCAGCAGGCCGAAGCCCGCGGCGGCGATCCACAGCGGGCGCGGCTCGATGCGCGCACCGCTGTCGAGCCGCCGGTAGCCGCGGGCGACGGTCCAGGCGCACAGCGCCACCCACCAGAACGCCGACCAGCCGAACAGGGACAGCAGCACGTCGGAGAGCCACGCCCCGACCCGTCCGCCTGCGTTCTGCACCACCGCCGCGGTGGCGCTGCGCGACCAGCCCGGATCGGTGGCGTGGTGCGTCAGCAGGATCAGCAGCAGATAGCCGGCCGCGGCGACCATGACCAGCCATTGCGCTTCGCGCAGCAGTCCGGCGAGTTTCGCCGGTAAAGGTGCGCTGCCCTGCGTCTTCTGTGCTGCCGCCATGCGCAATAGCCCCGCAGTTATCCTGCCGACGGCCGGCGGCTCAATCCCGCAGCAGGATGGTGTCGTGCAACACGATGGTCGAGCCCCGCGTCTCGATGTAGCCGCCCAGCTGCAGGTCCTTCATCACCCGGCTCACCATCTCGCGCGAGGCGCCGATCATCTTGGCGATATCCTGCTTGGGCAGCCGCTTGGTGACCACCTTCTGGCCGTTCACGTCCTCGGCCATGTCGAGCAGCAGCCGCGCCACGCGCCCGTAGACGTCGAGCAGCGCGAGGCTGCCGATCTTGCGGTCGGCTTCGCGCAGCCGCCGCACCAGGCCGCGCATCACCGCCATCGACATTTCCACATTCTCGGCCAGGCATTTCCTGAAATCGCGCTTGGTGATCGAGAGCAGCTCGCAGGGCTCGATCGTGACCACGCTCGCCGAGCGCGGGCTGTCGTCGATCAGGCCCATCTCGCCGAAGAACTCGCCGGGGCCGATCAGGCTGAGGATCACTTCCTTGCCGTCGGCGTCGCCCATCATCACCTTGAGCCGGCCGGAAATGACGATATACAGGCAATCGATCTGGTCGCCTGCGGCCATGATCACCGAGGCACGCGGCGCGCTGCGCCGCGTGACGACCGACACCAGCGTGCGCAACTGCTCGTCGGGAACGCTCGCGAACAGCGGCACGGACTTCAGCACCGTCGTCGAAACCGTGGTCGCAATCGCCGGCATCTTCCCTCTGCGCCTTGTCTGGATTCGAACCGCTCTATGTTAGCAGAACCCGTCCCTTATAATCCGTCTCCCCCACTCTGAAGAATCGGCAAGCATCTGAAAATGGTGACCAATTCCCGCCATTGCAAATTGCTCATCCTCGGTTCCGGCCCGGCCGGATACACCGCCGCGGTCTACGCGGCGCGCGCCAACCTGAAGCCGGTGCTGCTGACCGGGATCGTGCCCGGCGGCCAGCTCACCACCACCACCGACGTCGACAACTGGCCGGCGGACGCCGCCGGCGTCCAGGGCCCGGCGCTGATGGAGCGCTTCCAGAAACATGCCGAACGCTTCGCGACCGAAATCGTCTTCGACACCGTCCATACGGTGAAGCTCGGGCGGCGGCCGTTCGAGCTCGAAGGCGATGCGGCAATCTACACCTGCGACGCGCTGGTGATCGCGACCGGGGCCTCGGCCAAGTACCTCGGCCTGGCGAGCGAGCAGAAGTACATGGGCCAGGGCGTATCTGCCTGCGCCACCTGCGACGGGTTTTTCTACAAGGGGCAGGAAGTCGCCGTGATCGGCGGCGGCAACACCGCGCTCGAAGAGGCGCTCTACCTCGCCAACATCTGCAGCAAGGTGACCCTGGTGCACCGGCGCGACAAGTTCCGCGCCGAGAAGATCATGGTCGACAAGCTGATGAAGCGGGTCGCCGAGGGCAAAATCGTGCTCGAACTCGATTCGACGCTGGACGAGGTTCTGGGCGACAAGACCGGAGTTGCTGGAATTCGAATTTCGAATTTAAAAACAAATGAAAACAAAACTCTCGCGCTGAAAGGCCTGTTCATCGCCATCGGCCACACGCCCAACACCCAGATCTTCGCCGGCCAGCTCGAGATGGAGAACGGCTACATCGTCACCCGCGGCGGCCGCGAGGGCGGCTCGACCGCGACCAGCGTGCCGGGCGTGTTCGCCGCGGGCGACGTGCAGGACCACGTCTACCGCCAGGCGGTCACCAGCGCCGGCAGCGGCTGCATGGCGGCGCTGGATGCGGAGAAGTTTCTCGACGACATCGGATGAAATGCGGGATCAATGAGCTCGGATGAATTCCGCGAGGCCGTAGCGGACGTAAAGCCGCTCAAGCGCTCGCGGCGAATTGCACTGAAAGGCCCCGCCCCGGCGCCCGTCCCGGAGCAGCGCAGGCGCGACGAAATCGCCGCGCTCGCCGAGAGCCTCGAGGGCCCGACCTCGGTGGACGACGCGCTGGATTCGGGAGAAGAGCTGGTATACCTGCGCGACGGAATGTCACGCCAGGTGCTGCGGCGCCTGCGCCGCGGCCACTGGGTGATCCAGGACGGCCTCGACCTGCACGGCCTGAACCGGGACCAGGCGGCGGTCGCGGTCGCCGCCTTCCTGCACCAATGCGCCGCGCGTGGACTGCGCTGTGTCCGGATCGTGCACGGCAAGGGTCTCGGCTCGCACAACCGCGAGCCGGTGCTCAAGGCAAAACTCCGGAAATGGCTGCCGCCGCGGCAGGAAGTGCTGGCCTACTGCCAGGCGCCCGCCAGCGAAGGGGGCAGCGGGGCCCTACTGGTGCTGCTTAAGGCAAAACACTAGACGGCGGATTCGTTGGTCTCGCCGGTGCGGATCCGCACCACGTGCTCGACGGCGGTGACGAAGATCTTGCCGTCGCCGATTTTTCCGGTGCGCGCGGACTTCACGATGGCCTCGATCGCCTGCTCCACCTGGCCCTCGGTGACCACCACCTCGATCTTCACCTTGGGCAGGAAATCGACCACGTATTCGGCGCCGCGGTAGAGCTCGGTGTGGCCCTTCTGGCGGCCGAAACCCTTCACCTCGGTGACGGTCAGGCCGGTGACGCCGACTTCCGACAACGCCTCGCGCACTTCGTCGAGCTTGAACGGTTTCACGATCGCTTCGATCTTTTTCATGGTCGGCTCCGCAAGAGCGTGGAATTGTAGCGCCTAATTCTATAATGCAGCCATGGCGAAAGAGCGCCTTCGAGTGGTGGAATCCCTCGCGGGCGTGCCGGCGGCGGCCTGGAACGCATTGTCGGGCGGCGATCCCTTTACCAGCCACGAGTTCCTGTCCGCCCTCATTGACACCGGCTGCGCCGGCAGTCGCTCGGGGTGGCGGCCGCAGATTGTCTTGCTGGAAAGAGCCAATAAATTGGCCGGCGCGATGCCTTTGTTCCTGAAATCGCACTCCTACGGAGAGTACGTCTTCGACTGGGCCTGGGCGGACGCCTACCGGCGCCACGGCCTGGAGTACTACCCCAAGCTGCTGTGCGCAGTCCCCTTCACCCCCGTTACCGGCCCGCGCCTGCTCGCGGCGAACGACGCGGACCGCAAGATGCTCGCCGCCGCAGCCCTGGAAATGGCGCGCGACGTCTCCTCGCTGCATGTTCTTTTCCCGACCGCGCCGGAAGCCGTCCTGATGCAGGATGCCGGCATGCTGCTGCGCCGAACGGTCCAGTTCCACTGGCAAAACGACGCCGGCCAAGGATATGCGGATTTCGAAGATTTCCTCGCGCGCATGACGCGGCACCGGCGCAAGGTGATCCGCCAGGAGCGGCGCCGGGTGCACGCGGCGGGGGTCACGTTCCGCTGGCTGCGCGGCGCCGAGATCGAGCGCGGGCATTGGGCGTTTTTCGAGCGCTGCTACCGGCGCACCTATGCCGCGCACCGCTCGAGCCCCTACCTGAACCTGGAATTTTTCCTGCGGCTCGGCGCCACGCTGCCGCAGCACTGCCTGATGATCCTCGCCGAGCGAGCGGGCAGGCCCATCGCGGCGACTTTGAATCTGCTCAGTGAAAATAAGATCTTTGGAAGATATTGGGGAGCGCAGGAACACATTCCACTGCTGCACTTCGAGTGCTGCTACTACCAGGGGATCGAATACGCGATCGCCCACCGGTTGCAGTTCTTCGAGGGCGGCGCCCAGGGCGAGCACAAGCTTTTCCGCGGCTTGCTGCCGGTCGAGACCTATTCCACGCACTGGCTCGCGCAGCCGCGGTTTGCACGCGCCATCGCAGACTACCTGGCGCGCGAGAGCGCCGGCGTCGCGCGCTATGTGGACGAGCTGAACGAGCATTCCCCCTTCAGGGGCTGATCCTATAATTGTTCTTCAGGGCGAAGAACCAGGGAGAAGCAATGAGGTTGCAAGGCAAGGTCGCAATCATAACGGGCGCCGGCAGCGGCTTCGGCGAAGGCATCGCGCGGCGCTTCAGCGAGGAGGGCGCGCGGCTTGTCGTCGCTGATATCGATGCAAGAAACGGCAATCGGGTCGCGGCCGAACTGAATGCCGCATTCATTCAGGCCGACGTCACCAAAGGGGCGGACTGGGCGCGCCTGGTCGCCGAAACCACCGCGAAATTCGGCCGGCTCGACGTCGTCGTGAACAACGCCGGCTGGACCCACCGCAAGAAGCCCTACCTGGAAGTCACCGAGGCCGAATTCGACAAGGTCTACGCGGTCAACGTGAAGAGCATCTACCTGTCGGCGATCCACGCCGTGCCGGTGTTCCGCAGACAGGGCGGCGGCGCCTTCGTCAACATCGCATCGACCGCGGGCGTGCGCCCGCGCCCGGGGCTCACGGTCTACAACAGCTCGAAGGGCGCGGTGGTCCTGATGTCGCGCTCGATGGCCGGCGAGTTCGGTGTCGACGGGATCCGGGTCAACTGCGTCAATCCGGTGTTCAGTCCCGCAACCGGCTTGTCGGCGGAATTCGCCGGCGGCGCGCTCACCGAGGAAGCGAAGCAGCGCTTCCTCGCCACCATTCCGCTCGGCCGGTTCTCCACCGCGCGCGACGTCGCGAACGCCTGCCTTTACCTCGCTTCCGATGACGCCGCCTTCATCAGCGGCGTGTGTATCGAAGTGGACGGCGCCCGCTCGGTCTAAATGCCGTCATTCCCGCGCAAGCGGGGATCCATGTGGGTCCCCGCTTTTGCGGGGACGACGGCGCCGGGATGTACTATTTCTTCGCGCGCTGCTTGTCGTGCTTTTCGCGCGCAATGCGCCGGCTCTCGCGGTCCTGCGCCTTCTCGATCCGGGCACGCTCGCGGGCCGTGACCTTGCCATCCGCAACCGCCTTGCCTTCCGCCTTCTGGATGCGTGCCTGGCCTTTCTCGAGGCGCGCCGCCTCCTTCCGATTGAGCTGACCCGATTTCACGCCCTGGTCGATGCGCTGCTGCTGGTTCTTCTGGCGCTGGTCGATGCGCTGCGTGCTGGTGGTCTGCGCGAGCGCCGGAAGTGCGAGCGCGGCAAACACTGCGGCGGTGACGAATTTCATGCTTTTCATGTGAGTACCCCTTTTCTGATCGATTGAAATGATGCTGCAATGCGGGTAACGCACCAAGGCGACGGCGGTAAACGCCAAGATGTAACGGCCTGTTACCGAAAGCCGGGGCCGATGCGATCGAGCGCGTCGGTCACCAGGCAATCGGCGCCGAGGGCGAACATCTGCCGCGCGATTTCGGGCTCGTTCACGGTCCAGAGCAGGATCGCGAAGCCCGCGCCGTGGATTTCGGCCGCGAGCTTTTCCGTCAGGGATTTGTAGTTGCAGTGCAGCGCGACGCACCCGAGCCGGTGCATCGTGTCGCGCCAGTCCTCCGGCACTTTGTCCACCAGATAGCCGCGCGGCAGCTCGGGCGCGGCACCGCGCGCCGCTTCGAGCGCTCCGGTCGAGAACGAGGACAGCACCGGCGGCAGCGCCGCGCCGCGCCAGAGCTCGCGCGCGAGCGGCGCGACCGCCTCTCCGGTAGCGCGCTCATGGCCCTTCGCCGGCTTGATCTCGACGTTTGCCCACACGCCCAGCTCGCGGCACAACCGCCCCGCCTGCTCGAATTTCGGAATGCTTTCACCTTTTTCTGTCCTGAAACGCGAAATTTCCGGGTAGGTCATCTGCGGCACCTCGCCGCGCCCATCGGTGGTGCGCTCGAGCGACTCGTCGTGGATCAGCACCGGCGTGCCGTCGCCGGCCAGCATGACGTCGAACTCGACGCCCTTGAAGCCGAGCGACGCGCCGTGCCGGATCGCGCCCAGCGTATTTTCGGGGGCCAGCGCGCCGCCGCCGCGATGCGCGACGATTCTGGGATACGGCCAGCTCATTGTTCGATGCGCTTGCCGCTCGCGGGGTCGAACCAGTGCGCCTGTGCAGGGTCGTAGCGCACGGCGAGGTGGCCGGCGCGCGCATCCACCGACTGGTGCAGCCGCACCGCGACGCGCGCGCCGGCACCATTGGCGCCGAGGTGCCCGTAAACCAGCGTGTCGCTGCCGAGCGGCTCGATCAGGTCGACATCCACTGTCATCATCGCTTCGCCCCGGCCGCAGGGCGCCAGGTGCTCCGGCCGCACGCCAAGCAGCGCATCGCGCCCCTCGCGCTTCGACGGAATCAAGTTCATCGGCGGCGAGCCGATGAAGCCGGCGACGAAGGTGGTGGCGGGTTTGGCGTAGATCTCGAGCGGCGCGCCGATCTGTTCGGCGCGCCCGGCATTCATCACGATCATCCGTTGCGCGAGCGTCATCGCCTCGACCTGGTCGTGGGTGACGAAAAGGCTGGTCGTCCCCAGGCGCCGGTGCAGCGCCTGCAGCTCGGCGCGCATCTGCACGCGCAGCTTGGCGTCCAGGTTCGACAGCGGCTCGTCGAACAGGAACACCTGCGGCTCGCGCACGATGGCGCGGCCCATGGCGACGCGCTGGCGCTGGCCGCCCGAGAGCGCGCGCGGCTTGCGTTCCAGAAATTTCTCCAGTTCCAGAATGTCTGCCGCTTTCTGGACTCTCACGGAAATTTCTTCCTTCGAAAGGCCCCGGATGCGAAGCCCATACGCCATGTTGTCGTACACGCTCATGTGCGGATAGAGCGCGTAGTTCTGGAACACCATGGCGATGTCGCGGTCCTTGGGCTCGAGGTTGTTGACCACGCGGCCGCCGATCGCGATTTCGCCCGCCGAGATCGTCTCCAGCCCCGCCACCATGCGCAGCAGCGTCGACTTGCCGCAGCCCGAGGGCCCGAGGATGACGATGAACTCGCCGTCCTCGATCTCCATCGAGACGCCGTGGATCACCTGCAGCTCGGCGGTGTAGCTCTTGCGAACATCCCTGAACGATACGGCGGCCATCAGCAGTCGCTCATTTTTCCGTTTCGACGAGTCCCTTGACGAACCATTTCTGCATCAGCACCACCACCAGCGCCGGCGGCAGCATCGCCAGGATCGCGGTGGCCATGATCAGGTTCCATTCGTTCGCCGCGTCACCGCCGACCAGCATGCGGCTGATGCCGATCACGGCCGTATACATCGATTCCTCGCTGGTGATCAGCAGGGGCCACAGGTACTGGTTCCAGCCGTAGATGAACTGGATCACAAAAAGCGCGGCGATACTGGTTTTCGACAGCGGCAGCAGCACGTCCCGGAAGAAACGCATCGGCCCGGCGCCATCCACGCGCGCGGCCTCCGCGAGTTCGTCGGGCACCGTCATGAAGAACTGCCGGAACAGGAACGTAGCGGTGGCCGAGGCGATCAGCGGCACCGTCAGGCCGGCGTACGTATTCAGCATCCCCAGGTCCGAGACCACCTTGAAGGTCGGGATGATGCGCACCTCCACCGGCAGCATCAGCGTGATGAAGATCATCCAGAAAAAGAAATTCCTGAGCGGGAAGCGGAAGTAGACGATGGCGAACGAGGCGATGATCGAGATGGTGATTTTGCCGATGGCGATGGCGAGCGCCATCACCGTGCTGTTGAACAGCATCGTCGAGACCGGCGCCTTGGAGCCGGTGGTCCCTCCCGCGGCCAGCACCTGCGAATAGTTGGCGAGGAACTGGTCTCCCGGGACCAGCGGCATCGGCACCGACATGATCTCTTCCAGCCTCAGCGTCGAGGCGACGAAGGTCACGTACAGCGGGAAAGCGACCGCTGCGACACCGAGCAGCAGCACCGCGTGCGTGAACAGCGTCAGCCAGGGCCGGTTTTCGACCATCAGTTCGCGCGCCGCGCGGCGGCCATCAGTACTGCACCTTGCGCTCGACGAAGCGGAACTGGATCACGGTGAGCGTGATGACGATGAACATCAGGATCACCGACTGCGCCGAGGAGCCGCCGAGATCGGCCGCCTTGACCCCGTCGTAGTAGACCTTGTAGACGAGGATCTGGGTCGCCTGCGCCGGGCCGCCCTGGGTGGTCGCATCGATCACGCCGAAGGTGTCAAAAAAGGCGTACACGATGTTGACGACCAAGAGGAAGAACGTGGTCGGCGAAAGCAGGGGGAACACGATGGTCCAGAAGCGGCGCGCCGGGCCCGCGCCATCGATTGCCGCCGCCTCGATGAGCGACTTCGGGATCGACTGCAATCCGGCGAGGAAGAACAGGAAGTTGTAGGAAATCTGCTTCCACACCGAGGCCATCACCACCAGCAGCATGGCCTGGTCGCCCTGGATGATCCAGTTCCAGTCGACACCCATGCCCTTCAATACGTAGGTGACGATGCCGATCGAAGGCGCAAACATGAATGCCCACAGCACGCCCGCGATAGCCGGGGCGACGGCGTAAGGCCAGATGAGCAGTGTCTTGTAGGCGAGCGCGCCGCGCAGCACGCGGTCGGCCATGGTCGCGAGCAGCAGCGAGATCGCAATCCCTGAGAACGCGACCAGCACGCTGAACACCGCGGTGGTGCGGAACGAGCCGAGGTAGTGCTCGTCGGCGAACAGGGCTTCGAAATTCTGCAGGCCGACGAACTCGGTATGCAGGCCGAACGCGTCCTGCAACTGGAACGCGAACCACACCGCCTGCACCGCCGGCCAGAAAAAGAAAACGATGGTGATCGCGATCTGGGGCGCGAGCAGCGCGTACGGCAGCCACGCCGAGCGGAAGACTACGCGTTTCTCCATCTGGAAAAGGAAGGGGCGCCGAAGCGCCCCTCCGTCCTCAGCCGGTTACTTGTTGGCTGCCTGGAACTTCCTCAGGATGTCGTTGCCGCGCTTGACCGCGTCATTCATCGCGGTTTTGGCGTCCTTCTTGCCCGCGAATACCGACTCCATCTCCTCCTCGATCACCTCGCGGCCCTGCACGAAGTTGCCAAAGCGCAGGCCCTTCGAGTTCGCCGTCGGCGTCTTGTTGGTGAGCTGCCTTACCGTCAGTTCGGCGCCCGGCTCCTTGTCGTAGTAGCCGGACTTGCGCGTCAGCTCGAAGGCGGCGAGCGTGATCGGCACGTAGCCGGTGCCGGTATGCCATTCCATCTGGATCTCGGGCTGCGACAGGAAGGCGAGGAACTTGGCCACGCCCTTGTACTCGTCGGGCTTCCGGTTCTTGCTCGCCATCACCCAGAGCGAGGCTCCGCCGATGATCGAGTTCTGCGGCGCGCCCTTGACATCGTCGTGATACGGAAGGAAGTGGACCGACCACTCAAACTTGGCGGCTTTCCTGATCCCCGCCTGGGCGCTCGCGCTGCCGGTGAACATGGCGCACTCGCCGCTCCCGAACTTGGCGTCGCCCTGGTTGGTGCGGCCGGCGTAGGTGAACAGGCCCTTCTTCGCCATGTCGCCGAGCATCGCAATCTGGCGCACGTGCAGCGGCGAATTGATCGTGAACTTGGTGTCCAGGCCGCCCATGCCATTCTGCATGGTGCCGATCGGCACGTTGTGCCAGGCGCTGAAGTTCTCGATGTGCACCCAGGACGGCCAGGAGGTCGTGTAGGGACAGGCGTGGCCGGCGGCCTTCAGCTTCTCGGCGGTCGCCACCAGTTCCTTCCAAGTCTTCGGCGCTGCGGGCTCGAGGCCGGCCTTCTTGAGCGCATCCTTGTTGATGTAGAACAGGGCCGTCGAACTGTTGAAGGGCAGCGACAGCATGTTGCCTTTCATGTCCGTGTAGTAGCCCGCCACCGTCGGCAGGTAGGCTTTCGGCTCGAACGGTTCCTTGGCGTTTTTCATCACCGTAGCGACCGGCACGATGGCGCCCTTCGCCGCCATCATGGTAGCCGTGCCCACCTCGAACACCTGCAGGATGTGCGGCGCGTTGCCGGCACGGAATGCGGCGATCGCCGCGGTCATCGACACCGGGTACTGTCCCTTGTAGGTGGCGACGACCTTGTAGTCCTTCTGGCTCGCGTTGAACTTGGTCGCGAGCTCGTTGACCCGATCGCCGAGCGCGCCGCCCATCGAATGCCACCACTGGATTTCGGTCTGCGCGTGGGCGTTCGCGCCGAACAGGCCCAGGCCCGACATTGCTATGACCAGCATCTTGATTCTCATGGTATTTCCCCTTGGATAATCTCGATCAGACGCTGCGAGTATAGCCAAACCGGATGAAGGATATGCGACCTATTTTGCGTTCGGCGCGGGTTTCGGGCCGCGGGGCGTGCGCGCCGGCACGCCGGGCTCCGCCCCGGCGCGGTGTTCGCGTTCGAACTTGCGCAGCAGCAGGTCGCCGCGCTCGGCCGCGCGGTCGAGCGCGAGCTTCGGCGCCACCCTGCCGTCCCATACGCTCTCGAGCTCCTCTTCGAGTATCGTCCGGATCTGCTGGAACTCGCCCAGCCGAATCCCGCGCGACTCGCGCGTCGGCTGGTTGAGCAGCAGCTGCCGGATCGCGATTTCATGTCCGGGGTGGTCCTTGTAGAAACCCGACTTCGCGGTGAGATCGAAGGCGGCGCGCGTTACCGGTACATAGCCGGTGCGCTGGTGCCACTCGGCCTGCACCTCGGGCCGCGCCAGCCAGGCGAGGAACTTCGCGACGCCGCGATACTCGGCGGTTTTCTTCCCGGCAAGCACCCACAAGCCGGCGCCGCCGATCATCGAATGATGCGGCGCGCCGCGGATGTCGTCGTAATGCGGCAGCTGCGCGACGCCGAAATCGAATTTCGCCTCGCGGCGCAGGTCGGCGTAGCTCGAGGAGGCCGCGGTGACCATCGCGCACTCGCCTTTTGCAAAGCGCCGCTCGCCCTCGATGCGCCGCCCGCTGTAGGTGAAGTAACCCGAGCGCGACCAGGACGACAGCATCGAGACGTGCCGCACCATGAGGTGCGTAT
Source organism: Betaproteobacteria bacterium RBG_16_66_20 (assembly GCA_001770285.1). Taxonomy (GTDB): domain Bacteria; phylum Pseudomonadota; class Gammaproteobacteria; order Burkholderiales; family SG8-39; genus RBG-16-66-20. The sequence goes on from MEQQ01000041.1 coordinate 41,762, forward strand.
TGAAAATCAGCTTCGCGTCCAGGCCGCCGAGCCCGTTCTCCCTGGTGGCGAAGTCCTGGTTGTGCCAGGTGCTCATGTTCTCGATCAGCACCCAAGAGGGCCAAACCGTGGTGTAGACGCATTCGTATCCCGCCGTGACGAGCTCGCCCATCGCCTTGGGCATCTCGTACCAGGTCTTGGGCGGTTTTTCCGGGTCGAGCTTCGCCTTGCGGAAGGCGTCCTTGTTGTAGAACAGGATCGGCGTCGAGACATTGAACGGCAGCGCGAGCAGCTGCCCGGCGCCGTCGGCGAAATAACCCGCCACCGCGGGCAGGAAGGATTTCGTTTCGATGCGCTCGCCATTCTCGGCGAGCAGCTGCGCCAGCGGCCGCACCGCGCTCTTCGCGGCCATCATGTGCGCGGTGCCGACCTCGTATACCTGCACCAGGTGCGGGCCGTCGCCCGCGCGCTGCGCCGCGAGCGCGCCGATCATCGTGTCCTCGTAGCTGCCCTTGTGCTCGCCCGCGATCCGGAAATCCTTCTGCGAATCGTTGAAGCGCTGCAGCAGCGCGTCGAGCTCGATGCCCAGCGCCCCGCCCATCCCGTGCCAGAACCGGATCTCCTGCTGCGCATGCGAGGTACCGGGATGCAGCGTGAAAAGAAAAACCATCAGCAACGCGGCAATCGGCATGGGAACGGGGACGCGGATCATGAACCGATAATTGTATGATGCCCGCAATGAACGCGATTCAGGATCTGTCTGCGGCGGAAATTGCGGCGCAGTATGCGCTCGCTGCGCTGTCGCCGGTCGAGGTCACGCGCGCTTGCCTGGAACGCATCGCGGCCTGCGAAACGAAACTCAATGCGATGTACCGCATCGATCGGGAAGGATCGCTCAGCGCGGCGCGCGCCTCCGAGACCCGCTGGCGCGCAAAGCGGCCGCTGTCGCCGCTCGACGGCGTGCCGGTCACCATCAAGGAAAACCTCTACACCAAGGGCGACCCGGCGCCGATCGGCACGCGCGCCAATGACGATGCGCCGCCGCAGACGGCGGATGCGCCGCCCCCGGCACGGCTGCGCGAGGCCGGATGCGTGATTCTCGGCAAGACCACGATGCCGGATTTCGGCATGCTGTCCTCGGGACTCTCGAGCATTCACGGCGTGACGCGCAATCCCTGGCGGCTTGACCGCAACACCTCCGGATCCAGTTCCGGCGCGGGCGCAGCCGCCGCGGCCGGCTACGCGCCGCTGCACCTCGGCACCGACATCGGCGGCTCGCTGCGCTTGCCGGCGACGCATTGCGGCATCTTCGCGCTCAAACCGAGCCACGGCCGCGTGCCGACCTGGCCGCCCTACATCGGGCGCGTCGCCGGGCCGATGACGCGCGCCGTCAGCGACAGCGCGGCGATGATGAACCTGCTGGCGAGGCCGGATGCGCGCGACTTCATGAGCTTGCCGTACCAGGCGACGGATTTCTCCGACATCGACGGACTGAAACTCAAGGGGTTGCGCATCGGCTTTCTCCCGGACATGCGCGTGGGCCTGCCGGTGCATCCGGAGGTGCGCGCCGCCGCCATCGCCGCGGCCAACGCACTCGAATCCGCCGGGGCCCGTGTCGAGGAAATGAAATCCTTTCTTACGCCGGAGATGTTTGACGGTTGGTGGCGGTTTTTCGAAGCCCGCTCCGGCAATGACCTCGCGCAGCTCGCGCCCGAAAAGCGCGCCAGGGTGCTGCCTTTCATCGTCGAATGGTGCAGCTGGCGCGCGCGCGATTTCAGCGGCCGGGAGGTCATTCGGGCGTTCGGCATGATCATGCAGATGCGCGAAGCCGCGGTGGCCGCGTGCGAGCCTTACGACTTCGTGATCTCGCCGACCTCGCCGATCCTTCCCTACGACGCCGAACTGCCCGCGCCCAACAACGACCCGCACGACGCGCTGCCGCACATCGCCTTCACCGTGCCGTACAACATGTCGGAGCAGCCCGCGGCGTCGCTCAACTGGACCTTCAGCGGGGACGGTCTGCCCGGAAAGGACGGGCCGCTGCCCGTGGGCATCCAGGTGATCGGAAAGCGTTTCGACGATCTCGGGGTGCTCAGGCTTTGCCGCGTGATGGAGCAGCTGCGGCCCCCGCAGAGCGCGTGGCCCGCTATTTAGTTTTCTTCTCGGCGGCGAAGGCCTGCACGCTCTGCAGGTGCGCTGCGTGGACCCGCTTGAGAATTGCGGGCCACTCGCTTTCCGGAAGCAAGAGTTCACCCGGATCGGTGCCCGCCGAGGCGGCGGCGACTTTTCCGTACCGCGTGATCCAGCGCTGGTCGTAGTCGCGCGGGTTGCTCGAATCCCAGTCGATCGCTTTCTGCGCCAGCCCGACGAGGCGCTCGCGCCGGTAGAACTGGTTCTTGACCAGCTCGGGGGAAAGGCGCTTCCTGAGCTCGAGCAGGCCGGCCTGCGCGCTCTTGTCCCGGCAGCGCAGCGCGTCGTAGACCGCGCGCAGGCGCCCGACGTGATACCAGAAGATCGCGTTTTCGGAATCATCCTCGGCCAGCGCGTTGGCCAGCGCGTAGAGGACCGGCGGCATGTACGACGAGGGCGCCCGGAGCACTTCCCGGATGGCCATTCTCCTCTCGCTGCCGGAGCTGGCGCTCAGCCGCCGGATCATCAGCTCCGCGGGCCGCATGTCGATGCTGGCGTAGACGCCGCGGAACTCGACCGGCGCACCCCTGGCGGGCGCGCTCTGCGCCAAAGCCTGCGCGGGCGCAACCAGAGTGATGCACAGCAACAGCCAGAGCCTCGCCATGGACGGTTACCCTTTTTCTCTTTTCCGGACCGCCAAGGATACCTGCACGCGGCACCGCGTAAAATTCGCGGTTATGGATCGACTCGAGCAAGCCGCAATCAATGTCCCGGGGGTGGAGGTAAGGGTCATCGAGCGCTGCGCTTCCACCAACGCGGTGCTGATGGCGGAGAGATCCGGCCATCCGGTGCTGCTCGCGGCC
>MEQQ01000041.1:44753-47181 GCA_001770285.1 Betaproteobacteria bacterium RBG_16_66_20
AGCGAGGCCGCCGCTGGCGCTCGGCGCGCGGCGCCGGCGCGACTTTTTCCATCCTGCGGCGCATGCGCTGCGCGCCGCAGCTGCTCGCCGGCCTCTCGCTCGCGGTCGGCGTCGCCGCGGCGCGCGCGCTGCGCTCACTCGGCGCCGGGGAGGTCACGCTCAAGTGGCCGAACGACCTGTTGGCCGGGGGCAGCAATGCGGGCGCGAAGCTGGGCGGAATCCTGATCGAAACGCGGGTGCAGGGACGGGAGATATGGGCGGTCGTCGGGATCGGGATCAATTGCCGCCCGGTGCGCGCCCTCGGGGCGCGCCTGCGCCGCAGCGTCAGCGCGCTCGACGAGCTGCTGCAGCCCGCGCCCGCGCGCAACGCGGTCATCGGCGCGGTCGCGCGCGAGGTGCTCGCCGCGCTCGAGGCCTACGAACACTCGGGCCTGCCCGCCTTCAGCGAGGCCTGGCGCGCGCTGCACGCGCACGAGGGCCGGCGCTTGCGCGTGCGCCTCGCCGACGGGCGCACCGTGAGCGGGATCGCGGCCGGCATCGCGCCCAGCGGCGCGCTGCGCCTGCGCACGCGCACCGGCACGCGCGAGGTCGCGAGCGGCCGAATAATCGGGAAACGCGTCGCGGGTTCGCGCCGCAAAGCCTTCGCTGAAGGCAGCCGCGCTGCTAAGCGGTCGGCGAGGGCAGCCACATGATCCTTGCCATCGATGCCGGCAATTCGCGCGTGAAATGGGGCTGGTATCAGCGCGACGATCGGGGCGGAGGCTGGTCGAGCATCGCCACCGTTTCGCTGATCGAATTCGCGGCCTCGAGCGACCACATCAACCCTTTTTCCGCGACGCACGAGAATCCGTCACGCATCATCATCTCCAACGTCGCGGGCGAAGGCGCGCACCAGCTGCTGGTCAACTGGACCAGCATCTTCGAGGCCGAGCCCCTCTGGCTGAAGGGCGAAGCCGAGACCTGCGGCGTGAAGAACGGCTACGAGCGGCCCGAGCAGCTCGGGCCCGACCGCTGGGCGGCGCTGATCGCGGCGCGGGACCTTGAGCCGGGCCGCGCCTGCCTGGTGGTGAATGCCGGCACCGCGACCACCGTGGACGCGCTTTCGGCCGGGGGGGAGTTCCTCGGCGGCCTGATCGTCCCGGGGGTCGACCTGATGCGCTTCGTCCTGCACGAGCACACGGGGAGCCTGCCGCTGCAGTCGGGCAACTTCGTCAGGACGCCGCGCAACACGGTCGATGCGATCGAGACCGGCTGCCGCCACGCCCAGGCGGGCGCGGTGGAGCGCATGCACCGCGCCCTGGGCGGCGACGGCGCCTGCCTGGTCTCGGGCGGCGGCGGCCCGGCGCTCATCGAGCGCCTCGACCTGCCCTGCCGCTATGTGGAAAATCTGGTGCTCGAGGGCCTGGCGCGCATCGGGCGCGCGTAGCGCGCCGGCGCCACCGGACCGAATCGCCCATGAGAACGATCTTCCTGCTGCTGATCGCCGCCAATCTTGCGCTCTTTGCCTGGGCGCGCTACTACGCGGTCAGCGAGGGCGCAACGGATCCCGAGCCGCTGCGCCGGCAGGTCAAGCCTGAAAGTATCCGCATCCTCACCGGGGCCGAACTCGCAGGGCTGCCGCTGCTCAAGCCCAAGCCGGTGACGGAGGCGGCGCAAAGCGCCTTGGCGGAACCCCAGCCGGGGGTCTGCATCGAATGGGGCGGATTCGCGACCGCGGAAGCGCCGCGCGCCGAGCAGGCGATCGAGCCGCTCGCGCTGGGCGCGCGCCTGTCGCAGCGGCGCAGCGAAGAAACCGCGGGCTGGTGGGTGTTCATCCCGCCGCAGCTCAACCGCGCGGCGGCGCTCAAGAAGACCGCAGAGCTGAAAGCGCTCGGCATCGGCGATTATTTCGTCCTCCAGGACGAAGGCAAGATGCGCTGGGCGGTTTCGCTGGGCGTGTTCAGCAGCGAGGACGCGGCCCGCAGCCGGCTCGAGGCGCTGCGCGCGAGGGGCGTGCGCAGCGCGCAGACCGGCGAGCGCGAAACGCAGGTGGCGAAGATCTGGTTCCAGGCGCGCGGCCCGGACGCGACGCAGCAGGCAAGACTGCGCGATATCGCCCAGACCTTCCCCGGCACCGAAGTGCGGGATTGCCCGTAACGCCTTCCTAGCCGATGGGAATGGCGCCGCCGGAAACGTGCTTCGCGACCAGTTCGAGCAGCCGGTCGGCGCGCACCGGCTTGGTCAGGTAGCCGACCACGCCCAGTTCCTTGCCGCGACTTTCGCCGTCCTCCACCGAGGTCAGGAAGATCACCGGAATGTCCGGCAGCGACTTGTCGGCCTTCAGCGCGGCGACGAACTCGAACCCGTTCATGTGCGGCATGTTGATGTCCGAGAGGATCAGGTCGGGCGGATTCTTCAGCACCTGGTAGCCGGCGCTGATCCCGTCGGG
>MEQQ01000042.1 GCA_001770285.1 Betaproteobacteria bacterium RBG_16_66_20
GCTCGGTGACCGAGACCAGCATGATGTTCATGATGCCGATGCCGCCGACCACCAGCGACACCGAGGCGACCGCCGCGAGCAACAGCGCCAGCACGCGGCTCGAGGCTTCCTGGGTGGCCGCGACCTCCTCCAGGTTGCGCAGCGAGAAATCGTCGTCCTGCCCGGCCTGCAACCGGTGCCGCTGGCGCAGCAGCGAGCGCACCTGCTCCTCGGCGGCCTTCATGTCGTAGCCTTCGGCCACCTTGACCCAGATGGTGCCGACGCTGCGCTGCTTGGCGAGGTTGCCCGAGCCCAGCACGCGTTTGCGCGCGGTGCTGATCGGCATCAGGATCAGGTCGTCCTGGTCGTAGCCCATCATGCTCTGGCCCTTGGATTCGAGCACGCCGATCACGGTGAACGGCACGCGCCGCACGCGGATCACCTGGCCGACGGGGTCGGTGCCGCCGAAAAGCTGCTTCGCCACGGTCTGGCCGATCAGGCAGACCTTGGTGGCGCCTGCCAGGTCGGTGGCGTCGAACAGGCGGCCTGCGGCGAGCTCCCACTGGCGCACGTCGATGTAATCGGGCGTGACCCCAAAGATCACCGTGGACCAGTTCTGGTTGCCCCAGATGATCTGCGCGGTGCCGCGCAGCGCGGGCGCCGACATCGTTTCCGGAATTTCGCGCGGGATGGCGGCGGCGTCGTCCTCGGATATGGTGAGGTTGGAGCCGAAGCCCATGCGAGCGCCGCCCGCGGTCGTGGTGCCGGAAAGAATCAGGAGCAGGTTCGAGCCGAGCGACCGGATCTGTTCCTCGACGCGCTTCTGCGCGCCCGCGCCGACGGCGATCATCACGATCACCGCGGCGACGCCGATGATGATGCCGAGCATGGTGAGCAGGCTGCGCAGCTTGTTGACCGCGAGCGCGCGCATCGCAACGCGCAGCAGGCCGAGGACGTTCACGCGCTTGCCCCTGCGCTGCTCACGCGCCTGCCTCTGCGCTGCTCATACGGCCACCGCCTCGCGGTGCAGTATCGCCAGGGCGTCGTCCGGGGCCGCGTTGACATGGTCTTCCACCAGGCGCCCGTCCAGAAAGCGCAGCACGCGGCGCGCGAAACGCGCGACATCCGATTCGTGCGTCACCAGCACCACCGTCATGCCGTTGCGGTTGAGGTCCTGCAGCAGCCCCATGATCTCCAGGCTGGTGCGCGAGTCGAGCGCGCCGGTCGGCTCATCGGCGAGAATCAGCAGCGGGCGCGTGACCAGGGCGCGGGCAATCGCCACGCGCTGCTGCTGGCCGCCCGAGAGCTGCGCCGGCTGGTGGCCGGCGCGCTCGGCAAGGCCCACCTTGGCGAGCATCTCGAGCGCCCGGCTGCGGCGCTCGGCCGCCGCGACGCCCGCGTACACCAGCGGCAGCTCCACGTTCTCCACCGCTGCGGTCCGCGCCAGCAGGTTGAAGGTCTGGAACACGAAGCCGATATTGCGGTTGCGCACCTCGGCAAGTTCGTCGCCGGCGAGCTCGGAGACGCGCCTGCCGCCCAGCACGTACTCCCCGGAGCTCGGCCGGTCCAGGCACCCCAGCATGTTCATGAAGGTGGACTTGCCGGAGCCCGACGGACCCATCACCGCCGTGAACTCGTCCTTCTGAATATCGACGCTGACGCCGGCGAGGGCGTGGATTTCGCTACCGCGCCCCTCGGCGCGGTCCTTGTCGCTTCCGATCCGGTAGACCTTGGTCAGATCGCGGGTGCGGATCAGGGGCTCGGCCATGGGGGCTGAGTCGTCAGAACACAGCGCTCAGAACAGGCGCGGGCCCGGAGCCCCGCCAGCCCTCTTCGCGGCCGCCGCGGGCTCGCCGAAGCCGAGGATCACCTCGTCGCCCTCCTTGAGCGGGCCTTCGGCGATCTCGGTGCTGGTGCCATCGGTAAGGCCGGCGCGCACCGCCACCGCCTTGGGTTGGCCGTCCGGGCCGGGAATCCAGAGGCGGCCCGCCGCCGAGGCGCCCGCCCGGCCGCCGCCCAGTTCCGTGAGCAGCCGCTCGTAGACGGGCTTCTGCGCGTCAGTGAGGATTTCCATGACGCGCGCGCGCGATTCGGCGCGCAGGCGTTCGCCCTGCTTGCGCCGGTCCGCGTCCTTCGACATGTCGCGCAACTCGGCCATCTTCTGGCGCAGATCGTCGAATATCTGCTCCAGCTTCGCCTTTTGCGATTCATCGGGCTTGAGCTCGTCGAACACGCGCTGTCGGAACTGCTGCGCCGCATTGCCGCCTGCCTGCGCCGGCTGTCCCTCGGCGGCGGGCCTGCTTTCGCCCGCGCCCGCGGGACGGAAGCGCAGCGCCGCGTTGGCCACCTTGAGTACGTTGTCGCGGCTGTCCACGACCACGCGCACGTTCGCGGTCATGCCCGGCAGCAGCGACTGCTCCGGGTTCGAGGCCGAGATCACTACCGTGTAGCTGATGACGTTCTGCACGTTGACCGGCGATTTGCGGATCTGTTTGATCTCGCCCGCGAAGTTGCGCCGTTGAAAGGCGTCCACGGTGAACGTGGCCTGCTGGCCGACGCGCAGCCGCCCGACGTCGGCTTCGTCGATCGCCGCCTCGACCTGCATGTCGCGCAGGTCGCGCGCGATGGTGAACAGCACCGGCGCCTGCAGGCTCGCCGCGACCGTCTGGCCGGCGTCGACGTTCCTGAGGATGACCGTGCCGTCCACCGGAGCGCGGATGATGGTGCGTTCGAGGTCGACCTGGGCCTGCTTGAGCAGCGCCTCGCGCTGCTTGACCGCGGCCTGTGCGCTCGCGATCTGCGACTGGGCGACCTCGATCTGCGCTTCGACCGACTTCAGCTGCTCGCGGGTGCTGTCGTGCAGCGTCCGGGCCTTGTCCAGCTCCGCCGGCGAGATGAAGTTCTTCTCCACCAGCATCTTCTTGCGGTTCAGGTCCCTCTCGGCGTCGGCGAGGTTGACCTTGACGCGGCCCGCTTCGGCCTTCTGCGCGGCGAGCCCCGAGGTCGCGACTGCGACCGCGCTCCTGGCCGCGTCGACGTCGGCGCGCGTCTGATTGACGCGCAGCTCGAAGCTCTGCGGGTCGATGCGCGCGATCACCTCGTCCTTCTTCACCTGGGTGTTGAAGTCGGCGCGGATTTCCAGGATCTGGCCCGATATCTGCGATCCGACCTGCACCGTGGTGACTGCGTTCAGGGTGCCGCTCGCGACCACCACAGCCTGCAGCGGGCCGCGCTCGACCTTGCCGATGCGGTACTTGATCTCGCCGCCGGCATTGCGCGCGTTGTACCAGGCCCAGCCGCCGGCGGCGGCCGCGACCAGCACGACAATGGCGATGACTTTTCCGAGCTTGAGCTTCATAAGATCGTCAGGTGATCATAGCAGCCCGCAGCTCCGGCGCTGGCGCGGCCGGGTAACAAAATGTTACTTGCCGGCTGCGCGGGATTTCCGGGTCGATCTCATCGCGCTCGTCTTGCCGTGGCGCGACGGTAATGGCCCGATCTGCCACCGCGCTTTTCCTCGAGCCGAAGGTCGCGGATGACCATGCCGCGGTCCGCGGCCTTCACCATGTCGTAGATCGTGAGCAGGCCGATCGCGGCCGCGGTCAGCGCTTCCATCTCGACGCCGGTCCGGCCGCGGCATTCGACCGCCGCCACCAGCGCGATCTCGCTGCGCACCGGATCGAACTTGAAATCGGCGGTTACGCGCGTGAGCGCGATCGGGTGCGCGAGCGGCACCAGCTCCGCGGTGCGCTTTGCCGCCTGGATCGCCGCGATCCTGGCGACGCCGAGCACGTCGCCTTTGGCCGCGCTGCCTTCGACCACCATGCGGAAGGTCGCGGGGCGCATGGCAATGCACCCGGAGGCGATCGCGACGCGGTGCGTCTCGCCCTTGGCGCCCACGTCAACCATGTGGGCGCGGCCTTTGCGATCAAAGTGAGTAAGCTGCGGGGCGAGCCGCGGTGAAAGCTTGCGTGCCACTGCATCCTCCTGCTTTTGCGTCTGCCTTCGTGGAACTTGGCGTTGCGGACGGTATCATAACCGGGTGCGTCTTCTTGCCTGCCTGCTGGCCGCATCTCTCGCCTTCCTGCCGCGTGCGTCGGCGCAGAATCTGCCGGCTCCGGTGCCCGCCCAGCTGCCTGATCTGGGCGACGCGAGCGGCTCGGAGCTGTCGCTGCAGACCGAGCGCAAGCTCGGCGAGTCGATCGTGCGCGAAATCAGGTTTCGCGAGCCGACCTACCTCGACGACCCCGAGATCGCCGAATACCTGAACGGGCTCGGCGCGCGGCTGATCGCCGCCGCCCCGGGCGGGCGCCAGGACTTCGAGCTCTTCGCGATGCGCGATTCCTCCATCAACGCCTTCGCGCTGCCCGGCGGCTTTCTCGGCGTGCATACCGGACTGATCAGCGCTTCCGAAAACGAATCGGAGATCGCCTCGGTGATCGCGCACGAAATGGCGCACGTGACCCAGCGGCACATCGCGCGCCAGATCGGGATCCAGAAGCAGATGCAGATGCCGGTGATGATCGCGATGGCGGCCGCGATCCTGCTGGCGCGCTCGCGGCCGGACCTGGCGAGCGGGGCCGCGATGGCGGCCCAGGGAAGCGCAGTCCAGACCCAGCTCAGCTACAGCCGCGACTTCGAGCGCGAAGCCGACCGCATCGGTTTCCAGACCCTGTCCGGCTCGGGCTTCGATGCGCGCGCGATGGGGGCGTTCTTCGAGAAGATGCAGCGCTACTCGCGCATCATGGACAGCGGCAGCGTCCCGAGCTACCTGCGCAGCCATCCGGTAACCGCGGAGCGGATCAGCGAAGCGCAGGACCGTGCCGAGAGGACGCCCTTGAAGCAGCACGTTGACAGCCTGGAATACCACCTGGTGCGCGCCAAGGTGCGCGCCGAGGCGAACGAGCCGGACGATGCGGTGAAAATGTTCAGCGACGCGGTGAGCGACCGGCGGTTCGCGAACGAGCCGGGGGCGCGCTACGGCCTGGCGGTCGCGTTGTTGCGGGCCAAGGAGCCGAAACGGGCCGAAGCCGAGATCGCCCGGTTGCGCGCGGACCAGGTCTCGAGCCCGATGGTCGACACTCTGGCGGCGCGTGCGCGGCTCGCACTGGGCGATCATGGCGGCGCGCTAGCGCTGCTTAAGGCGGCGCTCGAGCGCTACCCGCACCGTCGGCCGATCCTTTACGCGCTCCTCGGGACCCTGCAAGACCAGGGCCGGTTCGACGAAGTGCTGGCGATGCTCGCCGAGCCGCTGCGCCTTTACCCGCGCGACCCGAAGCTGCACGAAGCGCGTGCAAGGGCGTATGCAAGCCAGGGCAGGCGCTCGCTGCAGCACCAGGCACAGGCGGAGGTCTACAGGCTGCAGGGCAGCCTGCCGGCCGCGATCGAGCAGCTGCAGCTGGCGCAAACCTCGGGCGACGGCAACTTCTACGATCTGTCGGTGGTGGACGCGCGCCTAAAGGAATTGCGCGCCGAGCATGCGCGCGACCTGCAGGACGCAAAGAAACGCCAATAACCGATCCCCGATCGGAACAGGGGAACCCAGGTTCCCCCGTTTCCCCCTCCTACCCGCGGGGCGCTTCGAAATACGCCTCGTAGAGCAGATCGAAGGTTTTCTCCGCCTCGCCGAGCAGTTCATCGTCGTTGCTGGAGCGCCGCGCCGCGCCCAGCAGAAGGGTCTGCACCCCGGCGGCTTCCGGCACCGGCGTATCGCGCGCTTCGAGGAAGTGCACGATGCCGCCGATCTTGGCCAGCGCCGCGTTGCCCGCCAGTCCGAATTGCTGCAGCATCACTTCGAAGGTGACCTGCGTGGCGCTGTTGGCGAAGCGCGCGCCACCGAATGCGAATCCCACCGAATCCGCCGGGCAGGTCTGCGCCTTGTCCAGCCACACCACGCTGCCTTCGGGGTCGACGAAGCGGCGGATCAGCCAGGCGCAGGCGAGGCGGTCGGCCCAGGGCGGCCGGCGCGTCGCCCAGATCCTGCGGACCAGCCGTTCACCGGGTTCCCCGCCGGCCCGGTACTGCACCGGGAAAAGCAGCTTGTGCACCGCGGCTTCCGCGGCCGCCAGGGCGCCCTTGGCGCGTTCCTGGATTTCGCTCGGAAAGAAATCGAGCGCGCCGATGGCCTCGAACTCGCGGCGCTGCTTGTGCAGCACGCGCGAGATCGCGCTCGGTTCGGAGATGCCGAAGCCCACCTTGAGGCTTTCCACCACCTTGATCAGTTCCGCGTAGCGCGCCGAGCGGTCGAAAAGGCTGCGCAACGCCTGTTGTTGCGCCTCCGAAAGCGGCAGGACCTGGAGCAGCTGTGCCGTTCCGGCGCCCTTCACGATGTATTCGGCGAGACGCTCGAGCCCCTGCCGGCAGGCCGCCGAGTCCGGCAACAGGTACACGCCTTCGCGCATCACCGCGGCTCCGAGCGACTCGAGCGTGCGCAGTACACGCATGCGCGCGGCCGCGTCCTCGGTCGGCAGGCCCGCAACCAGCGCGAGCCATCGGCTATCGGCGGGCGGGTTCGGTTTGGTCATCACGGGCTCATGCTGCGGATTGTAATTTGCGGCGCTGTCAAGCGCGCCGCCGCGTTCCGGATGGCTTCATCCAGCCCGGCGTAGTCGCGTGTCACCGGGAATTGCGGGAACTGCGCCGCGATCGCCTCCGGCGGACGGAAAAAGATCCCGGCCTGCGCGGCGCCGAGCATCGAGGTGTCGTTGAAGGAATCGCCCACCGCGACGACCTGGAAATTGAGCTCGCGGAAGGCTTCCACCGCGGCACGCTTCTGGTCCGGCATGCGCAGACGGTAGCTGCGTACGAAGTCCCCGGCGTCGGTCTCGAGGCGATGGCAGAGCAGCGTCGGCCGGCCCAGCTGCGCCATCAGCGGCGCGGCGAACTCGTAGAAGGTATCCGACAGGATCACGACCTGGTAGGCGGCGCGCAGCTGGTCGAGGAACTCGCGCGCCCCGGGCAACGGCCGCATGCCGGCGATGATTGCCTGAAGGTCGGCGAGCTTCAGCTTGTGCTCGGCGAGGAGTGCGAGCCGCCCTTGCATCAGCGTGTCGTAGTCGGGTTCGTCGCGCGTGGTGCGCGCGAGCGCGGCGATGCCGCTGCGCCCGGAGATCTCGATCCAGATCTCGGGTACCAGCACGCCTTCGAGGTCGAGACAGACAATGGTCATCGGGGGAAAAGGGCTCGAAGCCGGCTGCGCTGGAAGCCTCGAATTCTACCGTTTCGGCGTCCGCGGGTATCTGCACGCAAGTGGCAAACGGGTAAGATAGCGGCCCATGTCGGACCGTCGCCTCCAGGTGTTCCACGCGGTCGCGAAGCACCGGAGCTTTACCAAGGCTGCCGAGGCGTTGTTCATGACGCAGCCGGCAGTCACCTTCCAGATCAAGCAACTCGAAGAGCACTTCAACACGCGGCTGTTCGAGCGCGGCCACGGCCGCATAACGCTCACCCCGGCAGGCGCCGTGGTGCTGGACTGCGCCGAGCGCATCCTTGCGCTTTCGGCGGAACTTGAAACGCGCGTCAAGGAAATGACCGGAGGCGTGGGTGGCCCGCTGCTCGTCGGCGCCAGCATGACGATCGCCGAGTTCCTGCTGCCGCAGGTACTCGGCCAGTTCAAGTCCAAGTATCCCAAAGTGCGGCCCCAGCTCGTGGTGGGGAACTCGGAGATGGTGGAGCAGCGCGTCGCCGATCACACCCTGGACGTCGGTTTCATCGAGGCCCCGCCCCGTCTCGCCGGCGCGCTGTCGGAGGTGTGCTGTGAGGACGAGCTGCAGGCCATATGCGCACCCTCGCATCCGATCGCGCGCCTGAAGGCCGCAAGCGCCAAGCAGCTCTCCGTTTACCCGTTTCTCAGCCGGGAGCAGG
>MEQQ01000043.1 GCA_001770285.1 Betaproteobacteria bacterium RBG_16_66_20
CAGCCCGTGGGGGAAAGCGGTGCTCAATTACTTGTACTGTCCGGTCGATTCCGCGCGCAGCCGTGCCAGGCCCGCCAGGCTCTCCGTGAAGGGCGCCGCCACGCCGGCCTTGCGCGCGATCTCGAGCGTTCCGGTGAACAGGCCGTCGATCTCGAGGCTCTTGCCGGCCTCCAGGTCCTGCAGCATGGAGGTCTTGAACACGCCGAGCTCGCGCGCCATGTCCATGCGCGCTTCGGGATCGATGTCCGCGTCGACGCCGACCGCGCGCCCGATGGCGAGGCATTCGCGCATGATCGCGACCATGTAGGCTTTCACATGCGGGTTGCCGATCAGGCGGTCGCCGGTGGCGAGCGTGAGCGCCGAAACCGGATTGAAGCTGATGTTGCCGAGCAGCTTCACCCAGAACTCCTTCTCGATGAAATCGCTCGCTTCGGCCTTGAAGCCGGCCTGGTTGAGCGCTTCGAGGATCGCCGCGGTGCGCGCGGTGTTGCGGCCGCCCGGTTCGCCGAGGATCAGCCGCTTGCCCATTTTGTGCTGGATCAGCCCGGGTTCGGGCGTCGCGGCGCTGAGGTGGACCACGCAGCCCACGATGCGCTCGGTCGGCATCGCGCGCGCGAGCTTGCCGCCGGGGTCCATGCTCTCCAGGTGAAGCTTGCGGCCGCCGCGGTCGGGTTTTTCGCTCGCGAAAGGGAGCCGGTCGAAGAACCACCACGGCACGCCGTTCATCGCGGTGACGATCGAGGTATCGTCGCCGAGCAGCGGCGCGATGTTTGCCGCGACTTCGGGCAGGCTCTGGCCCTTGACGGCGACGATGACGCAGTCCTGGGTCCCGAGCCTGGCCGGGTCGTTGTTTGCCTTCAGCCTGGTGGCGGTCTGCTTTCCCTCGGAAACAATTTTCAAGCCATCCCTGAGGATCGCCGTCAGGTGGGCGCCCCTCGCGACGACGGATACCTCGTGGTCGCACTGCGCGAGCCGGCCGGCGATCAGGCCGCCGACCGCGCCGGCGCCGTAGATGCAGATTTTCATGGTGCTATTCTAGCGTTCGCGCATTTGTCCCACCCGTTCCGGAGCCCGGCGCATGTTCGCGTTCATGAAGAAGATGAAGACCCTGCTTCCCGCCGGCAGCACGCTGCCGGGCCGCGGCGAAAGGATGCCGGTGCCCGAGCGCCATTTCGTCAATGGCAACGCGCTGAGGCCGCCGTTCCCGGAAGGCATGGAGCGGGCGGTATTCGGGCTGGGGTGCTTCTGGGGCGCCGAGCGCCTGTTCTGGCAGATCCCGGGCGTCTACAGCACCGCGGTCGGCTACGCCGGCGGCGAGACGAAGAACCCCAGCTATGAAGAGGTCTGCTCCGGCTTCACCAACCACACCGAAGCGGTGCTGGTGGTGTTCGACCCGAAGAAGGTCGGCTACGAAGCGCTGCTCAAGGCGTTCTGGGAAGGCCATGACCCTACGCAGGGCATGCGCCAGGGCAACGATGCGGGCACGCAATACCGATCGGCAATCTATGCCTACGGCGCAAAGCAATTGAAGGCCGCGCTTGCTTCAAGGGATATTTTTCAGCGGTCCCTGAAAGGCAAGGGATTCGGGTCAATAACAACTGAAATAAGGGATGCCCCGGAGTTCTACTACGCCGAGGACTACCACCAGCAGTATCTGGGCAGGAATCCCGGCGGCTACTGCGGGCTCGGCGGCACCGGGGTTTCGTGCCCGGTGGGCAACACCCTGAACGCGTAGGCGCGGCGCGGCGCCGGCAGATCCCGGCCGACAGGCATCGGCGCACGGCCGATCAGGGCCTGCAACAGGTTCTCGCGCGGCAGGTTGTCGCGGCGCGCCAGTTCCAGCAGGCCGCAGGACAGCGGCGAGAGGTGCAACAGGTCGCACAGTTCGCCCGCCAGCCGCGCCAGCGGCGCCGGCAGCGAAAGCTGCAACGCCGGGCGATCGCCATGCGCCGCGCGCAGGGCGCCCAGGTATTCGCCCAGGGCGCGCCTCGCAGTGCCGCCAAGTTCGACCTCGCGCGGCAGCGAATCCCCGGAAATCTCGCAGAGCGTCGCCAGGGCGTCCCCGAGATCGCGCACGTCAAGCGCGGCAAAGCGTCCGACGGCATCCGCCGGACAGGGATGGATCGGCAGACTCGCGACGCGTCTGATCCATCCCGCGCCGAAACCGTCTTCGCCATCCAGCAGGGAAGGGCGCACGATGCTGTAGTCCGCGCCGCTGCCTGCGATCGCGCGTTCGCCGCTGAATTTCGAGCGCAGGAAGCGGCTGCGCGCCTCGCGCCGCAGTCCCAGCATCGACACATGGATCAGCCGCAGGCCGAGGTGCTCGCAAGCCAGCGCCAGCGCCGACGGCGCCATGTTGTGGACCCGGTCGTAGGTCTGACCGCCGCGCTCGCGCAGGATGCCGACCGCGTTGAGCACCACGTCGGTGCCGGCGAGCAGCGGTTGCCAGACGTAGCGGGTGGTGAGGATTTCGAAATGGACCTCGCGGCGCTCGCAGCCCTGCGCTTGCGGCGGCAGACGGTGCGCCGCGCGACCGGGGCAGCGCGTGCCGATGATCACGCTGTGGCCGCGGGCCAGCAGGGCGCACATGGCGTGCCGGCCGACGAAGCCGGTGCCGCCCAAGACCATTACTCTCATTATTATTTCCCTTCGGTAATGTCAGTCTTGACAGAAATCATAGAACGACGCTAGGCTGGCGTCAAGTCATGGCCGCTCCCGCCGCCGCAGAGGACGCATTGACCGGGGCCGTCGGCGACCTGGGGGCGCGTTTCGTCCTGCATTGGGGCGAGATGGGCACGCGCTGGGGCGTGAGCCGCACGGTGGCGCAGATCCATGCGCTGCTCTACCTGCGCGGCCTGCCGATGCACGCCGAGGAGATCGCCGCGATCCTGCAGGTGGCGCGCTCCAATGTCAGCACCAGCCTGCGCGAGCTGCAAAACTGGGACCTGGCGAGGGTGGTACACCTGGCGGGCGACCGGCGCGACCACTTCGAGACCGCGCAGGACCCGTGGGACCTGCTGCGCAGCATCGTGCGCGAGCGCAAGGAGCGCGAATTCGACCCGACGCTGGCCTTCCTGCGCAGCTGCGTGCAGAGCAGGGAATTCGCGCGCGAGGCGCCTGAAACACAGAAGCGCCTTCGCGAGACGCTGTCGCTGATGGAAGGCCTGTCGGCCTGGACCGACGAGATCCTGAAGCTGGAAACCGCGGTCCTGAAGAAGTTTCTGAAACTCGGCGCCCGGGTGCAGGCGCTGCTGAGGTGAATCCGGGCTGGCGCTAGGCTGCCTTCACCCTGGCCGGCGCGGCCTTGCCGATCAGCTCACGCAGCACGTAGGGCAGGATCCCGCCGTGCTTGTAGTAATCGACCTCGATTGAGGTATCGATCCGCGACTTGACCTTGATTTGCTGTTTTGTTCCGTCTTTTCTTATTATTTCAAGCATCAATTCCTGCTGTGGATGGATGTCGTGCAGACCGGAAATGGAGATTTCCTCGTCACCCTTGAGCCCCAGGGTGGCGACGCTGTCGGAGCCCGTGAACTGCAGCGGCAGCACGCCCATGCCCACCAGGTTGGAGCGGTGGATGCGCTCGAAGCTGCGCGTGATCACCGCCTTGACGCCGAGCAGTTGCGTGCCCTTGGCCGCCCAGTCGCGCGACGAGCCGGTGCCGTATTCCTCGCCGCCGAAGATGACGGTCGGCGTGCCGTCGGCGATGTAGCGCATCGCCGCGTCGTAGATCGGCAGCTTTTCACCTTTGTACAAGGTCACGCCGCCTTCGGTTCCCGGCAGCATCAGGTTCTTGATGCGCACGTTGGCGAAGGTGCCGCGCATCATCACGTCGTGGTTGCCGCGGCGCGCGCCATAGCTGTTGAAGTCGGCTACCGCGATGTCGTGTTCCTGCAGGTAGATGCCGGCGGGCGAGGTCGGCTTGATCGAGCCGGCCGGGCTGATATGGTCGGTGGTGACCGAATCGCCGAACACGCCCAGTACCTTGGCGCCGGAAATGTCGCCCGGCTGCCCCGGCTGCATGCCGAAGTCCTTGAAAAAGGGCGGCTCGGCGATGTAGCTCGATTTGGGCCAGGTGTAGACCTGGCCGGCGGGCGCCGAGATCTTCTTGAACATCGGGCTCGCTTCGGCGAGATTGCCGTACAGGCGCCGGAATGTGGGCGCGTCCATCGCCAGCTTCATCAGCGACTGGATCTCGTCGGAGGTCGGCCAGATATGGCCGATGTAGACATCCTGCCCATCCTTGGATCTTCCAATGGGTTCATTCCTGAAATCCCGCAGAACGGTTCCGGCTATCGCGTACGCAACGACCAGCGGCGGCGAGGCGAGGAAGTTGGCGCGGATATTCGGGTGGATGCGCGCTTCGAAGTTGCGGTTTCCCGAGAGCACCGCGGCGCACACCAGGTCGTTCTTGACCACCGCCTCCTCGATGGGCTGCGCGAGCGGCCCCGCGTTGCCGATGCAGGTGGTGCAGCCGTAGCCTGCGAGGTAGAAGCCCAGCTTTTCCAGGTAGGGCAGCAGGCCGGCCTTGGTGAGGTATTCGGTCACCACGCGCGAGCCGGGCGCGAGCGAGGTCTTGATGTGCGGCTTGACCGTGAGGCCGAGTTCGACGGCCTTCTTCGCCAGCAGGCCGGCGGCGAGCAGCACGCCGGGGTTGGAGGTGTTGGTACAGGAAGTGATGGCCGCGATCAGCACATCGCCGTTGCTGATGTCGAGGCCGTCATATGTTCTGTATTTTTTCCCCAGATCGGAAATATTCTTGTTGAAACCATTCTCATTCACCGGCTTCGAGAAAAGGCTGGTGAAGGTGCTCTTCACCTTGTCAAGGTTGATCCGGTCCTGCGGCCGCTTCGGACCGGCGAGCGACGGAAACACCGAGGACAGGTCCAGTTCCAGGTGCTCGCTGTAGTCGATCGCGCCGGCTTTCGGCACGCCGTACATCTGCTGCGCCTTGAAGTAGGCCTGCAGCGCGTCGATCTCGGCGTCGGTGCGCCCGGTGCCCTTGAAGTAGGCGATGGTCTTGTCGTCCACCGGGAAAAAGCCCATGGTCGCGCCGTACTCCGGCGCCATGTTGGCGACGGTCGCGCGGTCGGTCACCGAGAGCGAAGCGCAGCCATCGCCGAAGAATTCGACGAATTTGCCGACCACCTTCGCTTTGCGGAGCATTTCGGTCACGGTGAGGACCAGATCGGTCGCGGTGCAGGCGGGATGCAGCTTGCCTTTGAGATTGACCCCGACCACGTCGGGCGTCAGGAAATACACCGGCTGGCCGAGCATGCCGGCCTCGGCCTCGATGCCGCCGACGCCCCAGCCCACCACGCCGATGCCGTTGATCATGGTGGTGTGGCTGTCGGTGCCGACGAGCGTGTCGGGATAGTAGATTCCGTCCTTCTGGTGCACGCCGCGCGCCAGGTACTCGAGGTTCACCTGGTGCACGATGCCGATGCCCGGCGGCACGACCTTGAAGGTGTCGAAGGCCTGCATGCCCCACTTCATGAACTGGTAGCGCTCCTCGTTGCGCTTGAATTCCAGCTTCATGTTGAGGTCGAGCGCGTTCTTGTTGCCGTAGTGGTCGATCTGCACCGAGTGGTCCACGACCAGGTCGACCGGCACCAGCGGCTCGATCACCTTCGGGTCCTTGCCCATCTTGTGCGCCACGTTGCGCATCGCGGCGAGGTCGCAGAGCAGGGGCACGCCGGTGAAGTCCTGCAGCACGATGCGCGCCAGCACGAACGGAATCTCGTCGCTGCGCGCCGCGTTCGGCTTCCAGCTGGCGAGCTGCCTGACGTGCTCCTCGGTCACCTTCTTGCCGTCGCAGTTGCGCAACACCGATTCGAGCACGATGCGGATCGAAATGGGAAGTCTTTCGAGTTTCAGGTTCAGGGATTTCCCCAATTGGGGAAGCGAATAGAACTTGCCGCCCTTGAGCGGCTGCAGGGTGTTATGCAGGTTGTGAGCCATGATCAGCTTCCTCGTTTTTGCTTCGACTGCTTGTAGACCGTAAAACTCGCGTTCCGGTAGGCACCGCTGGCGACATACTCCCCGAGAAGGATGAATTCGGCCGGATCGTAGATGGCGCCCTGATGCTCTGCGATCTGCCTGCCGTCGGCCGAATGGAAGCGGAAGGTCGGGGAGGCGCGCAGGCCGAGCGAGCGGGCGAATTCTTTCTCGGGCAGGGTGCGGCCGTCGAAACCGGTGACCGCCTGCGCGCCACGGGTGTCGATCGCCACGGACACGAAGCGCTCGCCGAAATAGCGCTGCACCTCGGGACGCGACAGCACCTCGTTCTTCATCTTCGCGCAGTAAGGGCATTCGTCGAAATGGAACATCAGCAGGACGCCCGCCTTGCCCGCCTTGCGCGCCTCCGCGGCTTCGGCCCGCAGGTCGCCGAGGAACGGCACGAAGAAATTCTCCCAGCCGCCGGCGGCCGGCGCCGGCGGCGCGGCGAGCAGCGCCGCGGCGGCGACGAGCCGCAGAAAGGCGAGGTTCATATCACCATCAGGTCGACGAATTCGTTGACCGGGGTCTTGTAAAGTCTATTCGAATCAAGACATAAATCCAGAATCGCGCGCGCCTGCTTGGCGGGGAAGCGGCGCGCGAGGTTGGTCCTGAATTTCTCCACCAGCACCGGCATGCCTTCCTTGCGCCGGCGCTTGTGGCCGATCGGGTATTCGCAGACGACTTCCTCGAGTCTTGTGCCGTCCTTGAATTCGACGCTGAGCGCATTGGCGATCGAGCGCTGGTCCGGCGCGTGGTAGGCGCGCGTGAACTTCCTGTCTTCGACGCAGAACATCTTGGCGCGCAATGCGTCGATTCTCGGATCGCGCGCCACACCGTCCTCGTAATCGCCGGCCGTCAGCCGGCCGAAAATCAACGGCACGGCGATCATGTACTGGATGCAATGATCGCGGTCGGCGGGATTGTTCAATGGGCCCTTCTTGTCGATGATGCGGATCGCGGCCTCGTGGGTCCTGATCCTGATTTTCCTGATGTCTTCCGTGGTTTTCCCGAGTTGCTTCAATTTGCCGTGAATCGTCATTGCACACTCGACCGCGGTC
>MEQQ01000044.1 GCA_001770285.1 Betaproteobacteria bacterium RBG_16_66_20
CCGCCAGACTTTCAGTGGGCTTTTTCGTGAATCCCGACTTCGCGAACTGGTGCAGGCAGCCGATCACGTAGCGCACCAGAAGACCCGCCTGCGCGGAAACGTCGGCATCCGATTGTTTCTGGCCACTGTCGGCGCCGGGCGAGCGCAGCGCCTGCTTGAGGGTAGATTCGAAGCGCTCGTAGAACTGGTTCATCCGCGCCTGCAGGCGCTCGTGCTCTCCCACCAGCGCGTCGCCGGTCATCACGCGCACCATGCCGGGGTTTTTCTCGGCAAACGCAAGCAGCATCTCGACCAGTTTTGATGCCTGCTTGCGGCCATCGGTTTCGTCCTGCGCGATCTTGTTGGCCAGCGTGAAGACCGAGTTCTCGATGAATTCGATCAAGCCCTCGTACATCTGGGCTTTCGAGGCGAAATGGCGATACAGCGCGGCTTCCGAGACATCGAGCTTCTCGGCCAGCGCTGCCGTAGTGATTTTCCCCCACTTCGGCTGCTCGAGCATCTGGGCCAGCGCCTTCAGGATCTCGAGCCGCCGTTCCCCTTTGACACGCGGCATGGCGAAATTCTACGCCCAGTGCCCGCGTATTGGACGCTCAATGCGTGTGACGGAAAACGAGCCGGGCCAGTTGCGTGACGGACTTGACGCGCAGGTCGGCGAATGACACGCGCCGCAGCTCGCTGCTCACCCAGACCGTGGACATGCCGAGCCTTTTCGCGGCACGCAGGTTCTCCGGCATGTCGTCGATCAGCGCGCAGCGGTGCGGGTCGAGATCATGGGCCCGCAGCAGCACCCGGAACCCCTGCAGCGCCGGCTTGGGGCGGTAACGCGTGCTCTCGATCGTATACACCGCGTCGAAATAGCGCGCGACGCCGAGCGCGCGCAGCACTTCCTCGACGTAGTGGCGTGGCGCGTTGGAAAACACGAGCCGCTTGCCCTGCAGGCGCGCGAGCGCGTGCCCGAGCGTGTTGTCGCCCACCACCATGGCGCCGAGCTCGGGAAACTGGTGCGTTTCCCGGATGAACTTCTTCGGGTCCTCGCCGTGGTGCCGCACCAGGCCGCGCAGCGTGGTGCCGTAGCGCTCCCAGAAAAAGCGCCGCATCCCGTTGGCGCCGTCCTCGTCCAGCCCGAAGCGGCGTTTCAGGTAATCGTTCATCTGCGTGTGCATCGACGGAAAGATGTGCGGCCGCGCGTCGTGCAGCGTGTTGTCGAGGTCGAAGATCCACACCCGCCGCGATGGCGGGTATCGAACAATACGCATTCGTTACTTGCTTCTGATCAGGGTGCCGACGCCGGTGTCGGTCAGCACTTCCAGCAGCAAGGCGTGCGGCACGCGGCCGTCGATGATGTGGCAGGACTTGACGCCGGCGCGCGCGGCATCGAGCACCGAGGCGATCTTCGGCAGCATGCCGCCGGAGATCACGCCCTTGGCGACGAGGTCGTCGATCTTCCTCGGCGTCAGGCCGCTCAGCAGCTTGCCGTCCTTGTCGAGCACGCCCGGGGTGTTGGTGAGCACGATCAGCTTTTCGGCGCGCAGGATTTCGGCCAGCTTGCCGGCCACGAGGTCGGCGTTGATGTTGTAGGTGGTGCCGTCCGCGCCGGTGCCGATCGGCGCCACTACCGGTATGAAACCCGCCTGCTCCAGTGCCGCAATCACCATCGGATCGATGGCATCGATCTCGCCCACATGGCCAAGATCGATCTTGCCGTTTTCCTTGGACGACAGCAGCATCTTGCGCGCGCGGATGAAGGCGCCATCCTGGCCCGTGAGACCCACGGCTTTGCCGCCCGCGTGGTTTATCAGCTCGACGACTTCCTTGTTCACCTGGCCGCCGAGCACCATCTCGACCACGTCCATGGTCGCGGCGTCGGTGACCCGCATGCCCTGCACGAAGGTGCCCTTCATGCCCAGCCTTGCGAGCACCGCTTCGATCTGCGGGCCGCCGCCGTGCACCACCACCGGATTCATGCCGACCAGCTTGAGGAGCACCACGTCGCGCGCGAAGTCCGCCTTGAGCACTTCGTCGGTCATGGCGTTGCCGCCGAACTTGACCACGATGGTCTTGCCGTGGAAGCGCTGGATGTAGGGCAGCGCCTCGGCGAGGATGCGCGCCTTTTCGGCGGCTTGGGTGTCGTGGTTGGCCGGTGCGTTCATGATCCGGGCCATTCTACAAAACAATGCGGTGCGGCTAAGATATTGCTTCGAACAGCGGCATCAAGCCCCCTGCCTGCCCCCACCTTGCCCGCCAAGCCCGCCGAATTCCGCGCCCAGGTCGAGGACCTGCGGCCCTACCTGCTGCGCTATGCCACGCTGCAGTTGCGGGATAGCGCGGCGGCCGAGGACGCGGTCCAGGAGGCCTTGCTTGCGGCGCTTACGGGCGAAGCGAATTTCGCGGGGCGCTCCAACCTGCGCACCTGGCTGACCGGCATCCTCAAGCACAAGATCGTGGACGCAATCCGCCGCCAGAGCCGCGAGCGGCCGGTCCGGGAACCCGAAAGCGAGGCCGGCGGGTTCGACGCCTTGTTCGACCAGCGGGGCCATTGGGAGGAACCGCCCGGCCCCTGGGAGCAACCCGAAGGCGCGTTGGCGCAAAAACAGTTCCTCGCCGCGCTGGAACAATGCCTCCAAGGTCTGCCCGAGCGCACCGCGCGGGCCTTCATGATGCGGGAACACCTGGGGCTTGATACGGACGAGATCTGTAAGGAACTGGGAATTACGCCGACGCACTGCTGGGTGATGCTTTACCGTGCACGCATGGCCTTGCGCCAGTGCCTGGAAATGAACTGGTTCGGGAAATGATGCTTTCCTGCAGGGAAACGACCCGCCTGCTGTCGCAGGGCGAGGACCGCGGGCTCGCGTTCGGCGAGCGGGTCGCGTTGCGCGTGCACCTGGCAATCTGCAACGGCTGCCGCAACGTGAATGCGCAGTTCCGCTTCTTGCGTGTGGCCGTGAAAAGCCTGTCTCGGGATGGCGACGGAAAAGAAACCGCCTGAGGCGCGCTGCGCGCGCTGCGGCGCAACGTTCACCTGCGGCATGCAGGCGGGGAACCGCTCGGACGAAATGCAGCCGTGCTGGTGCGCGGGGCTGCCGGCGCTGGCGCCCGTCCCCGGCCGAGGCTGCCTGTGCCGGCGATGCCTGGAAGAGGAACTGAAAACGGCGGGTTACTTCGCGGGAACGGCGTCCGTCAGGCGGTAGAAGACGCCGGTCGGGTCTTCCTTCAGCACTTCGAGTTTGCCGGAGAGGATCAAGGGCTCGAAGGTGTACTTCACCGGCTGCTTCGTTTTCACTTCGACCATGCTTTCGGGCCCGCCGGGCATGCAGAAGGCGCAGGTTTGCGGCATCGCCGAGAGGATGAAATGCGATTGCTTGTCGCCCATCTCCAGCGGCATCATGAAGCCTTGCACCTTGACTTCCTTTTTGTTGAGCGTGGCGACGTTGTCCGAGAACTGTGGCACATAGCGGTCTTTGAGCTTGACCAACTCGACCTGCGCCAGCAACTTCCAGGACACCACGTCCTTGCGCTCGGTGAGCGGTTTGAAGAGGCTCGGGTCCGTGCCTTGTAGCATCTCCGGCTGGCTGAACTTCGTTTGCGCCTGGACGGGCAGGGTAACGACGAACGCAAGGATTAGGGCGCGCGCGAGCATATGGAAATTCCTCAGTGCTTGTGTTTCATGCCACAGTATTTACCGATTCCGGGGCCTTTGCAATTCCTGGTGGACTTCCGGCCTCAGCCCTGCGCCAGGATACGCGCCACATCGGTGCGATAGGCGCGCCAGGCGGGCAGGAGCGCCGCAGCAGCGCCCACCATCAAAGCGACCGCGGCGAGCCACAATTCCTCGATACGAAAGGCAAGGCCGGTCACCGGGTACTGCTGCTCGGCGGAGAGCAACAAACCGAGCGCCGAGGCAAAGCCGTGGCCGAGCGCGAGACCGAGTGCTGTGCCCACGAGCGCCAGCAGCAGTCCTTCGGCGAGCAGCAGCCCGAAGAGCCGCGCGGGCGAGGCGCCCAGCGTACGCATGACGGCGAGGTCGTAGCGGCGCTCTTCGAGCGCCGTGTAGAGCGCGACAAACACCGAAAGTCCCGCGGCGACGATCAGCACCACGGCGAATGCCCGCAATGCCTCGACCCCGACGCCGATGATTCGAAAGAGCCGCGCGGTTTCGTACGCCGGCGAAGCAGCCTGCAGCTCGGACTGCGAATTGATGCTCCGGGGCAAGGTCGCGGCGGCGAGCGGCGATGCGTATTGCACGAGGAGCACCGTGACTTCGCGCTTGGCCTCGCGCGCCCTCCGATCCTCTTCGCCGGCCGGACCGTGCTCTTCCTCGTGCACCTGCCATACGCTTTCGATGGAAGTGAGCACCAGGCGGTCGAGCACGCTGCCGGTACGCCCGAGCACCCCGACTACGCTGTAGGGCGCGGCGCCGTGCTCATCGCCCTGGCCGCTGACCCCATGGGCGCCCGCGAAACGCCCGCCCACGCCGACCCCGGTGCGCGCAGCAACTTCGGCGCCGAGCACTGCTTCCATCGGCTTTTCCCAGTAGCGGCCGGCAGCGAGTTTCGCGCCGTAGTGCTCCGGGTAGTCGTGACCCGCCCCTACGACGCGATAGCCCTTCCAGCCGTCGCCAAGCGCGAGCGGCATCACGCGCTTGACCATCCGGTTTTTCGTCAACGCCTGAATCGAGGCGAGCGGAACGTTGCCGGTCGGCGCGTCAAGGTGATAGATGCCCGAAAGGATGATCTGCATCGGACTACCCTTCGCGCCGACCACCAGGTCGATGCCGCGCGCGTCGCGCCCCATGCGTTCCTCGAGCTGGCTCACCACCAGCACGAGCATCACGATCGTGCCGACGCCGAGCGCGAGCAGAATCAGGCTCAAGCCGGTCTGCAGCGGGCGCGCGCGCAAGTAACTCGCCGACAGGCTCGCGAGATTCACGGCGCGCCCAGCCGAAGGGTGTGACCGAACTTCGCCTTCACGCGTGCGTCGTGAGTTGCCACGATCAGCGTCGCGCCCTGGCTTTGGGCCTGCTCGGTCAGCAGATCGACCGCGCGCGCCGCCGAGTCATCGTCGAGGTTCGCCGTCGGCTCATCGGCAAGCAGGAGCTTGGGGCGATTTACCACCGCGCGCGCGATCGCCACGCGCTGGCGCTCGCCATGGCTAAGCTCGGAGGGCTTGCGCGCCGCCTTGTCGGCCACCCCGAGCGCCCCCAGGGTCTCGGCAACGCGAGCGTCGTCCTGCGGCTCGCGCGCGAGGTACTGGGCAATGCGCAGGTTGTCGCGAACGCTTAGATGCGGCACCAGGTGTTGCGCCTGAAGCGCGATCCCGACCACGCGCCCGCGCCATCGGTCAAGCGCCGCGCCCGAGAGCGCGGCGAGCGCCTGTCCCGCGACCTCCACCTCGCCTTCGCTGGGGCGCAGCAGTCCCGCGATGACGTGCAGCAGGGTGGTCTTTCCGCAACCTGAAGGCCCCAGCACCAGCCAATGCTCGCCCACGGCCGCCTCGAACCGCTCGACCGAGAGCACGGTCTGTGCGCCGTAACGGTGCCTGACCGCGGCGAGCTTCAGGCTAAGCACTGCTCCAGCCCCCCGAGGAACAGATCCTTCGGCAATCGCTTGCCGATGAACACCATCACCGACTGTTTCTTGTCCCCGCCCCAGGGCTTGCCCAGGTCGCCGCCCATCATCATGTGCACGCCCTGGAAGACGACGCGCCGCGGATTGCCCTTCATCCAGAGCACGCCCTTGTAGCGCAGCAGGTCGGGCCCGTACACCTGGATCATGCCGGAGAGGAACTGCTCCAGCTTGTCGCCGTTGAAGGGCTTCTCGGAGCGGAACACGAAGGATTCGACTTCGTCGTGATGCTCGTGGGGCGCATCGGCGAGGAATTCGGGGTCGAGCTCGAGGATCGCGTTCAGGTTGAAGCCGCGGATGTCGAGGATCTCCCCGATCGGCGTAGCGCCGAAATGCACCTTCTTCACTTGCGCGCGCGGATTCATTGTTTTCAGTCTTTTGATCAACTTCTGGTTTTCTTCTTCCTGCATGAGATCGGTTTTGGAAAGCAGTATCCTGTCTGCAAAACCCACCTGTTCCTGCGCTTCGCGGAACTCGTCGAGGTGCTTGGACGCGTGCTTCGCGTCCACCACCGTGAGGATCGAATCGAGCAGGTAGTAAGCGCCGATATCCTCGTCGGTAAAAAACGTCTGCGCCACCGGCCCGGGGTCGGCCATGCCGGTGGTCTCGATGATGACGCGGTCGAACTCGAGCGCACCCTGGCTGCGCCGGTCCTTCAGGTCGCCGAGGATCTTGATCAGGTCGCCGCGCACCGTGCAGCAGATGCAGCCGTTGTTCATCTCGACGATCTGCTCTTCGCTGTTTTCGATGATCTCGCTGTCGACGCCGACCTCGCCGAACTCGTTCTCGATCACCGCGATGCGCTTGCCGTGGTCCTCCTTGAGGATGCGGTTGAGCAGCGTGGTCTTGCCCGCGCCGAGAAAGCCCGTGAGAATGGTCACGGGAACCATGTTTTCCTGCTGCATGTCGACTCCTGGAGAAGGCAGAATTCTACTATTGGCGAGACGGCCATGACGCGCGCGCTGCTCGAGAAAGCCGCGCAGCTGCGGGAGCAGTACGCGCTGGGCGAAGCGCGGCACTGCTGCGAGGAGGTGCTGCGCCGGTCGCCGCAGGACGCGGCCGCGCTCGATCTCATGGCGGCGCTCGCCGCCGACGAACGCGACGCCGAGGCGGCGATGCGCTGGGCGCAGCGCGCAATCGCGGCCGACCCCGGCGCCGCGGCGCCCCACTACACGCTCGGGCGGGTGCACCAGGCCGAGGGCCGGCTCGCCGAGGCGGAGACCTGTTACCGCAATTCGCTCGCGCTCGACGCAAACCAGGCCAGGGCGCACAACAACCTGGGCAGCGTGCTGCAGATGCAGGGCCGGCTCGCCGAAGCGATGGCGAGCTTTCGCCGCGCGCTCGCGATCGATCCGTCGTTGCCCCAGGCCAATCAGAATCTCGCCGCCATCACGCGTGATCGC
>MEQQ01000045.1:0-4771 GCA_001770285.1 Betaproteobacteria bacterium RBG_16_66_20
TGTTCAGCATGGTACTCATCGAGGAGCAGGCGCGGATCAACAATTCCTCGCTCGGCTGGGGGCTGCATTCCGAGATCGTCGCCCCGTACCTGCTCAACTACGGCAACGACGCGCTGAAGCAGAAATACCTGCCGAAAATGGCGGCCGGGGAAATGATCGGCGCCATCGCCATGAGCGAGCCGGGCGCGGGTTCGGACCTGCAGGCGGTGAAGACCACTGCAATCAGGAAGGGCGACAAATACATCGTCAACGGCTCCAAGACCTTCATCACCAACGGCTGGAACTGCGACCTGGTGATCGTGGTGGCGAAGACCGATCCGGCCAAGGGCGCCAAGGGCACGAGTCTGGTGGTCGTGGACACGACGATGAAGGGCTTCGAGAAGGGCAGGCGCCTGAAGAAGATGGGCCTGAAGGGCCAGGACACCGCGGAATTGTTTTTCGACAACGTCGAGGTGCCGGCGGAGAACCTGCTCGGCCAGGAAAACAACGGCTTCATCTATCTCATGCAGGAGCTGCCCTGGGAGCGCATGCAGATCGCGATCGCGGCGGCCGCGAAGTGCGAAGCCGCGCTCGGCTGGACCATCGGCTACGTCAATGACCGCAAAGCCTTCGGCAGGCCGGTCGCAAGCTTCCAGAACACGCGCTTCAAGCTCGCCGAGGTCGCCACCGAGGTGCAGGTGATGCGCGTGTTCGTGGACCGCTGCATGGAGCTGCTGCTGGAGAAAAAGCTCGATACCGCCACCGCCTCGATGGCCAAGTACTGGGCCACGGACATGGAGGGGAAGGTGCTCGACGAATGCCTGCAGCTGCATGGCGGCTACGGCTACATGTGGGAATTCCCGATCTCGCAGGCCTACGTCGACGCGCGCGTGGGGCGCATCTATGGCGGCACCAACGAAATCATGAAGGAAGTGATCTCCCGTTCTCTCGGGTTAGGAGGCAAGGATGGCCAGCAATCCAACTGAGGCGATGGTTTTCGACGCGATCCGCACGCCGCGCGGCCGCGGCAAATCGAGCGGTTCGCTGCATGAAGTCAAACCCATTTCGCTGCTTACCGGCGTGTTGAAGGAATTGCAGAAGCGCCACGACCTCGACACCTCGCAGGTGGACGATGTCGTGATGGGTTGCGTCACGCCGGTGGGCGAGCAGGGCAGCTGCATCGCCAAGACCGCGGCGCTCGCAGCGGGCTGGGACTTCCGCGCCTCGGGCGTGCAGCTGAACCGCTTCTGCGCTTCGGGCCTGGAGGCGGTGAACATGGCGGCGCAAAAGGTGCGCTCCGGCTGGGAAGACCTGGTGGTCGCGGGCGGCGTCGAATCCATGTCGCGCGTGCCGCTTGGCACCGACCGCGGGCCCTGGGCCTGCGATCCCGAAACCGCGTTCGACACCGCGTTCATTCCGCAGGGCATCAGCGCCGACCTGATCGCGACGCTGGAAGGATTCACGCGCGACCAGATCGATTGCTATGCGATGCGCTCGCAGCAGCGCGCCGCGGCCGCGCGCGATGCCGGCCGCTTCAAGCGTTCCGTGGTTCCGGTTGAAGACGCGATCGGCGACGTGATCCTCGACCATGACGAGTTCATCCGGCCGCAGACGACGCTGGCAGCGCTCGCTGCGCTCAAGCCCTCCTTCGACAAGATGGGCGAAATGGGCTATGACGCGGTCGCGATCCAGCGCTATCCGCAGGTGGAGCGCATCAAGCACGTGCATACGCCGGGCAACTCCTCGGGTATCGTCGACGGCGCCGCCGCGGTGCTGATCGGCTCGGAAGAAAAGGGAAAGCAGCTGGGCCTGACGCCGCGCGCGCGCATCGTGTCGGTGGCGCTCTCCGGCGCCGATCCGACCATCATGCTGACCGGCCCGATGCCGGCGGCGCGCAAGGCGCTCGCCAAGGCGAAGATGCAGATCGAGCAGATCGATCTGTTCGAGATCAACGAGGCCTTTGCGGTGGTGCCGATGAAATTCATGAAGGAACTGCACGTCTCCGACGAGATCGTCAACGTGAACGGCGGCGCCATCGCGATGGGGCATCCGCTCGGCGCGACCGGCGCCATGATCCTCGGCACGCTGCTGGATGAGCTGGAGCGCAGGAAGCTGCGCTACGGCCTGGCGACGCTTTGCGTCGGCGGCGGCATGGGCATTGCAACCATCGTGGAGCGTCTTTGAAATGGCAGGTTCTTCGCCTATCCGCTTTGAGAAGGATTCCGAAAACGTAGTCACCGTCACGTTCGACGCCCCGGGCGCCCCGGTCAACACCATGACCGAGGAGTGGCAGACGGCGTTCACCGCGACGGTAGAGCGCTTGCAGGATGAACTGCGGCGCTCGAAGGCCTCTGTCAAGGGCGTGATCCTCGCGTCCGCGAAGAAAACCTTCTTCGCGGGCGCGGAACTCAAGGACGTGCTCGGGTGGCGGCCGGAGGAAGGTCCGAAGGTGTTCCGCTGGGTCGAGGCGGTCAAGAAGCAGATGCGCTCGCTGGAGAAGCTCGGGATCCCGGTGGTCGCGGCGCTCGAGGGCACCGCGCTCGGCGGCGGCTGGGAGATCGCGCTGTGCGCGCATTGCCGCATCGTGCTGGACGACGCTTCGATTCAGCTTGGATTGCCCGAAGTGACGCTCGGCCTGCTGCCGGGGGCGGGCGGGGTCACCAAGACGGTCCGCCTGCTCGGGCTGCAGGCCGCGTTTCCGTACCTGGTCGAAGGCAAGACGCTGCGACCGCGCGAAGCCGCCGCGCTTGGCCTGATCCAGGGGATCGCCGCGAACCGGGAAGAGCTCTTCAAGATGGCGCGCGAATGGATAGTCGCGCACCCCTCGCCCAAGCAGCCCTGGGACGAGGACAACTACCGCATGCCCGGGGGCGGGCCGTCGAGCACGAAGGTTTCCCAGATGCTCGCGATCGCGCCCGCGATGGTCATCGAGCGTACGCGCGGCCTGTATCCGGCGCCCAAGGCGATCATGTCGGCGATGGTGGAAGGCGCGTACGTCGACTTCGATACCGCGATGCGCATCGAATCGCGCTATCTCGCCAGGCTCGCGGTCGGCGGCGTGGCGAAAAACCTGATCTCGCTCTTTTTCAACCGCAACGCGATCAGGTCCGGCGCCTCGCGTCCCAAGGACGTGGCGAAATGGAAGGCAAGCAAGGTCGGCATCCTCGGCGCCGGCATGATGGGCGGCGGCATCGCCTGGGCGAACATGAACCGCGGCGTGTCCTGCGTGCTGAAGGACGTGTCGCTGGAGAAGGCGGAAGCGGGCAAGGCCTATTCCGGCAAGATCCTCGAGCGCAGGAAGAAGGACAAGAATCCGCTGATGCTGATCAAAGCCACCGCGGACATGAAGGATCTCGCGGGCTGCGACCTGATCATCGAGGCGGTGTTCGAGAAGCGCGAGCTGAAGGCGCAGGTGACCAAGGAGGCCGAGCCGCTGCTCGCTGCCGGCGGCATCTTCGCTTCGAACACCTCGACGCTGCCGATCTCCGGGCTGGCGAAGGCCTCGGCGCATCCGGAGAAGTTCATCGGCCTGCATTTCTTCTCTCCGGTGGACCGGATGGAACTGGTCGAGATCATCAAGGGCGAAAAGACCTCGCCCGAGACGCTCGCCAAGGCCTACGACTACGTGCTGCAGATCGGCAAGACGCCGATCGTGGTGAACGACGCGCGCGGCTTCTATACCAGCCGTACCTTCGGCACTTTCGTGCAGGAAGGTTGCGCGATGCTTGCAGAAGGAGTTCCCGCGGCCGTGATCGAGAACACTGTGCGCCAGGCCGGCATGCCGATCGGGCCGCTGGCGGTGATCGACGAGACCTCGATGTCGCTCTCGGTGCACGTAATGGAACAGACCATCGCTGACCTGAAGGCGGAAGGCAAGCCGCTTCCGCCGGAGCATCCCGGGCAGCAGGTGATCGTGAAGATGGTGAACGAACTCAAGCGCCCCGGGCGCGCGGGCGGCGGCGGTTTCTACGAGTACCCGAAGGACGGCAAGAAGTACCTCTGGCCGGAACTCGGCCGGATCTTCGGCCGCAGCGGCGTGAAGTGGGACATCGAGGAGCTGAAGGACCGCATTCTCTATCGCCAGGCGATCGAGACCGCGCGCTGCCTGGAGGAGGGCGTCCTCACCACGGTGCACGACGCCAACATCGGCTCGATCTTCGGCATCGGCTTTCCGGCCTGGACCGGCGGCGCGCTGCAGTTCATCAATTACGTCGGCGCGGCGAATTTCGTCCGGCGCGCGGATGAACTGGCGAGGAAGTACGGCGATCGCTTCGCGCCGCCCAAGCTGCTGCGGGACAAGGCGGCCAAGGGCGAGCCGCTGCGCTGACAAGGGAGACAAAAGCCATGTCGTTGCCGCCGATTCTGCAGAAGCTGCGCATCCCGGTGATCGGGGCGCCGATGTTCATCGCGGGCAATCCGAAGCTGGTCGTCGAGCAATGCAAGGCGGGCATCGTCGGTTCGTTTCCGGCGCTGAACGCGCGCCCCAAGGAAGCGCTCGACGGCTGGCTGACGGAAATCGAGAGCGCGCTCGCGGGGCAGCCGCAGGCGGCGCCCTACGCGGTCAACCAGATCGTGCACAAGTCGAACGACCGCCTCGAGCACGACATCGAGGTCTGCATCAGGCACAAGGTGCCGATCACGATCACGAGCCTCAGGGCGCCGAACGACGTGGTGGCGAAGGTGCACGCCTACGGCGGCATCGTGCTGCACGACGTGATCAGCGTGCGCCACGCGGAAAAGGCGCTCGAGGCCGGGGTCGACGGCCTGATTCTCGTCTGTGCCGGCGCCGGCG
>MEQQ01000045.1:4782-10625 GCA_001770285.1 Betaproteobacteria bacterium RBG_16_66_20
GCACGCTGTCGCCGTTCGCGCTGATCGGCGAGGTGCGGCGATTCTTCGACGGGCCGATCGTTCTCTCGGGCGCGATCGCGAGCGGCGACGCGGTCCTCGCCGCGCAGGCGGCCGGCGCGGATCTCGCCTACATCGGCACGCGCTTCCTCGCCACGCCCGAGGCGAGCGTGCCGGAGCGCTACAAGGAGGAGATCCTGCGCGCCGCCGCCGCCGACATCGTCTACACGGATCTTTTCTCCGGCGTGCACGGCAACTATCTCAAGCACAGTGTGGTCGCGGCCGGCTTCGATCCGCTCAACCTGCCCAAGTCCGATCCCAACAAGATGAACTTCGGCACTGCGGGCGGCGCCGAGAAGAAGGTCTGGCGCGACATCTGGAGCGCCGGGCAGGGCGTGGGCCAGATCGACGCCGTCGTGCCGGTGGCGCAGGTGGTGGCGAAACTCGAGGCCGAGTACGCCGCCGCGCGCCGGCGGCTGCAGATGAACTGATGGCGATGCGTCAGTTCGCCACGCGTCTGAGGTAGAGCTGGCGCCCTACCATCGAGAGCGCGACCTCGTCGTCCTGGTTGAGCAGCTCCCAGCGGAACGTCACTGTGCCGCGTTCGGGCCTGGATCTCGAGGGCTCGGAGGCGAGCACAGTGGAGCGGAAGCGCAGGGTATCGCCCGGGCGCACCGGCTTGAGGAAGCGGATCTCGTCGATGCCCGGCGACCCGACGCAGGAGGACTCGAGCAGATAGGCGTCGCACATCAACCGCATGGCGACGCAGCAGGACTGCCAGCCCGAAGCGATCAGGCCGCCGAACGGCGTGTGGCGCGCAGCCTCGGGATCGGCGTGGTAGCGCTGGGGGTCCCATTCCCGCGCGAAGCGGATGACCTCCTCCTCGCTCAGCGTGCGCGAGCCGTGCTCGTACACGCCGCCCGGGCGGAAGTCTTCCCAGCAGAGACGAAAATTGCCTATTTGAAATGCTTCCTGAAGCCGCTCCAGACGGCGTCGTAATTCTTCTGCAGCTGCGGCGCGCCGAGCGCGAATTTCGTCGGGCGGAAGACGAATTTCGATTCCCACATGAAGGCGAGCGTGTCCTCGATCTTGTGCGGTTGCAGATCGACGGCGCTCGCCTTGTCGAAGGTCGCAACGTCCGGGCCATGGCCCTGCAGGCAGTTGTGGATCGAGATCCCGCCGGGCAGGAAGCCTTCGGCCTTGGCGTCGTAGACGCCGTGCACCAGGCCCATCAGCTCGCTCATGACGTTGCGGTGGAACCAGGGCGGGCGGAAGCTGTGCTCGGCGACCATCCAGCGAGGCGGGAAGATCACGAAGTCGCAATTCGCCACCCCGGGCTGGCCCGAGGGCGAGGTGAGCACCGTGAAGATCGACGGATCCGGATGGTCGAAGCTCACCGTGTTGATCACCATGAAGCGCGCCAGATCGTACTTGTAAGGCACGCAGTTGCCGTGCCAGGCGACCACGTCGAGCGGCGAATGCCGGTACTCGGCGGCCCACAGGTTGCCGAGGAATTTCGCCACCACCTCGCATTTGCCGCTCCTGTCCTCGAACGCGGCGACCGGGGCGAGGAAATCGCGCTTTTGCGCGAGGCCCTGCGAGCCGATCGGCCCCAGTTCGGGCAGGCGGAAGGGCGCGCCGTAGTTCTCGCACACGTAACCCCGCGCCGCGCCGTCCAGAAGGCCGACCTTGAATTTGATGCCGCGGGGCACGACCGCGATCTCTCCTGGTTCGGCCTGGATTTTTCCTAACTCTGAAAAAATCAAAAGACCACCCTGCTGCGGGATGATCATCATCTCGCCGTCGGCGTCGTGGAAATAGCGATCGGTCATCGAGCGGTTGGCGCAATAGACATGAACGCCGATGCCCGAATGCGCCGCCGGGTCGCCCGATCCCGCCATGGTCACGAGGCCGTCGATGAAATCGGTGGGCCTGGCAGGGATCGGCAGGGGATTCCAGCGCAGCCGGTTGGGCGGCGTCTTCGCCTCGTCGAACGGCCCTGAACGCAGCAGACCCGCAGTTTTTCCGCCGGCGACCGGCGCGTAGGGCCCGTGCATCGCGGAGGGCCGCAGCTTGTAGAGCCACGCATTCAGGTTCTCGGCGCGCGGCGCGGTGAACGCGGAGCCGGAGACGCCTTCCGCGTAAAGGCCCCTTGGCGCGCGCTGCGGCGAATTCTGCCCGACCGGCAGCGCGCCTTTCACCGCCTCGCTGGAAAACGTGTTGCCGAAGCCTCTCTGATAGGCGAGTTTCTGCCGGGCAATCCTGGACCTGCGCGTCGACTTGGGTTTGGCACCCATATCCATGGCGTTCCCTTACTCCACGGTGATACTGCTTTCCCTGATCACTTTCGCCCACTTCGCCGTTTCGCTCCTGATATAGGCGCTGGCTTCCTCGGGCGAACTCTGCAGCGGATCGATGCCGGCGTCGATCATCTTTTGCCGAATCTCCGGCGCGCCGATGGCGTTGCGATATTCCGCGTTGAGCTTTGCCACGATGTTACCCGGCGTACCGGCCGGCACCGCGAGCGCCTGCCAGGCCCAGGCTTCGAACCCCGGCAGGCCTGACTCGTGGAGCGTCGGTAGCCCGGGCAGCGCCGGAATGCGGCTTTCGCTTGCGACCGCGAGAGCCTTTAACTTGCCGGCCCTGATCTGCGGTGCGCCTGCCGCCAGGTCGAGGAACATCAATGGGATTCGGCCGCCGATCAGGTCCTGAATCGCGGGACCCGCGCCCTTGTAGGGGACGTGTGCGAGCGCGGTGCCGGTGCGCAGCTTGAACAGTTCCATCGCGAGGTGGTGCGGGCTGCCTGCTCCCGGAGACGCATAGTCGAGCTTGCCCGGTTCCTTTTTTGCCTGATCAATCAGCTCCATCGCCGAACCTGCCTTGATTGCCGCCGGGTTGACGACCAGCAGCAGAGCGAAGCGGCCGGTCAAGCTGATCGGCGAGAGATCTTTCTGCGGGTCGTAGGGCAGCTTCCTGTACAGGCCCGGATTCACCGCGAAGGTCGCGGTGTCGCCGAGCAGCAGGGTGTAGCCGTCCGGCGCCGATTTCGCCGCCGCTTCCGCCCCGATGATAGTCGCAGCGCCGGGACGGTTCTCGACTACGACCTGCTGGCCCATCTGTTGCGAGAGTTGCACGGCGAGCGTGCGGGCGAAAAAATCGGTGCCGCCCCCTGCGGGATAGGGAACAATCAGCCGGACCGATCTTGCGGGGTAGACTTGGGGATGCGCGGCGGGGATTGCGAACGCCGCGAGGGCGAGGGCAACGAGGAGGGCGCGAACCGGTTGCGGCATGCTTTTCTCCACGGGATTTGCCGCAGACGATAAAACATACAGAATACCGCGACTATGAGCGAGAGACAGATTCTGATTGCGGGCGGGGGGATCGGCGGCCTGGCCGTGGCGCTCGCGCTGGCGCAGAAGGGCCGCCGGGTGCGCGTGCTCGAAAAGGCCGCCGAGTTCGGCGAGATCGGCTACGGCATCCAGATGGGCCCGAACGTGGCCCGGATGCTCGACCGGCTCGGCGTGCTGCGATCGCTCGAGCCGACCTCGGTGTTTCCGGAGGCGCTGATCTTCGCCGACGCGATCACCAATGAGGAACTGAGCCGCATTGCGCTCGGCAAGCGGTTCCTCGAGCGTTACCAGTATCGCTACTTCGTGATCCACCGCCGCGACCTGCATGGCGGACTGCTGGAGGCGTGCAGGCGGCGCGAGGAAATTGTTCTTGAATCTTCTTCTGAAATAAAAAAATTTACGCAACAAGGCGATACAGTCAGCGTCCACTGCGAGAACGGCGCGCAATACGAAGGCGCGGCGCTCATCGGCGCAGACGGCCTGTGGTCGCCGACGCGGCAGGCGGTGGTCGGCGACGGCGCGCCGCGCATGGCGGGGCACTACGTCTACCGCGGCGTCGTCCCCGACGAGCAGATTGTCGAGCGCAGCCGGATCAATACGATGACAATCTGGGGCGGCCCGGACCTGCACATGGTGCAGTACCGCCTGCGCGGCGGCACCGTGATGAACAACGTCGCGACCATCGCCAGCCGGCGTTTCCGGCGCGGCGAGAACGACGCGGGTGCGCCCGATGAACTCGAGCAATTATTTTCGCGCACCCATGCGGCGGTCCGGGACAACCTGCGCTATGTCTCGCGCGAGCGGAACTGGGTGCTGCACGACCGGGATCCGGTGACCAACTGGACAGACGGCTGCGTCACTCTGCTGGGCGATGCGGCGCACCCGACCCTGCAATACCTCGCGCAGGGCGCGCAGATGGCGATCGAGGACGGCTTGGTGCTCGCCGAAAAGGTGGCCGCCGCGGGCGGGGACTACAACCGCGCGTTCCTTGCCTACCAGCGCGAGCGCATGAACCGCAGCGCGCGCGTGGTGCTCTCATCACGCTTCTTCGGCGAGTGGTTCCACGTCGACGGCGGCGCGCGCGAGCTGCGCAACGAGCTCGCCCGGGCGCGCGATCCGGAGAATCCCTGGGAAGCGGACTGGCTCTACCGCGGCATCGAACCCGACGGTCGCCTGTAGAAAACGGAGTCCAGTGGCCACTATCCGCGTGAATTCACGCCGCAGCCCGCTCGAGACGCAGCTCGACAACGTCAACGTCGAGCAGATGACCGAGATTCCTTCGCCCGACGAAGTGAACGAGCGCATTCCGCTCACCGACGCCGCCGCCGGGACCGTGCTCGCGGGGCGCAATGCGCTGCGCGCGATCCTCGAGCGCAAGGACCCGCGCCTGTTCGTGGTGGTCGGCCCCTGCTCGATCCACGATCCGGAGGCCGCGCTCGATTACGCGCGGCGCCTCAAGCGCCTCGCCGACGGGGTGCGCGACACGCTGGTGCTGGTGATGCGGGTGTATTTCGAGAAGCCGCGTACCTCGGTGGGCTGGAAGGGGTTCGTGAACGATCCGTTCATGGACGATTCGTTCCGCATCGACGAGGGAATCGCGCGCGCAAGGACGCTGCTGATGCAGCTCGCCGAACTCGGGCTGCCAACCGGCTCGGAGGCGCTCGACCCGATCTGCCCGCAGTATTTCGCCGAGCTGATCTCCTGGTACGCAATCGGCGCGCGCACCAGCGAGTCGCAGACCCATCGCGAAATGGCGAGCGGGCTTTCGGCGCCTGTCGGCTTCAAGAACGGCACCGACGGCGCGCTCGACGTGGCGATCAACGCCATCAAGTCGGCGGCGCAGCCGCACGGCTTTCTCGGCGTCAACCCGGCGGGCAGGACGAGCGTGATCCGCTCGCGGGGCAACCGGTACGGCCACCTGGTGCTGCGC
This sequence comes from Betaproteobacteria bacterium RBG_16_66_20, assembly GCA_001770285.1. Lineage (GTDB taxonomy): Bacteria > Pseudomonadota > Gammaproteobacteria > Burkholderiales > SG8-39 > RBG-16-66-20. The sequence goes on from MEQQ01000045.1 coordinate 10,060, forward strand.
GGCGGCGGCGGGCGGCCGAATTACGACACCGTGAGCGTGCGGCTCGCCGAGCAGGGGCTGACGAAGGCGCGGCTCGCGCCGAACATCGTCATCGACTGCTCGCACGCGAATTCCATGAAGGACCCCTCGCTGCAGCCGCTGGTGTTCAATGATTGCGCGCACCAGATCCTGGAGGGCAACCGCTCGATCGTGGGGATGATGCTCGAATCGAACCTCGAGGCGGGCAGCCAGCCGATTCCGGAGGACCGCTCGCAGCTGCGCTACGGGGTCTCGGTCACCGACCCGTGCATCGACTGGAACAGCACCGAAGAGCTGCTGCGCCGCGCGCACCGCGATCTCGCGGCCGTGCTCAGACAGCGGGCTTGAGCGCTCGGCAGCAGATCTTCTTCGGGCATACTACGGCCATGCAACGCGTGTCTTCCGTCCAGTTCGAACCCGCGCTGCAGAAGCGCCTCGAGGAACTTTGGGGCAAGCCGGACAACCTGTACCGCCCCCCCCGGCTGGCTTGAGCGCATGACTGCCGGCGCGCCGCGGAATTTCCGCTACTACGATTTCATCATGGTGGC
>MEQQ01000045.1:10732-11800 GCA_001770285.1 Betaproteobacteria bacterium RBG_16_66_20
GCCGGCTGGCGCGATTCGAACGCGTTCGATCCCAGGGAGCGCGCCGCGCTCGCGCTGACCGAGGCGGTCATGGCCTGCGATGTCACCAACGCGGTGCACGCCGAGGCGAAGCAGCATTTCAGCGACGCCGAATTCGTGGAGCTGTCGCTGACCGCGGCTTTTTACGCGATGGTGTCGCGCATGCTGGATGCCATGCGCGTAGAGACGGACGCGGACGTGCGCGACCATTCCCCCCGGCTGGCTTGAGCGCATGACTGCCGGCGCGCCGCGGAATTTCCGCTACTACGATTTCATCATGGTGGCGTTCGTCACCGTGCTGATCTGCTCCAACTTCATCGGCGCCGCCAAGCAGGCGGTGGTCGATCTGCCGCTGCTCGGCCCGACGCCGTTCGGCGCCGGGGTGCTGTTCTTTCCGATCTCGTACATCTTCGGCGACATCCTTACCGAGGTCTACGGCTACGGCCGGGACCGGCGCGTGGTCTGGGCGGGTTTTGGCGCGCTCGCCTTCGCCTCGTTCATGGCCTGGGTAGTGGTGAGCCTGCCGCCGGGACCTTCCAGCTACATGAAGACTTACCAGCCGGCGCTGGAGGCGGTGTTCGGCAATGCCTGGCGCATCGCGCTCGGCTCGATGATCGCGTTCTGGTGCGGCAGCTTCGTCAACAGCTACGTGCTGGCGAAGATGAAGATATTCACCGCCGGCAAGTGGCTCTGGACGCGCACCATCGGATCGACCGTTTTCGGCGAGCTCGTCGATTCGTCGCTGTTCTACTTCATCGCGTTCTACGGCATCTGGGAAACGTCCGACATCCTGAAGGTCGCGATGGCGCAATACCTGCTCAAGACCGGCTGGGAAGTCGCGATGACGCCGGTGACCTACCGCGTGGTCGCGTTCCTCAAGCATGCCGAGCGCGAGGACTACTACGACCTCAACACCAACTTCACGCCCTTCAGCGTGAAGGTCTAGCGCTGGTCAAGGACCGCGCCTAGCGCGGAAGCTTGCCGCTGCGGTAGGCTTCGAGTACCCAGCGCAAGCTGGTGCGCACGTCGTTCGGCACGTCGTCGATGAGG